>JADLBT010000179.1 GCA_020847555.1 Gemmataceae bacterium
CGGGGCTCGGTGAGCCCCACCCAGCTGCGGCCCGGGCGCACTGCCTGGCCGCGGGGTGACGAGCGGGCGCGTGACGGTTGTCGAGCGCGGAAGCCCGCACGGCGTAACACCGTGCTAACGGCTAATCGTCGGGCCGCTCCCCCTCGCCGAACGGATCATCCTCCTTCGCTGTCTTCTTGCTCCAGGCGAGCCATGTGCGCCAGGCGCAGGGCCAGGATATGTTCGCACGGGCCGCGCGTCATCTTGTATTTCTTGTAATGCCCGCAGGTACACGACGCCTCGACAACGTGGCCCTCGTGGTCCACATGCACCAGCGGCCGTACCCGCGCGCCGTCGCCGCCCTTGGCACTGCCGGTCAGCTTGTACCCGGTCGAGACGGGCCGCCGGGCCGTCAGGAACACGTTCCCGGCCTCGTAAATCGCAACGGCCGCCTTCTCCTCCGGGTTCGTCGCCGCTGCGACCGGGCTGACCGCGGCGGCCGCCTCCTTGGCCGTGAACGGTTCGGGGAAGAGGTCGCGGTGCCGGTAGACGCTGCCGCCCAGGTCGAACATCGCGCGGCCGATCTGGCACAGGTACGACAGGGCGCTACGGCACTTCTCCACCCCGAGCCCGGTCTGCGACGCGAGCGCACCGTCCGTCCCCAGGTGCGCCTTCTTCAGCGCCTTGTAGGTCCGCGTCAACTCCGCCGCGCTGACGAGCAGGCGCCGCGCCAGCAGGTCGAACTTGGCCGCCCCGCCGGTCCAGTCGTTGTCCGTCCACCCCGAGAGGGCGAGAGTGAACGTCAGCGGCCCCAGGTCCGCGACGTAGATGCTCGGCAGTCCGTGGCCCGCGAGGAAGACGTCGATGCGCGTGCACACGGGCAGCAGCCGGGCGAGCGTCTGCAGCCGGTCGCGGCCCCATGTGCGGATCTTGACCGGCTTGTTGCCCTGGTAGACTGCCCCCGGCGTCAGGTCCAGCGCCAGCGGCGGCCCGCCGTCGGCCGGGCACATGGCGGTAAGCTCGATGACATGCTCCCACGGCTCCAGTACTGCCCGCACCGGCTTGCCCGGCTCCAGCTCGTAACGCAGCGCCCGCGGTGACGTGCGCGCCTTGCGGCGGCGCAGGAACCGGCAGATGTTGAACAGATCGACCGGCGCCATGTGGAAGCGCGTCAGCCCGAGCGACATCGTGCTGTGGACCTGCAGGAACCCCTTCACCCACGTCTCCGGCAAGTCGATCGCCTTCTCCTTGCAGCCCTCCCCGCCGTCGGTCGTCAGCGTGAATCCGCCCGGCTCGACGTCGAAGCGCGTCTGCCGGTAGGTGCGCATCCGCTCCATCTCGCCGTGCAGTCGGGCGCTGAAGTCGATGTTGGTGGTCCCGCACTCGAACTCTTTAATGTCCTTGAACAGCTCGTACTTCGCGGCGAGCCGGGCGTAGGTGCTCTCGTCGTGTGAGAACGCCTCGAACGACACCTCGTCCGGGTGGACCGTCACCACCGGGTCGAACAGATACGCGCGCTCGTACTCGTTCTCGTAGACGTACTCGAAATACGCGCCGCGCGCCCGGGCGAACGGCTTGAGGCGGTCGCGGCGGGCGGCGTTCAGCTCGGCCAGGCGGGCGTCCAGCTCGCGCAGGCGCTCCTGGGCCTTCTTGCTCTTGACGCCGAGCCCTTCGAGGAACTTGCGGTCCTGCTCCTCCAGCCAGGCGCGGAACGCCAGCCGGTCGCGCGGCCGGTACTTGTAGTCGCTGACGACGACGTGGTACAGGGCCGCCAGCGCCTCGCGGAACAGGACCGGCTGCGTCAGGTCGCCGCGGAAAAACGTCGGCTCGCGCAGCTGGTTGGTGGCGAACACCACCCGGGCCTCGCGGAGGCCGTTGACGATGGCGCTGCGGCCGGCATAGCGCGTCTGCACGATCACTTCAACCCCTCCGGCAGGACTGTGACCGTCGAGGGCACATCCGGGTAGGCCATCTTGATCCGCACCAGCGCCTCCAGGGCGTTCTCGAAGTCGGCCCGTCCCTGCACGCGCACCGCGTCTCCGAGCAGGGCCGACACGACCGCCGCCTGCTTCGGATCTTCCAGCGCGCGGCCGCGCAGGAACGCGACGATACCCTCCTTGACCTTGCGTTGCGGCCAGAGATCGAACAGCGCCGCCCGACAGAACTCCTTCAGCCGCGTCAGCGGCTCGTCGCCCGGCGGCAGGTGCTGCACGACCAGTTCCAGGGCGTAGCGGCGCATCCCCGGGTGCGGGTGCTGCACCAGGCGGAAGACGAGTTCCGCGACCGGCAGCTCGGTCAGGTGCTGCTGCGCCAGCTCGCGGCCGAGTTCCTGCACGTCCTCGCGGTTCGAGTCGAGCAGCCCCATCACGCCGTCGAGCCCGAGCGCCGCCGGGTCGATGCCGCGCAGCAGGTCGAAGGCAGCGCCGCGCGTGTCCTGCCACTCGCTCTCGACCAGCACGAACAGCACCGACGGGTCGGCACGCAGGCTTCCCTTCGCCGAACGCAACAGCCTGTGGGCGGCGGCGCGGACGGCGGCGATCTCGTGCTGCGCCAGGGCGACAATGCGCTCGAGCCCGAGTTCCCGCACCGCCTCGGACCGCAGCCCGAGCAGGTGGCCGGCGAGCGCCTTCGCGACGGGGGTGCCGCGCGCGATCCAGTCAGCCAGCTGGGCGACGGTCAACAGCCCCTGCAGGTCCGCAGCCAGGAGATCCTGGGCCACGTCCGCCAACGTGGCATGCACGCCCGGCGCCGGCTCCGGTCCCTCCAGCACGCCGAGCACCAGCCGCGCCAGCCGACCGCGCAGCTCCAGCTCTTTGCCGAGCCGGCCGCGCGCCAGGTCCAGCACCAGAGCGCGCGTCTCCGGCTGCTTCGACAACAGGAACGCCAGGATGCGCCCGGCCTCGCCCGTCCACAGGTCCGCCGTCAGCCGCAACCAGCGCTGGCCGAGACCCTGGGCCAGCGGCCGCGCGTCGTTGAGCAGTTCTTCGAGCAGCTCCCAGTCGGGATGTGCTGGGTCGAAGCGCCGCTCCAGCTCGGCGAGGGCCAGCTCGACGGTCGGCTCATACGGAGCACGCAGCATCCCGACCAGTTCGGCGGGCGTGGCGGTCTGGAGCAGGTCCGGGTGGTTCTTCGTCACCGCGCGGACGGCGAAGAGGTGCGCCTGCGGCAGCTGCGCGGCGCTGAGCACCCGCAGGTACGCACGCGGCTGGGTGTCCCACAGCGCGGGGTACGCCTCCTCGCGCCCGTTGGGCGCAACCTTCGTCTTGCGCACCGAGAAGCTCATCCGCCGGCCGTCGAAGTGGAAGCGCTTGCTCCCGCCGAGGAGGATACGGTGCATCAGGTAACCGCCCCCGGCCCCCAGCGACAGGCTCACAACGGACGGGACGTCGTGCGGCGTGCAGTGGACGATCGCCTCGGCGGCGGCGTATGGATAGTCGGCGGGGCGGTGCCGCGCCAGGTTGCGCAGGTAGCGCCAACTCAGCCGGCGCATGAAGTCGCGGGTCGTCGGGGAGAAGATACGGACCTGGCGCTGCGCCCCGTCGTACCCGGACTTTACCGTCGCGACCGACCCCTTGGATTTCTTCCCGCGCGATTCGATCAGGTGGCTGACGCGGCCGAACGTCTCGAAATCGTGGCGCAGCAGCGAGCGCTTGAAGACGCTCTTGACGTAGCGCCAGCTGTGGGCATGGTCGAACGGCAGCTGTTTGAGGATCTCGTAACACGCATAAACCGCGAGCGGGTCGCCCAGCTCGTACAGCGTGTCGAGGGCCAGGCCGCGCTGCGGCGGCTCCATTCCGAGGACGTCCTTGGCGAGCGCTTTCACGGCGGGCATGGTCTGGCTGGGGAGAACGTCCGCCTCGACGTGCTGCCGGATCGGCTCGGGGAGCCGCGCAAGCGCCTGCTGCCGCGCCTCGGCCAGCCCCACCTCGTCGCCCAGATTCCGCAGCGCCTCGACGCCGGAACGGCGGCGCGACAGGAGTTTACGAGCGGCCTGCTCTCGCGCGGCCGGGATGGCGCGCGGGTCGCCGATGGCACCGAGGGCGTCGAGGAGCGAACACGTCTCATCGACCGCGTCGGGGAGGACGGCGAGCAACTTCTCGACCGCGTCGCGGCTCCGTCGCCAGCCGAGCCGGAGGGCAGCGTGAGCGCGCACTGCCGGGGCGGAGTTGTCCAGCGCCTCCAGCATGGCGTGCAGCCCGGATGGCCAGAACCCCTCGCCGCGCAGGGCATGCACCTGGGCGGCGACCTGCGCGGCGAGCTGTTCCTGCGTGTACGGGCCGTGGATGGCGGGCGGACGCATCCTGTCCAGCGAGGGGCCGCGCGCGACCTCGATCAGGAAAAAGTCGGGGTCCGTCGCCTGCGCCGTCACGACCTCGGCGACGCGGTCCGACCCGTCCGGGTTGTAGAAGCGTGTGCGGGAGAGCATAACGATTCCACTCGGCTCGCTCATCACCAGCCCGACGCTGGCGCTCCGGGCTGGTCGGGCTGGTAGTTGGCGAGGAAATCACTCCGTGTCGTCGAAATCGAGATCCTGCTTCTTCGGCGCGGGGGCTGGCTTCGCCGGACCGTTGCCGGTCTTCGCTGCGCCCGGCGGCACTTTCTTCTTCGCCTTCGGCGCCTCGGGTTCCAGGTCGCCGAGTTGCTCCTGCAGGGCGGCGCGCATCGCGCCGAAGTCGGCAAACTCCTGCTCGCGGTACAGGTTGTACCCCGTCCACATCAGGTCCGCGCAGATCTCCACCGGCACCTTGCCCGTGTTCGCGCCGAGTCCCGGCAGGGCAACCGACCGGATGCTGCCGGGGTCGCGAGCGTTCTGCATGTGGACCGCCTGGAACGCCGCCGCGCACGCCAGCGCCACGTTGAGCGAGTCGCTGATGTCCTGGGACGATGCGGTCATGGTCGGCGTCGAGATCAGATACCGCGGCACCGCCCCGCCGGTCGGGACGCACGTCGCGTGGCCGACCGGCAAAAAGCTGTGGTGAAGGCGGACGATCTCCTGCTGCACCCGCGCCTCGATGCCGTCGCCGAGGCGCTTCTTGATGACCGCGTCCAGGCCGCCGTCCATGCTGCCCTTCGAGTTCGTCGGACTGACCCACGCATCGACCTCCTGGTCGAGCATCGACCCCAGGACGATATCGACCTCGGGGTTCTCCTCGAAAGTTGCCTGCCACGCCTGGACCATGCGCGGATTGATGTCCACCAGGACCACTTTGACCAGCATGGTGGGGCTCCTGTGTCTGAGAGAAAGCCCACGGGCTGTGCCCCGTGGGACCGAGTGGCCTCACGCCGTCAGTTCGACCAGGTACTCCAGCCGGTGTTGCTTGCCATCGTAGATAACGTATTCGTCATCCGCGAACTCCGACGGCTTGCCGGCCTGGTTGCGGACGCCGTGGCAGCTGTGGTAGCCGGCCGGTGGAGCGTTCAGGCCGTAGGTGATCTTGTTATAGTCCTTCATCTTGCCCAGCGCTACCCGGGCGATCGCCATGAGGCGCGTTTTGTGACGGCCCGGGGTCGTGTAGAAGGCGCTCGTGCAGGCAGCGTCGCCGAAGTAGATGCCGTGGCCGAGCCACCCGGCGTCGGTCCGGTTCACGCCCATGCTCACGACGATCTTCGGCAACAGGATGCCGCGCGACAGGATGCCGACCCAGTTCTGGATGCGCGACCCGTGAAACAGCAGGCGCTGGTTGTCGATGGTGTTCGCGAACTCGCTCCACTCCGTCTCGCGCTTCAGCCGGTAGATCTTCTGGACCTTCACGTTCTTGCTCTTGACCTGGCTGCGCACAACGTAATCGGCCATCTCCTTGAACTCGGAGCTGCCGTCCTCGACGTACCCCAGCCCGCACCGGAGCGCCTCGTACTCCTGATCGACCTTCGCATCGAACAGGACGCTTCCGCCCTCGCCGTTCACCTGCAGCATGTCCTTCATCAGCTGCAGCGTGTTCTGCTTCTGCTCGAACGCGGCCAGGTTGTCGATGACGGCGGTGCTGACGGCGTTCCGGGTCCGGCCGATGCGATGTGGGATGGCGGTGTAGAAGTCGCCGCTCAGCCGCTCCAGGTTCGCCCGCAGGTTCTTCGGCCCGGCCTGGAACAGGTCGTACATGTCGGACAGGATCTTCTCGCCCTTCTCGATCTGGCCGACGGTCAGGATGCCGAGCGGCGTTTCGATGCCGTTGGCCGTGATCTTCGCGGCGACGGTGCTGGTCAGGGCGCTGGTCGCCTCGTCGTAGATGTAGCGCACGAGTCGCTGGATGCCGGCGTGGAGCTGGCTGGTCTTGACTGCGGCGACGACCGCCCCATCGCCGCCCGCCGCCTGGGCTCGCTGGAGGGTCTTCTCGTCCACCTCGCCGGTGCTGGTGCCGCGCGCCTTCTGCGATCCGATCTTGCTCGACGCCAGCGCGATCTCCTTGTACCCCTTCTTCGGCGATGTCTTTTCCCGGTAGATCGACTGGTAGTTGGCCTCGGCCTCGCCCGGCGTATCAAAGAACCGGCACTCCTTCTGGCCGGCGTCCGGGTTGGTCTCCAGGTCGTCAGTGCGCCCGTAGTGGGTGAAGACGCGGTAGAGAACCTTGCCGCTCACCTCCGCCCGGTGCAGTTCGATGGCGTAGTACTTGTTGTGGTTGCTTTTGATGTCGGTGACCTGGAGGACCGCCTTCTTGACAATCTCGAAGTCATCGGGGAAGCAGGGCGCTCCCGCCTGCCCGAACTTCCACGCTTTCACGGCTGGCATGGATCCACCTCGCGGCCTGGGGTTGTCGTCTCGCCCTGTTTGGAGTTCTGCCACGGGAAGAGGCTCCCGACAAAGGCAGAATGTAGCAGAGCGGATCCGCGCCCGCAAGGATGGTAGCGAAAGCAAATTGTGAAAGGAAGGTATAGACGGTCGGGCGCCATCAAGCAATCAACTGGACAAAGCCATCCGCTTCGCTAAGCCAGCCTGAGACGCAGTCCGGGAGTGGCTGTCTGCTCCCCCCCTCTCCCCTGGTGGGAGAGGGGGAAAGACAAACCGGACAGACACTCAGCGGCTGCCCCGCTCAGCCCGGCGTGAGGTAGCTCACTGCCCGATGAACGCGCAACATCCATTCAGGAGTGGAAGAGAATGAACCGATCGTACCTTGGCTATCGGGCTGTGCTGGCCATTCTGGCCGCCCTGGGGCTGGTCGCCTGCGTCGGGAGCGAGGGCCGGGCCGCCGAGTTACTGGTGGGCGGAGCGACCGTGAGCATCACTCCGGATCAGCCGGTGGCACTCGCGGGACAGATGCACACACGCATCGCGCGGAAAGTGGCGAGTCCGGCGACCGCGACCGCGCTGGCTCTGGAGTCGCGGGACGGGGACAAGGTACTCGACCGGGCTATCCTGGTGTCCTGTGACCTGGTGGCGATTCGTCAAGGCATCCTCGATGAGGTACGCCAGAAGCTGCTCAAACGCATCCCCGAATTCCCGATCGACAAGCTCGTGCTCAGCGCCACACACACGCACACGGCCCCGGTCACTCTGGAGACGAGCTATAGCATCCCCGAGAAGGGAGTCATGCCGCCGCGCGCGTATGTCGCGTTCCTGATTGAACGGCTGACCGACGTGGCCGCGCGGGCCTGGAAGGCGCGCCAGCCCGGCAGTGTCGGCTGGGGGCTAGGGCATGCCGTCGTGGCCCAGAACCGCCGGGCGGTGTACGCCGATGGTCAGGCCAAGATGTACGGTCGCACGGATGACCCGAAGTTCCGCGGTCTGGAGGGCCACGAGGACGACGGCGTGGAGGTGCTGTTCTTCTGGGATCGGAACAAGCGGCTGCTGGCGACGGCGGTCAACGTCGCCTGCCCAGCGCAGGAGGTCGAGGGTCTCTCGGTGGTCAGCGCCGACTTCTGGCACGAGGTCCGCGAGGCGCTGCGCAAGAAGCACGGCAAGGATCTGTTCGTGCTGGCCTGGACCGGCACGGCCGGGGATCAGTCGCCGCACCTGATGTACCGCAAGGCTGCCGAGGAGCGAATGCGCCAGCTGCGCGGCCTCACCCGGCTGGAAGAAATCGCCCGCCGCATCGTTCACGCCTGGGAGGAGGCTTACGAAGGTGCCCGCCAGGATATGCGGACCAACGCGCCGCTGGTCCACAAAGTCCAGGTGATCGAACTGCCCCAGCGGAAGGTGACCGAGAAGGAGTATCAGGAGGCGCAGACGGCGGTGGCGTCCCTGGCGAAAGACCCCAAACAGCGGGTGCGGATGCTCTGGAACCAGCGGGTCGTGGACCGCTACGAACGGCAGCAGCGCGGTCCGACCCCTCCCTACGCGATGGAGTTACACGTTCTCCGGTTGGGGGACGTGGCCATCGCCACCAACAACTTCGAGCTGTTCACGGACTTCGGGGTGCAGATCAAGGCGCGCAGTCGGGCCGTACAAACGTTCCTGGTGCAACTGGCCGGGCCGGGAACCTATGTGCCGACCGAGCGGGCCACGCGCGGCGGGGGGTATAGCGCCGTGGTGCAGAGCAGCCTTATCGGGGCCGAGGGCGGCCAGGAGATCGTCGAACGCACGGTTGGGGTCATCAACACCCTTTGGCCCGGTCGCTGACTCCGCCAGTGGTGCGGCGGCACTGGTTTCGGCAAGGTATCTTCATTCGAGGATGAGACGATGAAGCGAAGTGCGATTTTGCTGTCCCTCACGGTCGCGATCGGCAGTGTGGGGTTCGACTACCTGGCTGCGATCGCCCAGCAGGGAACCCCCAGGGTCCAGCCGCCGCTCGCCGGCAGCGAACTCCACGTTTCACCACGCGGCAACGACGCCCATCCAGGCACAGCTTCGCAACCCTTTGCTACCCTGGAACGGGCACGGGATGAAATCCGTTCGATCAAGAAAGGCCGGCGGTTGCCACCGGGCGGCTTGACCGTGACGCTCCACGGCGGAATGTATGAATTGGCCCGCACGCTGGCGTTGACAGCGGAAGACGCAGGCACCGAAGCAGCGCCGATTGTCTACCGCGCCCGTCCGGGCGACGAGGTCCGAATCTCCGGCGGCAAGCGCGTCATCGGTTGGCAGGCCGTCACTGACCGCACCGTGCGAGACCAGTTCGACCCAGCCGCCCGCGACCACGTAAGGCAGGCGGATCTGCGCGCCCTGGGCGTGAAAGATTTCGGTGAGTTAGGCGGCGGGTTTGGGCTTCGCGGCGGCCCCGGCCTGGAGTTGTTCTTCCGCGATGAACCCATGACCCTTGCCCGCTATCCGAACGAGGGATTCATCAAGATCACCGGCGTTCTGGGACCGACCGAGATTGCCTGGGGCAACGCCAGGGGGCGTGTCGAAGGCGATTTTACCTACGACGGCAACCGGCCCGAGCGCTGGAAGAACGAGAAAGAGCCCTGGGTGCTTGGCTACTGGTTCCACGACTGGGCCGAGCAGCGGCAGCGGATTGCGTCCATTGATGTAGCAACCAGGCGGATGACCCTGGTGAAGCCGCACCATCACTATGGCTACCGCAAGGGCCGCTGGTTCTATGGCTTCAACCTTCTCTGCGAGATTGACCGTCCCGGCGAGTGGTATCTCGATCGGCAGGCCGGTATTCTCTATTTCTGGCCGCCCGCGCCGATCAAGGATGGTCAGACAACGGTGTCGATCCTCGACAGTTTGGTTACCCTGAACGGTGCGAGTCATGTAACATTCCGCGGTCTGATCTTTGAAGCGGCCCGCGGTACGGCGATCCGCATCGAGAATGCCGCCAACAATCGTATCGTTGGCTGCACGCTGCGGAATGTCGGTAGCTGGGCCGTGAGTGTTAGCGGCGCGAACAGTGGTGTCATTGGCTGTGACATTTACGCCACCGGCGACGGCGGCATCAGTCTTCGCGGCGGCGACCGTCAGAAACTCACAGCAGCTGGACTCAACGCCGAGAACAACCATATTCATCACTGGAGCCGGTGGAATCGCATGAATCGCCACGGGATCTCCCTGTCTGGCGTCGGGAATCGCGCCGCCCATAACCTCCTGCACGATTCACCGCATTCGGCGATCCATTTCAGCGGCAATGATCACATCATCGAGTTTAACGAGATTCATCGCGTTTGCACGGAATCGAACGATGCCGGAGCGATCTATGCCGGGCGCAACTGGACCATGCGCGGCACGGTCATTCGGCACAACTACCTGCACCAGATCCGCGGCTTTGAGGGTCGCGGATGCATCGGCATTTATCTCGATGACCTGTACAGCGGCACAACGATCTTCGGCAACGTGTTTCACGATGTGACGCGCGCCGCTTACATCGGCGGCGGTCACGACAACCGCATCGAGAATAACCTGTTCGTCGATTGTCGGCCCGCTGTCCATGTGGACTCTCGCGGACTCGGCTGGGCGCACAAGTGGCCGGCCAGCTGGGTCCGCGAGATCAAGGACAAAGGAACGCTCTCCGGCATCCGATTTAATCGGCCTCCTTACAGCGATCGCTATCCTGAGTTAGCGAAAATCCTCGACCGGGAACCGGCCGCGCCGACTGGCAGCCTCATTGCCCGGAATGTCCAGTTCGGCGGCAAGTGGGACGAGGTCGATAAAAAAGCCGCTCCCTTCGTTACGTTCCAGGACAACCTGCTGGGAGTCGATCCGCACCTCGTCGATGCCGCCAAAGGCAACTTCCAGTTGCGCAACGATTCGCCCGCGTTCAAGTTGGGATTCAAGCGCATCCCCGTGGAGAGAATCGGCCTGATCAAAAATGCCGAGAGGGCCGCCCGGACGACCCCCAATCGGCCTGCGGCGAACTGATGGCTCTGCACAAGAGTTAGCGGGCAAAACAGAAGGGCGCCGACGAGCCGGAAGCATCCGTGACGGGCCTGCCAACCTTGCCGTCGCTGACGCTTCCGGCTCGTCGCGTTCGGTCCGCCTGCCCCAGGGCTGCCGAGAGGCTGGCCGGCCGGCTGTAAATCTGCACCTGCCTGTCTAAAATTATTGCGGCCTTGCCATTTTATATGTCGAGGTGTAGAATTGGGCGTGGAGGTGCTGACGATGATCCCCAAAACAGCCGAATATGCCTTGCGAGCGGTGGTGGTACTCGCCCGCGACTTGCAACGAGCCTACTCGGCGGAGCAGATCGTTGAGGCCACCCGCGTGCCGCGTCGCTACGCCCACAAGGTTCTGCAAGCGCTGGTGCGGGCCGAGTTGGTGCGCTCCCAGTCCGGGCCGGGCGGCGGCTACGCGCTGGTGTGCCCGCCGGAAGAGTTGTCCATCCTCGACGTGGTGAGCGCCATCGAACCCATCCCCCGCATTCGCCAATGCCCGCTCGGGCTGAAGAGTCACACAAGCCTTTGCCCGCTCCATCGGGAGCTGGACGAGGCGTGCGCCGCCACCGAACGGGCCTTCGCTCGCGTCACCATCGCCCAGCTGCTCAACCGGGCGGGCGCGGTGCCCCCGCTGTGCGAACTGGAACGGAAGGGCCAGCCTACCCAGTGTTGCGCCCACCGGGACGATCGCTCCAGGAAGGAGAAAAAACCGGCGCGCCGGATGCGAAGATGCACCCTCGGTTGACCGCGACCATCCGAAGGGCACGAGCCAGGCCATCGCAGAGACCTTTGTGTGTAACCGTGACTGCAAGGACATCCGCAAGAAGGAGGAAGCATTCCATGAGCAACGCGACGGTACAAACTTCTTTCGCGCACGACCACGACCGACTCGACCAACTCCTGGAGACCTACCGCCAGCTGAAGCACACCGATTTCGCCAGCGCCAAGCAGGCTTTCCGAGAGTTCAAATTCGGCCTGCAGCGGCACATTATCTGGGAGGAGACGGTCCTCTTCCCCTTGTTTGAGGAGAAGACCGGGATGCGCGACCAAGGCCCCACGGCGGTCATGCGGTTTGAACACCGCGAGATCGGCCGGTGCCTGGAAGCGCTGCACGAGAAGGTCCGTCAGCAGGACGTGGACAGTGACCGGGAGGAACAGGCCTTGCTCCAGATTCTGTCCGCGCACAACCAGAAGGAAGAGAACGTCCTGTACCCGGCGATTGACCGACTGTCGAGCGAGGAGGAAAGAGCGGTAGCATTCAAGACGATGGAGGAGCTGCCCGAGGAAGCGTACCGGACCTGTTGCGGAGGGGCGCACGGCGCCGTCCACCACGGTTAACCTTACGGCACCGACGAGCCGGAAGCGTCAGCGACGGACAGGTTGGCAGACCCGTCGCTGACGCTTTCGGCTCGTCGCGTATCGCCACACCTCGCGATTCGGCAGCTTCGAGAGACCGCACCGCGTGGACGTGTGCCGCAGACGGAGTCAGCCGCGCCTGCCGTCGGCTACTCGCTTTCAAGGCGTTTGCGGGCGTCCGCGAGGGCCTTGCGTTGCTGCTCGGTCACCTCCGGGTATTTCAGGTCGAGCGAGCCAATGGCCGACGTCAGGATGTCCGCGACCACTGTACGGGTGATCCATTTGTGGTCGGCGGGGACGACATACCACGGCGCCCAGTCGGTGCTCGTGGCGCCGAGCGCGTCCTCGTACGCCTTCATGTACTCGTCCCAGTAGGCGCGCTCGGCCAGGTCCGACGCGGAAAACTTCCAGTGTTTCTCGGGCCGGTCCAGGCGTTCCAGGAACCGCCGCTTCTGCTCGGCGCGCGAGACGTGCAGGAAGAACTTGAGGATGACCGTCCCGTTCCGCACCAGGTGCCGCTCGAACGTATTGATGTCGTCGTACCGATCCTCCCAGAACGACTTGCCGCGTTTCCCAGGTGGTAGTCGTTGATGTTCGAGCAACTCCGGGTGGACCTTCACGATGAGCACGTCCTCGTAGTACGACCGATTGAAGATGCCGATCCGGCCGCGCTCCGGCAGGCAGCGCATGCAGCGCCACAGAAAGTTGTGGTCCAACTCCTCGGCCGACGGCGCCTTGAAGCTGAACACCTGGCAACCCTGCGGGTTCACGCCGGACATGACGTGTTTGATTGTGCCGTCCTTCCCGGCCGCGTCCATCGCCTGCAGGATGATCAGGACGGCGTAGCGGTCGTCCGCGTACAGCCGGTCCTGCGCCTCGGCGAGGTCCGCCAGGTTCTTCTCCAGGATCTCCCGCGCGCGTTCCTTGACCGTCTCCTTGCCAGCCTCCTTCAACTCCTTCGACTGCGCCCAGCCAGTGTCGTGGTCCTTCAGCCGGAGTCGCTTCCTCGGCTTGACACGCAAACGGTCGAGGATGTCCTGATCGATCATGATTCACGTCCTCAACAAGCTCGCGGGATGAGTCCGACAGAAACGCGCGGCAACGAGTAACAGGACCAACCCGACCAGCGTCGCGACCAGGAGCATGACGACGACCTCCGGATCGGAGAAGTTGGCCGTCGCCGTGACCAGCGCCGCGGCGATGTTGCGCTGGCCCGTCCCCAGGCCCAGCACGCGCCGCGTCCCCTCCTCCGGCCCGCCGAGGAGATAACCGGCGGCAAGGCAGAAGGCAACGAGCAGGGCCGATGCGGCGGGCGCACCGCTGCCAACGGTGCCGGCCAGCGCCTCGCCGTTCAGGCCGACGAGGAGCACCATCAGCAGAACCAGGCTGACGTTGGTAGCCACGCGCAGGATCGGATCCAGGCGTGCGGCCAGGCGTGCGGATCGAGCCTTGATCAACTGGCCGATCGCCAGCGGTAGCGCTATCTGCACCAGAATCGGCTGCGCGATGCTCCAGGCGGACACCTGCACGCCGGGGAGCACCAGCGGCAGCGTCAACGGCATGAACACGACCGTGCCGGCCGTGAGCAGCAGTGTGACGGCGACCGAGATGGTGAGGTCGCCACGGGCGAACTCCACCAGTTTCGGGAGGAACGGCGCTCCCGCGGCCATACCGAGCAGCACCAACCCGATCGCATGCGCCTCCTTCAGCGGTAACGCCCTGGTGAGGAGGTACACCCAGGCGGGGGTAAGGGCAAAGTTGGCGGCCAGCGCCACCAGCAGCAGACGCGGCCTGCGGAGCGGCGCGAGCACGTCGCGCGCCGCCAGGCTCAGGCCCATCGTCAGCATGCTCGTCACGACGAAGGTCAGGACCGCCAGGCTCGTCAGGAGCTGAAGCAGTTCGAGCACCGTTCACCCCCTGGGCCGGTCAGCGGGTCTGCTCGCGCCGTGGGCCATCGTCCCGGTGTGCGGATTGAAGCCCGACCCAGGCGCCGGTGGCGGGGTTACAGCAGGCGCCTCGCCCTCCCGGCCCTGGAACTCGTTCCTGGATGGCTCCATACAGAATGAGCAGGTGTCGCTCGGCTCGCCGGACCTGCTGATTGCTCACGAATACCCGTTCTACACATTGTCCCCTTCAGTGGAGGTTCGACGCTCCTTCGCGGCGCCCTTCAGGCCCCACCGCCAGCCGCTGATTTCCGGCATGTCATCGCCGTACTTGCGCACGTACTCCGTGTGCTCGATTAGCTTGTCGCGGATCGCCTGCTTGAAGTACGCGGCGCGGGCGCCGAGTTGCGGCACCCGGTCGATCACGTCCTCGACCAGGTGGAAGCGGTCCAGATCGTTCAGCACGGCCATGTCGAACGGCGTCGTGGTGGTGCCCTCCTCCTTGTAGCCGCGGACGTGCAGGTTCTTGTGATTCGTCCGCCGATACGTCAGCCGGTGGATCAGCCACGGATACCCGTGGAACGCGAAGAGGATCGGCTTGTCCTTCGTGAACAGAACGTCGAACTCCCTGTCGGACAGGCCGTGCGGATGCTCCTCCTGCGGCTGCAGTTTCATCAGGTTGACGATGTTGATGACGCGCACCCTCAGGTCGGGAGCGTGCTGCCGCAGCAGTTCGACGGCAGCGAGCGTTTCCAGCGTCGGCACGTCGCCGCAGCAGGCCATGACAACGTCCGGTTCGCTTCCCCGGTCGTTACTCGCCCACTCCCAGATACCGACACCGGCCGTGCAATGTTTGACTGCCTGGTCCATCGTCAACCATTGCGGGGCAGGCTGCTTGCCGGCGACGACAACGTTGATGTAGTTGCGGCTGCGCAGGCAGTGGTCGGTGACGGATAGCAGGCAGTTCGCGTCCGGCGGCAGGTAGACGCGAATCACCTCCGCCTTCTTGTTGACGACATGGTCGATGAACCCCGGATCCTGGTGGCTGAGCCCGTTGTGGTCCTGCCGCCAGACGTGTGAGGAGAGAAGGTAGTTGAGCGACGCGACCGGCCGGCGCCACGGGATGTGGTTGCACACCTTCAGCCACTTGGCGTGCTGGTTGAACATCGAGTCGATGATGTGGATGAACGCCTCGTAGCAGCTGAAGAACCCGTGCCGCCCCGTGAGGAGGTAGCCCTCCAGCCACCCCTGGCACTGGTGTTCGCTCAGCACTTCCATGACGCGGCCGTCGGGCGCCAGGTGGTCGTCCTCCGGGTAGATGTCGGCGACGTAGCAGCGGTTCGTCACCTCCAGCACGTCCTGCCAGCGGTTCGAGTTGTTCTCGTCCGGGCTGAACAGCCGGAAGTTCCTCGCGTCGAGGTTCTGCTTCATAACGTCGCGGAGGAAGGTGCCCATCATCCGCGTGGACTCGGCGATGGTTGCGCCGGGACTCGGGACATCGACCGCATAGGCGCGGAAGTCCGGCAGACGCAGGTCGCGCAGGAGGAGGCCGCCGTTGGCGTGCGGGTTGGCGCTCATGCGCCGGTTGCCCTGCGGTGCCAGCTCGGCGAACTCCGCCTTGAACCTGCCGGCCGCGTCAAAGAGTTCTTCGGGGCGGTAACTCTTCATCCACTGCTCGAGGATGCGGATGTGTTCCGGTTTGTCCATGTCGCCCATCGGCACCTGATGGCTGCGCCAGTAGTCCTCGCACTTCTTGCCGTCGATCTCCGCCGGGCACGTCCACCCCTTAGGGGTGCGGAACACGATCATCGGCCACGCCGGCCGGCCCTGGAATCCCCTGGTCCGCGCCTCGCCCCAGATACGGCGGATTTCGGCGACCGCCTCGTCCAGGACAGCGGCCAGTTCCTGGTGCAACTTCGTTGGGTCGCGGCCCTCGACGAAGTACGGCTTGTACCCGTACCCCTCGAACAGTTTGCCCAGCTCGTCCCTGGGGATGCGGGCGAGGAAGCACGGGTTGGCGATCTTGTAGCCGTTGAGATGGAGGATCGGCAGGACGGCACCGTCGCGGACCGGATTGAGGAACTTGTTGCCGTGCCACCCGGTCGCGAGCGGCCCCGTCTCGGCCTCGCCGTCGCCGACGACGCACGCGACGATCAGATCGGGGTTGTCGAACGCGGCGCCGTAGGCGTGCGACAGCGCGTACCCGAGTTCGCCGCCCTCATGGATCGACCCGGGCGTCTCCGGCGCGACGTGGCTCGGGATGCCGCCGGGGAAGCTGAACTGCTTGAACAACCGCCGCATCCCCTCCGCGTCCTGGCCGATGTTCGGGTACACCTCGGTGTACGTACCCTCCAGGTAGGCGTGGGCGACGAGCGACGGCCCGCCGTGGCCCGGACCGATGATGTAGATCATGTTCAGGTCATCGCGCTTGATGACCCGGTTGAGGTGGACGTAGAGGAAGTTGAGCCCCGGCGACGTGCCCCAGTGGCCGAGCAAGCGTGGCTTGATGTGCTCCCGTTTCAACGGTTGTTTGAGCAGCGGATTGTCGAGCAGGTAGATCTGCCCGACCGACAAGTAGTTTGACGCCCGCCAGTAGGCGTCGAGTTTCTGCAACTCGTCCGGGGAGAGGCCGCCCGCGGCCAGCGCCCTGCGGGTGTCCACTACTTGCCGTTGCGTGTCGGTCGTCGTGGGGGTCATACATCGTCCCTGTACTGGGTGATCGGCCCGCGATTCTGTCGTTGGCCGTTGGCGGTCATCGCCCGGTGAGCCATGCTGCCGAGCAAGGCAGCATCCCTTCCCCGGAGAGGGGGAGCAGAAAGTTCCAGATCGACCCGTCCTCTTGTGCTCCCCCTCCCCTCCCCTGCGAGGGGGCCGGGGGGAGAGGTCTTCGCACGGGTGCTCAGACGGCAATCCCCTGCTTCTTCGCGAACTCCTGGCGCGTGTCCTCGCCGATGAAGTAGTGCGTCTTGCCGTTGTGCTCCAGGGTGGCACCGGCCGCGAATTTCGGAAACCGGACGTGCGCGATCGGATCCTCGACCATGTGGTCCTTCAGATACAGGTCGTTCTCGTGCAGCGACAGGTAGGTATGCACAAACGCCACGATCCGGTCGTCGATCCACCTGGCGGCAGCTACCCCATCGACGTTATTGATCGGGAACTCGATCTCGCTGTGCGCCTCGAAGTGCGTCAGGACCGGGACGATCTCGAGGTCGGACGCGAGGATCACCCTGGTGATGTCCCGGTCGGTCGTCGCGGAGAACCGCAGACGGATCTGCGCGAGCGGCGACTGGAACTCAAAGGTCGCCTCCCGGCGCGACGGCTCCAGGCGCGGCGTCACCTTGACGCGCTCGCCGAACTGGTTGCCCAGCGCTTCCAGGCGCGGCCGCCACACGTCCCGGAGTTCATCGAGGACGGTGCCGAAGGTTTCGAGCCGCTTCTGACGGTCGCGATACCACTGCTGATACTCCTCCATCGAGCGCTTTTGCTTCTGTTCCAGAGCGGTAAACTCGGCGTTGATCCGGCCGATCAGGTTGCTTACGTCTGCCATGATGCTCTCCTTGTTGAGTGGTCTCGGCTGCAGAGTTCGCCCTCGAGCAGCCAACCGCCGGACCGCCCGCTGTCCTGGCGCCTACGGCGCGGGCTGGATGGCAGTCCGTGCGGCCGCGGTCATACCGTCCCCCTGCGGCGCGGCCGGAACCGCTTCATCCGGCGGGCGGGCCGCCTGCTTGCGGCTGGTGAGCCAGCGGATGACAACGTAGAACACCGGCGTGAAGAAGATGCCGAACAGCGTCACGCCGAGCATCCCGCTGAACACCGCCACGCCCAGCGCGTAGCGCATCTCGGCGCCTGCGCCCTCCGCCAGCACCAGCGGGACGACGCCGAGGATGAATGCAAACGACGTCATCAGGATCGGCCGCAGCCGCATCTTCGCCGCCGCCACCGCCGCCTCGGACCGGCTTAGCCCCGAGTCCTCACGCTCCTTCGCGAATTCGACAATCAGGATCGCGTTTTTCGCTGCCAGACCGATCAGCACGACGAGCCCGATCTGCGTGAAGATATTGTTGTCCAGGCCGGTCAGCCACACGCCGGTGATCGCCGCCAGCAGGCACATCGGCACGATCAGGATGATCGCCAGCGGCAGCGCCCAACTCTCGTACTGCGCCGCCAGCGTCAAGAACACAAACAGCACCGCCAGCGGGAAGACGAGCTTGGTCAGCAGATCCTCACTTGCCAGGATCTGCTGGAGCGACAACTCGGTCCACTCGTGGTCGAAGCCGCCTGGCAGATCCTTCTTGGCCAGGACGTTCATGATGCTGATGGCCTGGCCGGAGCTGGTTCCGGGAACCGTGTTGCCGTTAACCTCCGCGGAGGGGTACATATTGTAGTGGTTGACGATCGCCGGGCCAGTAATGTCGCGGGCGGTGAGCACGGCGCTCAGCGGCACCAACTCCTTGCGCGCGTTGCGGACCTCCAGCCGACCGATGTCCTCCGGCCGCAGCCGGTAGCGGGCGTCGGCCTGAACGTTGACCTGCCAGTTGCGGTTGAACCGCGTGAAGTCGTTGATGTAGGCCGAGCCAAGGTACGCCTGCAGGGTCGCGAACACCTGCTCCAGGTCGATCTCCATGGACTTGACCTTGACGCGATCAACCTCGAGATAGATCTGCGGTTGGTTGGCGGTGAAACTGCTGAACAGGCCGGTTAGCCGGCCGGTCTGCGCGTTGCCCGCGGCGGCCAGGGACTGGACGGCCCCTTCCAGCGCGGTCGAGCCCGACCCGCCGCGGTCCTGCACCTGGAGCTTGAATCCGCCCGTGCTGCCCAGGCCGTCCACGGGCGGCGCTCCGAAGACGGCCACCCTGGCCTCCTGGACTTCCTGGTAGCGCTTGCGCAGCTTGTCCATGACCGCGAGGGCACTAACCGCCCGGTTGCCCCTGCGTTCCTCGAACGGCTCGAGGATGACGAACAGGCCGCCGACGTTACTCAGGTTGGTGCCGAGCAGGATCGAGTAGCCGGGCACGCTGATCGTATGGGCCACGCCGGGCGTCTTCAGCGCGAGGTCGCGCAGCCGGGCAACGGTCCGCTCGGTCCGCTCCAGGCTGGCGCCGTCGGGGAGCTGGGCGTTGACGACGAGGTAGCCTTTGTCTTGCTCGGGGATGAACCCTACGGGGACGGTGCGGAACCCCTGAAACGTCAGCGCCATCAGCCCGACATACGCAACCAGCACCAGCACCGCCAGCCGGACGAACAACCGCACGCCGCGGCCGTAGCCGTTGATGGTTGCGTCGAATCCGCGGTTGAACCCGGCGAAGAACTTGCCGAGCACCAGGTTGACCAGTCGGGCGGCCAGCCACCCGGCCGCAACCCCGACCGCGAACAGCGCCGCACGCACGCTCCAGACGAGGGCCGGGCCGGGCGCCTCGGCCGCGGGACTCGCGTGCCCGCCGGAAGGCAGACCGACGAGCGGGCCGACGTACGGCGTCAGGAAACCGACCGCCAGCAGCCCGCCGATGAGGATGATGCCCAGGCGTGGCAGGGCATCCTGCGCGTGGCCCCCGTGCCCGTGTGGCTTGAGCAGCAGGGCGCACAGGGCCGGACTGAGGGTCAGCGAGTTGAACGCCGAGATGACGGTCGAGACGGCGATGGTCAGGGCGAACTGCTTGTAGAACTGCCCGCTGATGCCGGCCATGAACGCCGTCGGCACGAACACCGCGCACAGCACCAGGGCGATGGCGATCACCGGCCCCGTCACTTCTGTCATGGCCTTGCGGGCTGCGTCGCGCGGGCTGAGACCCTTCGCCAGGTGCGTCTCGACGTTCTCCACGACCACGATGGCGTCGTCCACGACGATACCAATGGCCAGCACCATGCCAAACAGCGACAGGTTGTTAAGCGAGAACCCAAACAGCGCCATGAACGCGAACGTGCCGACCAGCGACACCGGCACGGCCACCATCGGGATCAGCGTCGCCCGCCAGTTCTGCAGAAAAATCAGCACGACGAGGAAGACGAGGATGAACGCCTCGATAAGCGTGTGGAAGACGCTGTGAATCGACTCCTCGACGAAGACGGTCGTGTCGTAGACGATGCGGTACTCGATCCCCTCACGCCAGACGTTGCTCGCCCGCAGCCCGTCCATCGTCTTGCGGATCAGCCTCGCCGTCTCCAGGGCGTTCGATCCGGGCAGCTGGAAGACCGCCAGGGTGACCGATTCGTTCCTGTCCAGGTAGCTGCCGACGTCGTAATTCTCGGCCCCCAGCTCAACACCCGTCGTGGACCGGCCTTCTTTGTCGGCGGGGCCTGTGCTGACGACGTCCTTGAGGTAGACGACCTCGCCCTCCTTGCCGACCTTGACGACGATGTTCCTGAACTCCTCCTCATCGGTCAGCCGACCGAGGGTGGTGACGGTGAGCTGGAACGCCTGGCCGGGGGGCGTCGGCGCCTGGCCGAGGCGGCCGGCGGCGACCTGGACGTTCTGCTCGTGGACGGCGGCGATCACATCGGCCGGCGTCATGCCGAGCCGGGCCAGCTTCTCCGGGTCGAGCCAGATGCGCATGCTGTAATCGCGCGGCCCGAGGAAGGTCACGTCGCCGACCCCCTTGAGGCGGGCCAGGGCGTCCTTGACCTGGATGGTGGCGAAGTTGCTCAGGTAGAGTTGGTTGTAGCGCCCGCCCGGGGAGATCAGGTTGACGCACAGCAGGATGCTCGGCGACTTCTTCTTGGTCGTCACCCCCTGGCGTTTGACCTCCTCCGGGAGCTTGGCCTCGGCGACCGCCACGCGGTTTTGGACGAGCACCTGGGCCATGTTCAGGTCGGTGCCCAGCGCGAAGGTGACGTCGAGGTACATCTGGCCGTCATTGGTACATCTCGAGGACATGTACAGCATGTTCTCGACGCCGTTGACCTCCTGCTCGATGGGCGTGGCAACGGTGTCGGCGACGACCTGGGCGTTGGCCCCCGGATAGATGGCGGACACCTGGACGGTCGGCGGAGCGACCTCGGGGTACTGGGCAATGGGGAGTTGCGACAGGGCGACGACGCCCACGATAACGAGGACGATCGACAGCACGGCGGCGAAGATCGGCCGGTCGATGAAGAAGTGAGAGATCATAACCCTGCGCTCCTCAGTGCTCAGCACCTGGTGTCCGTTCGCATTGCCATTACTTCTTCATCTTCTTTCCCGGATCGACCTTGTCGTTGACCGCCGAGCGGGTCGGCATCGGGACAGGCTCTGGCCGGACCTCGATCCCGGGCCGAACGCGCTGGACGCCGTTAACGATCACCCACTCGCCGGGCTTGAGGCCGGCCCCCGGCGGGAAAATGCGCAGGTCGCCCTCGAGGCGGCCGGGCGTGACCGGCCGGTATTCGACCTTGTTCTGGTCATTGACGATCAGCAGGTACTTCTGGCCCTGGTCGATGCCGATGGCCTGATCGGCCACGAGCAGGGCCTCGTACTTCTTGCCGACCGGCAACTTCACGCGGGCGAACTGGCCGGGCATGAGTCGGCCGTCCTTGTTGGCGAAGACGCCGCGCACGCGGATCGTGCCGGTTGCGGGATTGAGGCGGTTCTCGGCGAAATCGATTTTCCCTTCA
The DNA here is from genome assembly GCA_020847555.1 of Gemmataceae bacterium. The sequence continues at coordinate 21,549 of JADLBT010000179.1, forward strand.
CGCGGGAAGCGGTCGCCGTCGATGGCCAGGCCCAGGAACACCGGGATGACTGACGTTTCCTTCGCCTTTACCCCCAACTCCTTCGCACGTCGCTCGCGGTACAGCTCCAGGGAGCGTTCGTCCACGTCGAAGTAAACGTAGATCGGATCGACCGAGACGATGGTCGTCCGCAGTGTGTCGCCGCCGCCGGTGTTAACGAGGTTGCCCTTGGACACCAGGGCGCGGCTGATCCGCCCGCTGATCGGCGCCTTGATGGTGGTAAACTCGACGTCGAGTTTGGCGCGTTCAATGTCGGCCTCGGCCTGGCCGACCTCGGCGAGGGCGATGCCCTTCTTGGCGAGCCACACCTCGACGTCGCGCGCCGACGCGGCCTTGGTCTGGGCCAGGGCGTAATTCCGCTCATACTCCGATTCGGCCAGTTTCAGGCTCGCCTCGGCGTTCGCCTTCTTCGCCACCGCCACGGCCAGGGCGGCCTTGTAGGTGCGCGGGTCGAGGCTGAAGAGAACGGTCTTCTTGCCGCCCTTCTCGCCGCCCTCGACGAGGTCGCCGTCCTTGAAGTGAATCTGCGTTAGCTCGCCTCGTACACGCGCGCGTACCTCGACCGTTTCGGCCGCCTCGATCCGGCCGGTGTACTGGTCGTAATCGACGATCTCCTTCTCGAGCGGTCGGCTTACCGTGACCACGGGCGGCCCGGTCTGCACGATCGGCGGAGTCGAATCGCAGCCAGTGAGCAACAACCCCAGCACGCATGCGGCGAAGGCAACGCCTGGCTTCAGTTGGATCATGATTCACTCTCCCTGCGTCGGTTTCGTCAGCGCGAAGACGGCCTCGTGCGGGCGGCGGCACAGGGGGGGCGAGATCCGTTTCTTCCGCCCAGCGAACTGCCCCTCGTGGAAGAAGCGCGGCCCAGCGCCTGGGACAATTCGGTCAGCCAGACGCGCGTATTGACCTGGTACAGCGAAGGATAGCGGGGCGCTTTCATGGGGCCTGGCTCCTGTGCGGCTTGCTTCATCGACCGACCGCAGGAGAAGCGATCCTCGCCTGGGCCTGTGACTCGAAATACGCCTGCTTCCCACCGGCGAGCAGCAGTTCCGGCTTCATGGTGGCGAACAGATGCATGATCCGGGCAATGATGCCCGTCCAGCCGGTCTGGTGGTTAGCCCCGAGCCCGGCGCCGTTATCGCCGTGGAAATATTCGTAGAAGAGGAGGTAGTCGCGCCAGTGCGGATCCTTCTGGAACTTGCGCGACCCGCCCTGGACCGGCCGCCGGCCGTCGTTATCCTTGAAGAAGATGTTGGCGAGCCGGCGCCCGATCTCCTCAGCCACCTGGTACAGGTTCATGAGCCGCCCGGACCCCGTGGGGCATTCCACGGTGAAGTCGTTGCCGTAGTACGTATAGTATTGCAGCAGGGCACGGATGATCAGGGCGTTGACGGGCATCCAGATCGGGCCGCGCCAGTTCGAGTTGCCGCCGAACATGCCGGTGTCGGACTCCGCCGGCAAATAGGAAACCCGGTATTCCTGACCGCCGGCGGAAACGACGTAGGGATGATCGGCGTGGTAGCGGGAGAGGGAACGGAGGCCGAACGGGCTGAGGAACTCGTTTTCGTCGAGCATCTTCACCAGAACCCGGCGGAGCTTCGTCTCGTCCAGGATCGAGGCCAGCCGGCGTCCCGTCGGGCCGACCTTTCGCGGGTCGTGGATCGCGGCATAGATCTCGGGGCGGGTATCCAGAAACCACTGGAGCCGGTCCGCAACCTCCGGATACCTCGCGAGCAACTCGCCCTCGAACGTCGTGGCCGCGCACAGTGGGAGCAGACCGACCATGGACCGCACCTTGAGCCGCTGCGCCTGGCCGTCGGGCCGTCGGAGCACGTCGTAGAAAAACCCATCCTCCTCGTCCCACATGCCCGTGTCGCCACCGAGGTGCGCCATCGCCGATGCGATCCACAGGAAGTGTTCGCAGAACTTCAGCGCCATGTCGGCATAGTCCGGGTCGGTCAGCGCCAGCTCGGCGGCGATTTCGAGCATGTTCTGACAGAACAGCGCCATCCACGCGGTGCCGTCGGCCTGCTCCAGATAGCCGCCGGTCGGCAGCGGCGCGCTGCGGTCGAACACACCAATGTTGTCGAGTCCCAGGAACCCGCCCTCGAACACGTTCCGCCCTGCGCGGTCCTTGCGGTTCACCCACCAGGTAAAGTTCAGGAGCAGCTTCTGGAAGCAGCTCTTGAGCCACTCTTTATCGCCCGCGCCCTGCTGCCCCTTTTCCAGCCGGTAGGTGAAGATGGTGGCCCAGGCGTGGACCGGCGGATTGACGTCGCCGAAGTTCCACTCGTACGCCGGGATCTGGCCGTTGGGGTGCATGTAGCGCTCGCGCAGCATCAGCTTCAGCTGCTTTTTGCCGAAGTCCGAATCAACGAGCGTCAGCGCGAGGACGTGGAAGGCGAGATCCCACGCCGCGTACCAGGGGTACTCCCACTTGTCGGGCATGGAGATGACGTCGCCGTTGTACATGTGATGCCAGTGGTCGTTGCGCGGCGCCGCCTTGCGCGTCGGCTTGAATGGATCGGACCCGCGCTCTTCGAGCCACTTATCGACGTCGTAATAGTAAAACTGCTTCGACCACAGCATCCCGGCCAGCGCCTGGCGCATGACGTTGGCCGCGTCGGCGTTGAGCGACGGAGGCGTGATGGCCGTGTAGAACTCATCAGCCTCCTTGTGTCGGGCCTGCAGCACGTCGCCAAAATGGCCGCCGAACGGCGTGGCGCCTTCGCTGTTGCCACGGGCCAGTTCGGCCGGCGCGACGTCGGATAGTCGGAGCCGGACGACCTGGCATTCGCCGGGGTTGACCGTCAGCCGGTAGTGTACCGCTACCTTGGTGCCCTTACGCTCCGGGTTGACGGCTGTCTTCTGACCGTGGACGATGTAATCGTTGATACTGTCCTTGACGTAGGGGCTTCGGTTCAGCACCCCGAAGATGCGCTGCGTGTTCGTTTCGTTTTCGGTAAAGAGTAAGGGCACATTCCCTTCGCAGTACAGGTATCGTTCGCCCAGTTTCGCATCCGTCGCCTCGATGACGCTGGCCCCCTTACCCTCACCCCCTCTCCCCTCGAAGGAGAGGGGTGAGGAGGGACCGGCCAGCTGTTGCAGGATCGGCCGGTCGGGGCTCGCGTGCCAGGACCATTGATTGCGGAACCATAGCGTCGGCAGGACGTGCAGTTCGGCCGGTTCCGGCCCGCGGTTGTAAACCGTGATCTGGATCAGGATGTCTTCGGGCGATTTCTTCGCGTATTCCACGAACACGTCAAAGTACCGATCCTGGTCGAAAACGCCCGTATCGAGCAACTCGTACTCGAACTCATGGCGCCCGCGGGCACGACTCGTCTCGACGAGATCAGCGTAAGGGAACGCGGCCTGCGGATACTTGTAGAGGTACTTCATGTACGAGTGGGTGGGCGTGCTGTCGAGGTAGAAGTAATACTCCTTGACATCCTCGCCGTGGTTGCTCTCACTGTTGGTCAGGCCGAACAGGCGCTCCTTGAGAATGGGATCCTTGCCGTTCCACAGCGCCAGCGCGAAGCACAGACGCTGGTGGTCGTCGGAGATGCCGGCCAGCCCGTCCTCGCCCCAGCGGTAGGCGCGCGATCGCGCCTGGTCGTGGCTGAAGTAGTTCCAGGCGTCGCCGCCCTCGCTGTAGTCCTCGCGCACCGTCCCCCACTGGCGCTCGCTCAGGTACGGCCCCCATTTTCTCCAGGGCGTCTGCTGTTCGCGAGCCGCTTCGAGTCGCGCGTGTTCGGCGGTCATGGGGCACTCTTCTTCGTGCTAAAATGGCAGGCCGAGCGTGTCTTTGTAATGCCCCGGGATCGGCTCGAGGTCCGTTTCCTCGGTCGGATCAAACGGTTGCCGATGGTCCCAGGGATTTTCGACCGACGGAATCAACCAGAAGTTTCCTTCCGGATCCAGCACGACCCACTGCTGACTGGCTCTATCCACATAAAGAGCCAGCGCTCGCTTCCTCGCGATAAGCATCTTCCGCTCCTCCAGAGCATGTTCGTCCATGGTGACCACAACGCCGAACCTCCCTGCAATCGTATTGCCCTTCTCGGTCCACGCAGGTCAACTTCCCCTGCCTTCTGTTAAGGACTTTGAGACAACCCCTCCGCCCCCTCCCCACAACGGAGAGAGAGGGGCAAACCTGGTCTGGCTCCCCCTCTCCGCGCAGGAGAGGGGGCGGGGGAGGGGTTTGGTCCGGTAGTCCTAATGCCGCTCGCGCGCCTACCAGTCGGCGGGTCGGAGGCGTTCCATCCGGATGATGTTGCCCTTGCGATCCTCGATCGCGAAATGGGTGTCGGTCAGAGTGACGATTGTCTGTATATCTGTCTCTTCGCGTCTGGTCAAGGGGTTGACGGTGGTGCTCTGGAGGGTGTCGCCGTCCACCGCCACGCGGGCCTTGATAAGACCCGCTTTCCCCTTCATGTCCACCGCGGCGAACATGGTGCCGTCGCGGAAGAACTCCAGGACCGCTCCCTTCATCTCGCCCTCGGTCACGACCCACTTGCCGAGCATCGCCCGCGGGAGTTTCGTCAGGAGGACGTTGTTGAAGAGGAAGAAGGTCGCGACCGCCGCGGCGGCCACGCACAGCAGCGGCAGCACCCAGCCGGTCAGCCAGCGTGGCGCCGGCGGGGTGTCCCCGGAGGAAAGCGTCTGCCGCTTCCGCCGAAGAATCCTCAGCGCGCGGAAACTGATTTTCATCGGCACACCTCTTGCTGCGTTGGGAGAGGCCCGCCGTCCTGATGCCCGGCCTGGGTGCCGCCCATGTCCCCGTGGAGTTGGGGCCGAGGTCGTGACACCTCGGCCCCCGATCCGGCGCGCGGTCACTTCAGCTCGATGTCGATGCGGCGGATGCGGCCGGTAAAACGGCTCGGCGGGCCGGGCCGGTACGCCTCCGTCACCGGCGTGCCGTCGTCCATGCCCACGTCGGCCCCGTCCTCGGCCGAGTACATAAAGGGGACAGTTCGTTCGAGCCGTCCCTCGGCGACCTTCTGGTCGTTGACGTGGAGCGTGACCTTGCCGCCCGTGCCGGGCTTCGCGCTGTCGGCCGCGAACGCGAACCGGATGGTCGCCTTCCCAGCCGGCACCGCGCCCCTGGAGGTAATGGTGGTGCGGTCGATGCCGAACCAGTTGTAGGCGTAGGACAACCTGCCGTCCTTCAGGTAGAGGCTCCAGCCGGCAAAGCGGCCGCCCTGGGCGAGAAGCACGCCCCTGGCGTCCGCGGGCACCTCGACCTGGGCGGTGATGGTGTGCGAGGCGTTTTTCACGTTGAGGAAGGCATTCTCCATCATGCCGGTCATGCCCTCAAAGACCGTGAGCTTCTTGCGTCCGAACATCAGGTCCGGTCGGCCGGCGAGGACCGGGTTGAAACGCTCCACGCGCCGATCGTCCAGCGGCAGCACGTTGTACTTCTTCGCCTCGACCAGGAAGAGCGCCTGCAGTTCCTTGAGCTTCTGCGGGTGCCGGGCGGCCAGGTCGTCAGCCTGGCTGAAGTCCTTCGCGACGTGGTAAAGTTCCCAGCGATCCTCCGCGAACTTCGGCAGCTTTTGCGTCATGTCCCAGGGAATGCTGTGCTGGGCACACGCCGTCCAACCTTCGTGGTAGATTCCCCGGTTGCCGAACATCTCGAAGTACTGCGTCGTGCGGCGATCCTTCGCCCGGGCGTCAGCAAAGGAGTAGTTGATACTCACCCCCTCGATCGGTCGCTGCTTGAAGCCCTCCACCACGTCCGGTTGCGGCACGCCGATCGCTTCGAGCACGGTCGGGGCGATGTCGATGACGTGGTGGAACTGGGTGCGCACCTCGTTCTTCGCCTTGATCCCCCGGGGCCAGTGGACGATCATGCCGGTGCGGGTGCCGCCGAAATGCGACGCCATCTGTTTGACCCACTGGAACGGCGTGTTGCCGGCGACAGCCCAGCCGACGGCGAAGTGGTTGTAGGTGGTGGGACCACCCAGTTCTGCCAGCCGCGCCAGCTGGCGTGCGACCGTTTCAAACTGCACCAGGCCGTTCAGACCCAGCGTCTCATTGAGCGTGCCGATCAGCCCGCCCTCGGCGCTGGAGCCGTTGTCGCCCAGGATGTAGAAGAACAGGGTGTTCTCCATCACCTCCATCTCTTCCAGGGCCGCGATGAGCCGGCCGACCTCGTGGTCGGTGTGCTCGCCAAAGGCCGCGAACACTTCCATCTGGCGGGCGAACAGTTTCTTCTCGTCGGCCGAGAGCTTATCCCACGGCCGCACGCCCGGGGGCATCGGCGCCAGTCTGGTCCCCTTCGGGACGACGCCGAGCTTGATTTGCCGTTTCAGCGTGTCCTCGCGCAGTTTGTCCCAGCCGCCGTCGAACTTGCCCTTGTACCTGGCGATCCACTCGCTGGGGACGTGGTGGGGTGCGTGGGTCGCTCCGGGCGCGAAGTACATGAAAAACGGCCGTTCGGGCGTCAGCGACCGATGGGAGCGCGTCCATTCGATCGCCCTGGTGGTCATGTCGGTCGTGAAGTGATATTTGGGGTCGTTCGGCGTTTCGACCCGGGTGACACCGTCGTAAATCAGAGGCGCCCACTGGTTGGTTTCCCCGCCGATGAAGCCGTAGAACTTATCGAACCCGGAACGGGTCGGCCAGCGGTCGAACGGGCCGGACGGGCTGACTTCCCAGGTCGGTGTTTCGTGATACTTGCCGAAGGCGCCGGTGATGTAGCCCCACAGCCGCAGCATCTCCGCCAGCGTCGCCACATTCTGCGGTCGGATGCCCGTGTTCCCCGGAAAGGCAGTGGCCAGTTCCATGACCGCGCCCGTGTTGCACGAGTGATGGTTGCGGCCGGTGAGCAACGCCATGCGTGTCGGCGAACACAGCGACGTGTTGTGGAAATGGTTGTACTTGATGCCGCTCTTCGCCAGCTTGTCGGCGTTGGGCATGCGGATCGGCCCACCGAAGGCGCTGGGGTGGCCGAAGCCCATGTCGTCGATCAGCACGATGACGATGTTGGGCGCCCCTCTGGGAGGTTTGACCTGAAAGCGCGGCGGCGCCTTGGCCTTGCGGGCGTCGATCGCCGTGATCGGCCTGTACGTCGGCTCGGGGACTGGCAGGACGCTGCCCTTACTCCTGTCCACTTCCTTGCCGCCCTGCGCCGCCGCCGCTTGCGCCCACGCCTGCTGCCCCGGCGAGCCGTGGAAGTGCGCGATCCCCGCGCCAGCCCCGAGCACGGCCCCCAGGGCAAGGTACAGGCTCCATTGCAAATGACGGACTTTCACGATGGCTTTCCCCCTGAATACGGTACTGGACTCGGTCCGGCGTCATGGGTGGCACGGTCCTCGGGCGTACAGGAAGCCGTCTTCGCGCACGTGCGCGCCCGAGCCACGTCCTGGTCCAGCTGCCCGCTACGATAACCGGGAGTTCAAGGCGCCTCAATCCAATTCGCCCTTCTTCTTCCGGTTCTCACGCTCACTCGGAGAGCGCTGCCCATCGCCGTGGCTCGGCGCGGCTGCCGTTTGTTCGCGAACATCTTACAAGGAACCGCGGCCGCGCATCGGACCTTGAGCCAGGGGCGGAGGAATGAGAACGGGAGTAAGATGAGGACAACCCAGGCGAGGAAGGGCGGCAGGATCGGTCCTTGTCCGGCGTCGTCGCGGGGCCATAATAGCGGTTCAGGGATCGCCGCCAGGCGGAGCCAGCCATGACTGCTCGCGAATCAACGCCGCGCCCGGCCCCGGGCGTGCGCCCGCTCTCCGTCCTGCTCGTCGATGATCAGGCGATCGTCGGCGCGTCGATCCGTCAGATGCTCGCGAGCGAGCCGGACATCACCCTCCACTTCTGCCAGGATCCGGCCCGGGCCATCGGCATGGCCAACGAGGTACGGCCGACCGTGATCCTTCAGGATCTGATCATGCCGGACATCGACGGCCTGGTCCTGGTCAAGTTCTTCCGCGCCAACGCGGCAACGCGCCAGACGCCCATGATCGTCCTGTCGAGCAAGGAGGAGCCGATCATCAAGGCGCAGGCGTTTGCCCTCGGCGCCAACGATTACCTCGTCAAACTGCCGGACAGGATCGAGCTGATCGCGCGTATCCGCTACCACTCGCGCAGCTACCTCAACCTGCTGGAGCGCAACGAGGCGTACCGCCAGCTTGCCGAGAGCCAGCAGCGCATGGCCGAGGAGATCGACCAGGCGGCGCGTTACGTCCGCAGCCTCCTGCCGCCGAAACTGGCCGGCGACGTGTCCATCGACTGGAAGTACGTCCCGTCCAGCGACCTCGCCGGCGACATGTTCGGCTACCACTGGCTCGACGCCGACCACCTGGTGATGTACGTGCTGGATGTGTCCGGGCACGGCGTCGGCTCGTCGCTGCTGGCGGTGTCGGCGGCCAACATGCTGTCGGGCGGGTCGCTGCCGAACACCGACTTCCGCGACCCCGGGCAGGTACTCGGCCGCCTCAACGACGTCTTCCAGATGGACCGCCAAAACGGCAAGTATTTCACCATCTGGTACGGCGTCTTCCGCAAGCCCGACCGCACGCTGCGCTACGGCAACGCCGGCCACCCGCCGGCGCTGCTGTACACCGGGCCGGACGCGGGGAGCGCCCCGTTGCAGCGCCTGGAGGCGCTCGATCCGGTGATCGGCATGATGCCGCCCGAGGTGCCGTTTGAGTCGCGCTCCGTCCCTCTCGGCCCGTACACCCGCCTGCTCGTCTACAGCGACGGCGTCTTCGAGATCGAGAAGCCCGACGGGTCGATGTGGAAGCTTGGCGATTTCCTGGCGTTCATGACCACGTTCCCGCTCGACGCGAAGGATCTGCCCGAGCGCCTCTACCTCGCGATTCGCGACCTGCGCGGCTCGGACACACTCGCCGACGACTTCTCGATCCTCGACGCCCGGCTGTGACCCTCGTCCGCCGGGTGGGGATGTAGCGACTATTATGGAAAGAGATTGGGCTGCGCACCGGCTACGGTCGGCCCGCGCTGTAGCGTCTGACCGGCCGGGTGGCTTATACTGGCTGAGATGAGAGTCGGGCCTGAAGGGGAGGAGGCGGCCTTGCAACGCTTCAAAGACGTGTCGATTCGCACCAAGTTGTACGCGAAAGTGGTGGTCGTCGCCGTCGGCCTGTTCACGATTCTGGCCCTGGCTCTGTGGCTGCTCTCGACGTACCAGATCGGCGGGCCGGTGTACAAGCAAGTCCTCCGCGCACGCGAACTCGCCCCGGAGCTGACGCCGTCCGTGCTCGCGATCGCCCGCCCATATTTGCTCATCCAGGCGGTCTCGGATTCGAGCAACCCCGAGGAAGTCAGGAAGGTGAGCGGCGAGCTGCGGACGTTCGAGCAGGAGTATCGCCGCCGGTTCGAGTACTGGAAGAAAGACCTGCCCGACGGCCCGATCCGGCAGGCACTGGAACAGGACGTAGATCCGCCGGCGCAGGAGGTGTTTCGGGCGGCCCGCGATGAGCTGCTGCCGCTGGCCGGGGGCAAGGACACGACGGCGGCGCAAAAGGTCTTCCAGGAGAAGATCGTACCCCGCTACCAGGAACACATGAAGGCTGTCACCCACGCGCTGGATTTGATCAACAAGGACACGGCGGTCCAGGAGGCCGAGGCACGCGCGAACACCGTCTTCTGGCAGCGGGTGATGTGGGTCGTCGGCGTCGTGGTATTCGTCGGCGCCGTCACGATGAATGTGCTCATCGCCCGGGCGATCCTCAACCCAACGCGGCTCCTCACCGGCCGCGTCAGTGAGATGGCCAGCGGCGCCGGCGACCTGACGGTCCGCGTCGCGGTCGATTCACGCGACGAGTTCGGCCAGCTCGCCGACAGCATCAACGCGCTGATCGCCCGGCTCCAGTCGATGGTGGGCAAGATCCGCCAGTCGAGCCTGGAACTGCTTTCGACCGCCTCTGAGATCGCGGCGACGGCCCGGCAGCAGGAGGGCACGGCCCAGGGGCTGTCGGCCTCGACGACCGAGGTGGCGGCGGCGGTGCGCGAAATCTCCGCGACCAGCCAGGAGCTGGCGCGGACAATGGAGCAGGTGTACGGCAACGCCAGCCAGGCGGCGGACCTCGCCACCAGCGGTCGCGCCCAGCTCGGCGGCATGGAAGGCGTCATGCAGCAACTGGTCCACTCGACGGCGTCGATCTCCGGCAAGCTGGCAACGATCCGCGAGAAGGCCGACAACATCAACGTCGTCGTGACGACGATCACGAAGGTCGCCGACCAGACGAACCTGCTGTCGATCAACGCCGCCATCGAGGCCGAGAAGGCGGGCGAGTACGGCCGCGGGTTCCTCGTCGTGGCGCGCGAGATCCGCCGCCTGGCCGACCAGACGGCGGTGGCGACGCTCGACATCGAGAACATCGTCCGGTTGATGCAGGAGGCGGTCACGGCCGGCGTGATGCAGATGGACAAGTTCGCCGACGAGGTGCGCGGCGGCGTCGGCCGGATCGGCGAGATCAACGTCAAGACGGGACAGATCATCGAGCAGGTGCAGGGGCTGAGCGGGCGCTTCCAGGCGGTCAACGAGGGAATGCGCAACCAGTCCACGGGCGCGAGCCAGATCAGCGAGGCGATGGCGCAGATCACGACCGGGACGCAGCAGACGCAGGCGGCGCTGGAGGAGTTCAACCGCGCGACCGGCCATCTGCGTGCCGCCGTCGAAACGCTCAACCAGGAGATCGGCGCATTCCGCGTTTGAGCCGAGAGGCGGGCCAGCCATGCGAGTGTTGACGTTCCAGGTCGGGCCGGACCGGCTGGTGCTGCCGCTGGCGTCGGTCGTCGAGGTGGTGCCGCGCGTGCGCCTGCACCGGCCGGCGGGCGCGCCGGCGTGGTTGGCGGGGTTGTTCCTGCACCGCGGCCGCGCCGTGCCGGTGGTCGATCTGTTCGCGCTGGCCGGCGCCGGCGAGTGCCCCGCCGCTCTCAGCAGCCGCATCATCCTCGTGGCCGCCCCCGCCGGAGAGACGGCGGACCTGCTGGGCCTGCTGGCCGCCCAGGTCGCCGATGTCCGCGAGTTGCCCGCCGACGCCTCCCGCCTGCCCTCGCTCTGCACGCCGGGGCAGCCCAACTTCGGCCTGCTGACCGTCGCGGACGGGGAAGTGTTCCGCCTGATGGACATCAACCAGCTGCTACCCGAGGCCGGCCGCAGGCAGCTGCGCGCGCTCACCGCGGAGGAGTCCGCATGCCCCCCGACCCCGTGATCGCCCTGCTGCAACAACGCCTCGGCCTGGCCCCGGAAACGGTCGGCCCCAAGGCGCTCCGCGCCGCCGTCCACGACCGGATGACGCTGCTCGGCCTCGACGCGCTCGAGGTCTACGCGCTGCGGCTGGAGAGCGACCCGCAGGAGTTCCTGGCGCTGGTCGAGGAGGTCGTCGTCCCGGAGAGCTGGTTTTTCCGCGGCGCGGAACTGTTCGGCTTCATCGCGAGCCACGTCCTCGCGCGGCGCCGCGGTGCGAGCGTGCCGTTTCGCCTGCTCAGCGCCCCTTGCGGCGCCGGGCAGGAGCCGTACTCGCTGGCAATCGCGCTGACCGAGGCGGGCTTGCCGGCGCCGGCCTGGTCGATCGATGCCGTCGATATCAGTCCGCGGAACCTGCGTCAGGCGCGACATGCAATCTACGGCGCGCTCGCCTTCCGCGAGATGAGCCCGGCGCTGCACGCCCGCTATTTCCGGGAGGGGCCGGAAGGGACCGCCCTGTGCGAGTCGATCCGCAGTGCGCCGCGGTTCCGGCAGGGCAATCTGCTCGACCCGCTGCTGCTCCAGGGCGAGCCGCCGTTCGACCTGATCCTGTGCCGCAACGTGCTGATTTATTTGCACGACGCGGCGCGGCGGCAGGTGCTGGCGACGCTGAAACGGCTCCTCGCGCCGGGCGGTCTGGTCGCCACCGGCACGGCGGAAAGCCTGCCGGCGCTGGACCCGGAGTTCGTCCCGGCGGGATCGGCGTTCGTCTACCGCCGCGCCACGGAACCGGCGCCCACAGTGACGCTGTCCTGGCCTTCGTTCACCAACCCGGCGCCGACGCCAAACCCCTCCCTCCGGCCCCCTCCCCTTGCAGGGGAGGGGGAGAAGAAGGGATCGAGCGCTCCCACCGCCGCTCTTGTTCCCCCTCCTCTTGCAGGAGAGGGGGCCGGGGGGAGAGATTCTGACATGCCGATTTCGCTGCTGGCGCGGGCGCGGCGACACGCCGACGACGGCCGGCTCGCGGCCGCCCTGGAAGATTGCTCGACGCACCTGGAGCGCGCCGGGCCGTCGGCGGACACGCTGAGCCTGCTGGGCATCCTGCGTCAGTCGGCAGGGGACTGGGCGGAGGCGGCGCGCTGTTTCCAGAAGGCGCTGTACCTTGATCCCGAACACGAGGAAGCCCTGGTTCACCTGCTGCTGCTGTACGAGTCTGGAGGCGACGCGGGCCAGGCGGACCGGCTGCGGCAGCGCCTCAAACGCCTGCGGCGGGAGGCCGAGTCATGAGAGAATTGACCACCGTCCCGTCCCTGAACGGCGATTGCTGGAACCGCATCGGCCTGCGCGGCGACCGCTCCTGCCCCGAACTGGAGACGGTCGGCCACTGCCACAACTGCCCGGTGTTCGCCCGCACCGGCCGGCAGTTCCTCAACGGCGCGTCGCCGCCGGGCTACCTGGAAGAGTGGACCGCGCGACTGGCGGCGCCGCCGGAAAAGGTCGCGGCCGACCTGCTCGGTGTGCTGACGTTCCGCCTGGGCGAGGAATGGCTCAGTCTGCCGGTGCAGGCTCTGGTCGAGGTGGCGCCGCCGCGGCCGGTCCACCGCCTCCCGCACCGCCGCGGCCTGCTCGCCGGCCTGGTGAACATCCGCGGCGAGCTGCATCTGTGCGTCCACCTCGACCACCTGCTCGGCATCCACGGCACGGCCCCTCCCGCCTCCCCCCTACCAGGGGGAAGGGGTTCTCTTGCCCCCCTCCTCCCTGGTGGAGGAGGGGTTGGGGGTGGGGGGAGCGACCGCCTGCTGGTGACGGCGTGGGGCGGGCAGCACTGGGTGTTCCCGGTCGATGAGGTCGATCAGGTGCGGCGGCTCGCGCGCGCCGAGTTGACTGCCACACCGCCGACCGTGGCGCTGGCCGCCGGCCGGCTGACGGCAGGCGTCTTCCGCGATCGCGAGCGTAGCATCGGCCTGCTCGACGCCGAGCGTCTGTTCCCGAGTTTGCAGGACAAGATCCGATGAACGGCGAGTTGTCCCTGTTCGGCCTGTTCCGCGACGAGGCCCGCGCCCACACCACGGCGCTGAGCGCCGGCCTGGTCGAACTGGAGGGCGATCCGACCAACCCGCAACGCATCGAGCCGCTGATGCGCGCCGCCCACTCGATCAAGGGTGCAGCGCGTATCGTCAACGTCGAGCCTGCGGTGCGGCTGGCGCACGTCATGGAGGACGCCCTGGTCGCCGCCCAGCACGGCCGCATCCGCCTCATCCCTGCGGACGTTGATGTGTTGCTGCGAGCGACGGACCTTCTCGCGTCGCTGGGCGGACTGCAAGAGGACGCCGTCGCCGACTGGTCGGCGCAGCACGAGGCGCAGGTGGCCGCGCTGGCCGACCAGCTGCAGACCATCACGGAAGGCCGTTCGACGCCGCTCCCTCCTCCGACCACGGCGTCCGAACCGGCGGCCGTCGTGGCGCCGCTTCCGCCGCCGATCGACATCGCGCCGGAATCCGTGCTATCCGGAGAGGAATACGGCATTTTCGACCAGTTCCGCGAGGAAGTCCGCCTGCACGGCCTGACACTCCGCGACGGCCTGCTGGCACTGACGGAGGAGTCGTCGGCCGCGGCGCTCGGACCGCTGCTCCAGGCCGCCCACCTGCTGCACGGCGCCGCTGTCCTGGTCCAGGTGGCGCCGGCCGCGCGGCTGTGCCAGACGCTGCAGCGGGCGCTCAGCGCCGCGCGCGACCGCGGCCGCGCGCCGACGCCGGACGAGACGGCGCGACTGCTCGACGTCGTGCGCCTCCTCGTCACCCTCATTCCTGTCGAGGAGGAGGCGGTGGGCCGCTGGACGGAGGAGCACGAGGAGCAGGTCGAGCGACTCCTGGCGACGACAAAGGTCGCCGCGCCCGCGACCCCGATACCGTCCCCGCCGCCGCCGGCGCCGCGCGAGCAGGCGCCCGCGCCGGCCCCCGTTCCCCCGCCTGCGTCTCCGCCTCCGCCTCCTCGGTCGCCAGCGCCTGCGCCCGAAGCCGCAGCGACCGAGGAGGCGGTGGTGCGCGTCACCGCCGAGAGCCTGAATCGGCTCATGAGCCTGGCGGGCGAATCGCTCGTCCAGGCCCGCTGGCTGTCGCCTTTCTCGACCGCGCTTCTGAAGCTCCGCAAACAGCAAGAACACCTCAGCGGTATGCTCGACAGCCTGCACCAGGCCGTCGCCGCCGGGCAGCCGCCCGAGCAACTCGCCAGCGTCGTGGCCGAGGTGCGCCGCCTCGCCGCCCGCTGCCGGTCGGTGTTCGCCGACCGCGTGCAGGAGTTCGAGGATCACGCCGGCCACGCGGAAGATCTCAACAGCCGGCTCTACCGCGAGGTGCTCCTCAGCCGCATGCGCCCGTTCGCCGACGGCGCCCAGGGATTCCCGCGCCTCGTCCGCGACGCCGCCCGCCGCCTCGGCAAGCAGGTCCGCCTCGTCCTCGACGGCCAGGCGACGCCGGTCGATCGCGATATCCTCGAACGGCTGGAGGCACCGCTCAACCACCTGCTGCGCAACGCCGTCGATCACGCCATCGAGCCGCCCGACCAGCGCCGCGCCGCCGGCAAGCCCGAGACAGGCCAGATCCGTATCGAGGCGCGGCACCGCGGCGGCACACTCGCCATCACGGTCGCCGACGACGGCCACGGTATCGACCTGGACGCTCTGCGGCGCAAGATCGTCGAGCGCGGCCTGACGACCGCCGCGGTCGCTCAGTCGCTGACCGAGCCGGAATTGCTGGAGTTCCTGTTCCTGCCCGGCTTCTCGATGTCGGCGGCGCTGACCGAGTTCTCGGGCCGCGGCGTCGGTCTGGACGTCGTGCAGACGGTCGTGCGCCAGGTCGGCGGCTCGGTGCGCATCGCCACGCAGCGCGGCCGGGGGACCGCCTTTCACCTGCAGCTGCCGATCACGCTGTCGGTGCTGCGAGCGGTGCTCGTCGAGATCGCGGGCGAGGTCTATGCGCTGCCGCACAACCGCATCGACCGCCTGCTGCGCGTGCCGCGGGCCGAACTGCGTTCGCTGGAAAACTGCCAGTTCCTGCTGCTCGACGGCCAGAACGTCGGCCTCGCGCTGGCGGCGCAGGTGCTCGAACTGCCCGGCGCCCTGCCCGACAGCAGCGAATTGTGCGTTGTCCTCGTGGGCGATTCGGGCGGCCAGTACGGGCTGGTCGTCGATGCGTTCCGCGGCGAGCAGGATCTGGTCGTGCGGCCGCTCGACCCGCGCCTCGGCAAGGTGCCGAACCTGAGCGCCGCCGCCCTCCTCGACGACGGCGCCCCGGTGCTCATCATCGACGTGGAGGATCTGATCCGCTCGCTGGCGCGGTTCATCCAGGGGCACACGCTGCAGCGCTGCGAGCCGACCGAGCGGGTGGCCGGGCCGCGCAAGCGCGTGCTGGTCGTGGACGACTCGATCACCGTGCGCGAGGTCGAGCGCCAGCTGCTGCGCCAGCACGGCTATGACGTGGCGCTGGCGGTGGACGGCCAGGAGGGGTGGAACGCGGTCCGCGGCGGCCGGTTCGATCTGCTCGTCACCGACGTCGATATGCCGCGCATGAACGGGTTCGAGCTGGTCCGCACGGTGCGCGGCGAGCCCGCGCTGCGCGAATTACCTGTTATCATTGTCTCGTACAAGGAACGCGACGAGGACCGCCTCCGCGGCCTGGAGGCGGGCGCCAACTACTACCTGACCAAAAGCAGCTTTCACGACGACACGTTCCTGCGGGCCGTCACCGACCTGATCGGCGAGGCGTGAGAGGGTCGCCCATGCGCATCGGGATTGTCAACGACCTGTCACTGGCCTGCGAGGTGCTGCGCCGCGTTGTCACCGCGTCACCCGGCCACACCGTCGCGTGGGTCGCACGCGACGGCGAGGAGGCGGTCCGCAAGGCCCGCGAAAGTCCGGCCGACGCGATCCTGATGGACCTGATCATGCCGGTGATGGACGGCGTCGAGGCGACACGGCGGATCATGCGCGAGAACCCGTGCCCCATCCTCGTCGTCACCAGCAGCGTGTCCGGCAACTTCACGAAGGTCTACGAGGCGATGGGGCACGGCGCCCTCGACGCGGTGGACACGCCGACGCTCGGGGCCGGCGGCCGAATCGAGAACGGCGAGGTGCTGCTCGCTCGCCTCGCCCGGCTCGCGCGCGAGGCCGAAGCGCGGCCGGCGGTCCGAGCCCACAGCGTGAGCGAGGGGTGCGCCTCCCCCCTCGCTCACGTTGCGAGTTCTGGCAAACTCCCGCCGCTCGTCGCCCTCGGCGCCTCGACCGGCGGGCCGGAGGCGCTGGCGCGTGTCCTGCGCGCCCTGCCGGCGAACTTCCCGGGCGTCATCCTCATCGCCCAGCACATCGCTGCGGACTTCGCGCCCAGCCTGGCGACCTGGCTGCAGCAGGCGTCGTCCCTGCCGGTACAGCTGGCAAGCGCCGGCGAGCCGCGGCCGGGGCAGGTATATCTGGCGACCAGCAACGATCATCTCATCCTCGGGCCGGATCGCCGCCTCGCCTACACGGCCGAGCCGGTGGACAACCCCTACCGTCCGTCCGCCGACGTTCTGTTCGAGAGTGTCGCGGCGCACTGGCCGCACCCCGGCGTGGCCGCCCTGCTGACGGGGATGGGCCGCGACGGCGCCGCGGGACTGCTGCGCCTGCGGCAGGCGGGCTGGTTCACCCTCGCCCAGGACGAGGCAAGCTGCGTCGTCCACGGCATGCCGCGCGCTGCGGCCGAACTCGGCGCCGCCTGCCAGGTGCTCTCGCTGGACGCCATCGGACCTGCCGTGCTCGCTCACGCCGGACAGGCCGCGACGGACCCCACCAGGGCGCGGGCGCGCGGTTAGGAGCGGTTGCTGCTGTACCGCCGGGCGTACCCGCGTGCGACAGCGAACGGCATTTCTCGGCAGCAGACAGCATTTGGCCCGCTGTTTGCGCGGCAGGTGATGACCTCGACGGAAGTCGTGAAACGACAAGGCCCGGCACTGTTTTGTACCGATTCACCCGGTACGCCTCTCCCGCTGAGGTTCCTGGTCGGCCAGCAGCGCTCCGAATTGCGTCACTTGCTGGGATAGATTTCTCCCAGCACGCTGATAAAGTCTTCCAGCAGAAAATCCTCCCGGAACAGCGGGTGTTCACGGAGACGCAACACCCCGCTCTCCGTCCGACCGGCGAAATAATCACGGACGATCGCTCGGGCTCGGCCGACGTGCTCGTTTGCCGCGTGGGCGGTCCCCAGTTCCTTCGCCCGTTCGTACTCCGATTCCGTCATCATCCCCACGATGGCGTACAGGTCGATGGCGTGCTGCCGTTCCTTGTCCTGCTCTTTCGCCCGCCTATCCTCATCCTCTGCCGTTTCTGCTTTCTTTCTCCGGTCGGCGAAGGCGTGGAGCTTCATCATCAGGTAGGGGAACGCCTGGGGGATGAAGACCGACCCAGTGCAGGGCTCGCCGATCGAGCGCGTCCCGGAGACGGGGATGGCCAGCGCCTCGTCCTCGATGCGGACGGCCTCCTCGACCGCGTGGGCGTGGAAGCTGATCTTCCCCTTCGGCCGCACGCGCGGCATGTTCACGTTGAGCTTCTTCCGGACGTCGCCGAGCGGGCCGACAAGCACGTCAATCTTCACCTGCTGGGGAACGCCCGCGATGAGCACCTCCCGCTGCCACTGGAGGTATTTGGCCGCCTCGACCACGGTGTACCCGAGCCGGGTGATCGCTTCGGCGACGAGACGTGTCCGCTCCAGGTTAACGAGAACCTCGGTGCGGAGGAAGAGGTCCAGGTCGTTCGTCGCCCGCGGCGCCGGCAGCCGGTCGAACAGGGTCCGCTGACTGGTCGCCTCCAGGTGGCGGCGCTTGAGGAACAGGCCGAAGCCCCCGCCGACCGTGATGGGGACATCCCGGCCCTGGAGTTCGTGCAGCAGGTCGAGCAGGCTCGCCAGAAGCTGGTCCATGCCGTCACTCCTTACCGCGCGAGGTCTGGGCCTGCTGGCCAAGGATCACCCGCCGCACCTGGTCCGCCGTATCCTTCTCGCGCTGGTCGCCCCGCACCAGTTCCAGGTAGGTCTGGAGCGGCGACGCGACCAGGCCGGGCCGGCGATCGAAGTACACGAAGTCGTCGCGTGTCTCCTGGAAGGCGACGTTCGCGAACCGCTCCGTCTCGCGAACGTCGTCACCCAGAGCCTGGAGGATACTCTTGAGATCCGAGCAGTAGAAGGACCGCACCGGCTCGCGAGCCATCACGGCGTAGGCGCCCACCGAGCTGGCCCCCGTCTGGGCGACCTTTCTTCCGGGTTTCTTCTCCCACGCTGCAAGTCGGCCGGCAAGCGCCTCGGGCGCCAACGTGCATTTCCCCTGGAACGACCGGCCCACGTCGGGCGCGACGTAGTTCTGGGCGAGCAGATCGAGGAGTTTGTCGGGCTGGAGCAGGCGTCGGCGGCGTGCGACCGGCGCCTCCCCGCGCTCCCGCTCGATGACGAGGTCGTTCTCCAGGCTCTTGCAGACCTTCGAGACGGTGGCCGTGGTGACGTCGCCCCCGCGTCGCCGGATCTCCTCCAGGGTCGCCTTGATCGAGTTGAACGATGGCACGAGCAGGAAGACCCGCGCCACGATCGAGCTGTTCTTGCGGTAAACGTTCTTGATCGTCCCTTCCCAGCGATAACGGTTCGGGGCGCCGGTTCGCAGGACCAGGAGTTTCCCCGGCACCACGACCACCCCGTTACCGCAGAGGTCGATGCCGCTGACGCCCTCGGCCTCCAGGGCCAGAACCCGTTCCTCGCTGAGGTACGGCGTCAGGACGAGTGGATTGAGGCCAGCCGCACTGGCGCTCCTTCGAGCCGCCTCGACGGCCTCGGCAATGACCTTCGGCGTCCAGAGCCGGCGTGCTTCGACCCCGAAGCGGTAGAGCTGGCCGCACCAGCGCAGGGCGAGCACGGCGTCCAGCTCGACCCGGTCGCCTTGCGCCAGGACTGGCGGGTTTATCTGGACTACCTCGATCTTAAACGGCGGGAAGAAAATCTGCCCTTGTTGAAGGGAAGTCAGCAGATCCTGCCCCGTCATTTGTTTCTTGAAATTCATTATTTTCCTGCGCAGGAAATTATACCAGGATGGGAAATCATGTACTACTATTTCCCATTATGCACTATTTTCCTGCGCAGGAAAACTGCTTATTCCAAGAAATAATCCGACTGGTCTTTGCTGCGACGTTCCAGTTAAGCTGATATAAATCATGTCATAATACCAGGGACTGACGGACCAAACGCCATGACGCCGACGAGTCGGTGGCCGGTTTGACAGGGTTGTCGGCCCGGATAAAATAAGGGTTGCGATGGCATGCCAGCGGATAACGCTGTCGTTGCGATCTGCCTGCCGGGCGCGGATGCCGACTCGACAGGGTCTGACAGGACGCAACTGGGGGAAGAGTCAAGGTTGCGGTGATCCTTCAAAGGAGGGCATGACCATGCTTCGCAAAGGTTTGGCGGCAGCCGCGGGCGTACTCGCGCTGGTGGCCGGGGCGGGCGTCGCCAGGGCTGACGACATCGTCCGCCTCGGCGGCGCCGACACGCCGACGCTCCGACTCGGGTTCGACGGCGATGCGGGAACCCAGCTGGTCCACCGCTATCACCGCGGCGGCTTCTACCGCGGCGGCTTCCACGGCGGCTATCGCGGCTTTTACGGGGGCTTTGGCGGCTTTTACGGCTATCGACCCCACTTCCACCACCACGGGTTCTACCGGCCGTACTACGCCCGTTTCTCCATCGGCATCTACAGCTACCCGCGCTACTACATGCCGTATTACTCGTCCTACCCCAGCTACTCCTACGGCTACTACGGCGGGTACTACTGCCCGATCAACGGCGTGTCGGTAGTGACGGCCCCTGCCGCAGTCGTCCCGAGCACGGGCGCCTACTACCCGCCGGCGGTATCGCCGGCCCCGTCGGCGACCGTCCCGGCGCCGATGCCGCCCCCGAGTAACGGAACCTTCCCGTATGACGGCGGCCCGAGCAGTCCGATCCCGCTGCCCGCGGACGAGCCGGCGCCGACGCAGGTGCCGGGGCGCCCGGCGTTCCCGCAGACCGGCGAAACCCTGCTGGTGTCGCTCCCCGGCACGACGGCCGCAGCCCCGGTCGCGAGTCCTCGGCCGCAGCCTGCGCCGCGTCAGCGGACGCAGTTCGCCTACCCCGCCTATGGCGAGGACACCCGGGCGAGTTCGTTCGCCACGAATCGCCGCTAGACAGACGGCCGCAGTTCGTTATGCCCTCTTCTCCCCTCTCCCCTTGTGGGAGAGGGGAGAAGTGTTCCGCACGCTAAATCACCCCCAGTTCCTTACCCACCTCCGCGAACGCCCGCGCCGCCCGGTCGAGTTGCTCCGACGTGTGGGCCGCCGACAGCTGGATGCGGATGCGCGCCTGGCCCTGCGGCACCACCGGGAAGCTGAAGCCGATCACGTAAATCCCGCGCTCCAGCAGCCGGTCCGCCATCCGCGACGCCAGCGCCGCGTCGCCGATCATGACGGGGAGGATCGGGTGTTCGCCCGGCTTGACCCGGAAGCCCGCCCTCTCCAGCGCCTGCCGCAACCGGCGGGCGTTGGCGTGCAGTTGGTCGCGCAGGTCGGCGCTCGACTCGACCAGTTCCACCGCTTTCAGCGCCGCGTACGCCACCGGCGGCGGGACCGAGTTCGAGAACAGGTACGGCCGCGAGCGCTGGCGCAGGAACTCCACCACCTCCGCACGCGCGCAGGTGAAACCACCCACCGCGCCGCCCATCGCCTTGCCCAGCGTGCTCGTGATGATGTCCACCCGGTCCAGCACGCCGAGGTGTTCCGCCGTCCCGCGCCCGCTCGCCCCAAGGACGCCCGTCGCGTGGCTGTCGTCCACCATCACCACCGCGTCGTACCGATCCGCCAGGGCGCAGATGTCGGGGAGTTTCGCTGTGTCCCCGTCCATCGAGAAGACACCATCCGTCGCGATCAGCCGCAGCCGGCTTCCCGCCGCCTCCTGCAAACCCTTTTCGAGGTCCGCCATGTCGGAGTGCCTGTACCGATAGCGCTTCGCCTTGCAGAGGCGGATGCCGTCGATGATGCTGGCGTGGTTCAGCTCGTCGCTGAGGATTGTGTCCTCGTCGCCGAGCAGTGTCTCGAACAGGCCGGTGTTGGCGTCGAAGCAGGACGTGTAGAGGATGACGGCCTCCTTGCGGAGGAAGTTCGCGATGGCCGCCTCGACCCGCCTGTGCAGATCCTGTGTCCCGCAGATGAAGCGCACCGACGCCATGCCGTACCCGTAGCGGTGCAGCCCCTCGTGGGCTGCCTCGACGATGGCCGGGTGGTTCGCCAGGCCGAGGTAGTTGTTGGCGCAGAAGTTGAGAACCTCCTGGTCGGCCACCCGGATGGCGGCCCCCTGCGGCCCCTGGAGTTGCCGCTCGCGCTTGTAGAGTCCCCTGGCGCGTAACTCGTCCAGCTGGCCGCGCAGGACGTCTCGCAGTCGCATGTCGCTCATGCTCGCCTCCGGAAGAAAGGGCCGTGAAACGCGGCTATTATAGGCGATTTCGGGCGAGTGCAGGCGTGTGACGGAAGGGGAGAGATGAGGGAGTACATCGGACGGGACCAGGTGGCGGGGAGCGATGAACTCGGCTCCCGCGTCACCCGGCCCCGTCCCGGTCGCCGATCGGGGTGCGTTATGGAATGATGATCTTGCTCACCTTGGGTTGCTTTGGCCCCTTGGCGGCCTCCGCCGGGACGGTGATATCCTTCGTGGAAGACGAGTCGGGCAAAACGGCCTCCAGCTCGTAGCGCGCGAACAGCACCCTGGTGGTGATGTCGCTGGACTCCGCCTTGGCCGGCGGGTTGGGATCGATTCCTTCGACGGCGATGATCACTGGCCCGGCGACGGCGCCCTTGCCGCCGTCGGCAGTGTCGTACTTGCCGTCCTTGATGTCCGCGTAGCCGGTCGTCCCGGTGTTTCCCTTCGCCCCGTCGGGGAGAAAGTAAACCTTACCGGCCGGAACCGGCTGGCCCTTGAACGTGACGGTCCCGGAGACGCGGTTCCCGCCGCCGCCGCCACACCCGAGGGCCAGCGACGCCAGCAGCACGGCAGCGATGCAGAGGGGCAGTCCGAGAGAACGTGATCGGCGCAACATGCACGCATTCTCCTGATGTCCGAGCAAGAAGCAGAAGAGCGGGCGGGACCGCCGGAAAAGTCCGGCGGTCCCGCCCGCCAGCGCGGCGAAGGGACTGCGGCGGCCCGAAGCAGGAACTAGTTGTCGATCTGGGCGACCTCGCCCCCGTTCATGCTCGCCATCGCCATGAGCAGGGCAACGGGCGTCGTATCACTCACGAACCGAATCGAGCCGTCGCCGAGGGCGAAGTTGGCCCCGCCAGTGTGCTCGCTACCGAAGCTGATGGCGTTGAAGTTGTTGCTGCCGTTGTAGAAGGTCGAATTGATGGGGAAATTCACGACCTTGCACGCCCCGGCGCCGCCGTTGTTGCCGCGGATCCAGGTCCGGTACTGGTTGGTCTGGCCGGCGGGGAGGATCTTTGCGATCTCGCCGACCATGAGGGTGTTCGATGCTCCGTCCGTGATGGCCGAGATCTTGACCAGCCGGTTTGTGCTGACGCTGCCGGTCGTCTCACGGTACTGGCTCAGAATGCCGTGGGCCGACCAGGCCCCGTTCGAGTTGGGGTTGCCCACGGTGTAGTTGTAGGTCGCCCCGTTCACCGTGATGGCGGTCGGGTTCGTGGGAAACCCTGGCCCCATGACGCCGTAGTAGTGGGTGGACGGATTCCCGGACACGACGCTGTTCGGGTCGGTGTACTGCTTCGGATCGGGACCGGACGGACAGTAGATCGTGGAGACGATGTTCATCGCCACAGCGGCGTTACCCGCGGTGTTGTAGGCCTGGGCGAAATTGTATCTCTTGTACAGGGCCGTCTGCTCGATGTACGGCAGGGTGTAGACGATCCAGCTCGTCCCGCGAATGTAGGTCGTGTTGGCGGGCGGATTCGGCTTCGGAAGCACGTTTTCCTCCGCGCCGGGGGGGAACTTCTTGAGAGCGTCGTGGTAGTTGTGCAGTCCCAGGGCCAGCTGCTTGAGGTTGTTCTGGCACTGGGCGCGATTGGCGGCCTCGCGCACCTTCTGGACGGCCGGCAGGAGCAGGCCGATGAGGATGGCGATGATCGCGATCACCACCAACAGTTCGATCAGCGTGAACCCTGTGTGCCGGCGTCGGGGAGAGAATCCCAGCATGTAGACCTCCGTACACGGAACGAGACGAGAACTGCCGATCGGCAGGAACGAGAAGCCACCAGGACGATTCGGAGTAAATGTTCGGCGAATAGACCTAGCTCAGAATCAAACTGTATGAGAATAAATTAACATTTACTGGGGCGCGCAAGGCTGGCGGGAAGCCCATTAATCGTCAATGTATCACCTTAAAATGAGAATGTCATGATGAAAGCCTAATAAACATGAAATTCTGGTCCGGTCTTCCAGATACTCGGCCCGATTTCCAGTCGGGGCTGTCGGTCGTATGGTAAGCTCCGCCATGACACCCCGAACCATTTTGATCACTGGCGCCATTGGTGAGATCGGCCACGGGCTGATTACCCGCCTGAGCGAGCAGGGCCGCGACCGCATCCTGGCGCTGGACCTTCATGCGCCGGCGGACGAGTTGCGGGTCCGCTGCTATCGCTCGATCACCGGAGACATCGCCGACACGGCGCTGCTGGAAAACCTCGCCGCCGCCTATGACCTCGACGCCATTTACCACCTGGCGGCCCTGCTGTCCACCAAGTCAGAACGGCAGCCGCGCCTTGCTCACCGCGTCAACGTGGACGGCACACTGAACCTGCTCGAACTCGGTGTCGGCCAGGCCCGGCAGCAGGGGCGCGCGATCAAGTTCCTCTATCCCAGTTCGGTCGCCGTCTACGGTCTGCCGGACCTGCCGACCAAGCAGCAGGCCCAGCGCGTCAAGGAGGACGAATGGTGCGAGCCGACCACGATGTACGGCATCAACAAGCTCTACTGCGAACGCCTCGGCCGGTACTACGCTCGCTACTACCGGCAGCTCGACGTGCAGGAAACGGCCGGGCGCCTCGACTTCCGGGGGCTCCGGTTTCCGGGGCTGATCAGCGCCCAGACGGTGCCGAGCGGCGGGACCAGCGACTACGCCCCCGAGATGCTGCACGCCGCCGCGGCGCGCAAGCCCTACGCCTGCTTCGTGCGGGAGGACACCCGGATCCCGTTCATGGCGATGCCCGACGCGGTCGAGGCGCTGCTGCGCCTGGAGGCGGCCCCGGCTGCGCGCCTGACGCGCGAGGTTTACAATATCGGCAGCTTCAACCCGTCGGCGGGCGAGTTCCTCGCGCGCGTCCGCCGGGCGTTCCCGGACGCCGCGGTCACCTTCGCGCCGGACCAGAAGCGGCAGCACATCGTGGACAGCTGGCCGCAGGACGTGGACGACTCGGCCGCGCGTGCCGACTGGGGCTGGAGCCCGCTGTACGACCAGGAGCGTGCCTTCGATGAGTACCTCATCCCGGCGGTGACGGCGCGCTACCGCGACGGCCGCTGATCGCGGTGGTGGCGTTCCTGGCGTCGCCAGCGGCGCGGAACATCACCGGCCAGGCAGGGGCCAGGTTTTCAAAGCCCACGGAACGCGACCCGTGGGCTTTGAAAGACCCCATTGGCACGGCAACTTCTCCCCTGCACCAGGGACATTGTGGACGGACCAAGGAGTCATCGTGAGTCAGAAAACCTGGGGCGGGCGGTTCAGCGGCGAGACGGACAATCGGGTCGAGGCGTTTACCGAGTCGATCACCTTCGACCGCCGCCTTTACCGCCAGGACGTTGCCGCCAGCAAGGCCCATGCCCGCATGCTCGCCGAGGTCGGCCTGCTGACGGCGGACGAGGCCGCACGCATCGCGACAACCCTCGACGTCATCGCGGCCGAGATCGAGCGCGGCGAGTTCCCCTTCTCGGTCAAGCTGGAGGACATCCACACCCACATCGAGCGGGCGCTGATCGAGCGCCTGGGCGACGTCGGCCGCAAGCTCCATACCGGCCGCAGCCGCAACGATCAGATCGCGACTGACGTCAAGCTGTGGGTGCGCGACGCCATCGACGAGATGGATGGCCGGCTCCTCGAACTGCAGCGTGCCCTGCTCGCCGGCGCCGAGCGTGACCGCGCCGTGGTCCTGCCGGGGTACACGCACCTGCAGCGCGCCCAGCCGGTTCTCGCCGCCCACTACTTCCTGGCCTACGTCGAGAAGTACCAGCGCGACCGCGACCGGCTCGCCGACTGCCGCCGGCGCGTCAACGTCCTGCCGCTGGGCGCCGCGGCCCTGGCCGGGACGTCCCTGCCGATCGACCGCGAGAGCGTGCGCCGCCAGCTCGGCTTCGACACCCTGGCCCGCAACAGCCTGGACGTGTCGAGCGACCGCGACTTCCTCCTGGAGTACGTCTTCGACCTGGCCGCCGTCGCCCTGCATCTGAGCGGGTGGGCGGAGGAGTGGATCCTGTGGTCCACGACCGAGTTCAACTTCGTGGCGCTGCCGGACGCCTTCTGTACCGGCTCGAGCATCATGCCGCACAAGAAGAACCCGGACGTGCTCGAACTCATCCGCGGCAAGACGGCCCGGGTGGTCGGCGACCTGCACCAGCTGATGATGCTGGTGAAGGGGCTGCCGCTGGCGTACAACCGCGACCTGCAGGAGGACAAGGTCGCTCTGTTCGACGCTCACGACACCGTCGCCGCGTCGCTGGAGCTGGCCGCCGCCCTGGTGCGTGAGACGCGCCTCAACCGGGACGCGATCGCCGCCCGGCTGGAGGACGGCTACCTGGACGCGACAACGTTCATGGAGCTGCTGATCGCGCGCGGCGTACCGATGCGGGCGGCTCACGAGGCGGTCGGCCGGCTGGTGCGGACGTGCGAGGAGCGCCGCTGCCGGCTTGCGGACCTCCCGGCCGAGGTGTACGATGCGGTCCGCCCGGGGCTGGGCGCGGAGGTGTACAACGTACTCGGGGTGAGCAACGCGCTGGCGGCGTTCCGCAGCGTTGGCTCGACAGCCCCGGCGGAGGTCGCGAAGCAGCTCGCGTACTGGGGCAGCCAGCTGGCTCCGTGACGCGGCGGGAGGGGCGGCATGGCATTCCTCGTCGTGGCGCGCGGACCGGAGCCGGGGCGCGTCATCTTGTTGATCCAGCGCGAGGTCGTCCTGGGGCGGGGGGCGGATTGCGACGCCGTTCTGAAGAGTATGGTCGTCGGCCGGCAGCATGCCCGCGTCGTCCGCGAGGGCGAGGTCCACGTCCTGGAGGATCTGGACAGCCGCGGCAGCACCTACGTGAACGACCAGCGTGCCCCCGACCGGACCCGGCTCCGGAACGGCGACGTGATCAGGCTCGGCGACTACCAGCTGGTCTACCACGAGGAGCCCGCGGCCGAGGACGGGGAGGAGATCGTCGAGGCGACGGTCCACGAGCAGTCGTTCTGCGGGCCGCCGGTCCAGGGTGTGCTGGGCCAGCGTCCCCCGACGGAGGCGCCGAAAGGGGTCTCGCAGGGACTCCTCCAGCTGGCCCAGCAGCTGATGGCGGCGGAGGAACTCGACCGGCTGCTCGGCCGGGCCGCGGGCGCGCTGCTTGACCTGTTTTCGCAGGCCGACCGCTGCTTCATCCTTCTGCCGGGGCGGCCCGGCGAGCCGCTCGTCCCGCGGGTCGTGCGCGCCCGTCGGGCGGTCGCCATGCCGGCCCGGGTCAGCCGGAAGCTGATTGCCCGGTGCGTCGAGTCCGGCCGGGTGGTGCTCGCGGAGGGGACTTACGGCGGCCCGCCGGCGCGCTGGCGGTCGCTGCTTTCCGCCCCGCTGCGGGTGGGCCGCACGCCCGCCCTGGGCGCCCTCCAGCTCGACACCCAGGACTGGGTCAGGCCGTTCGTCCGGGCCGATCTGGAAATCCTCGGCGAGGCGGCCATCCTGATCGCCCTCGCGGTGCAGGCGGCGCGCTGGCGTGACGACCAGCGTGAGCAGGCGCGCCTGGAGGTCGAGCTGCGCCTGGCCCGGTCGATCCAGCGATCCTTCCAGCCGCGGCGCTTTCCCGGCGTCCCCGGGTACGACCTGTTTTGTCATGTTGAGCCGGCGCCGGGCAGGGGCGGGTTGCACGACGTGTTCTCGCTGCCCGGCGGACGGGTCGGCCTGCTGGTGGGCGAGGTCGGGGGTCGCGGTTTTCCCGCCGCCCTGCTCGCAGCCCGCCTCGGGATCGATGCGCGACTCGCTCTGATAGACGATCCGGACGATCCGGCCCGGGCGCTCGGCCGCGTCAACGAGGTCGCGACCGCTGGCTCCCTCGACCGCGTCCTGAACCTCGTCGCCGGCACCCTCGAACCGACGCGCCACGCCTGTACTCTGGCGGTGGCCGGGCACACTCCTCCGCTGCTGTACCGTCACGCGGGCCGGACCCTTCGCGACGCCGTCGCGCCGGATCAGGTCGCCCCCGCGCTGGGTATTCGGAAGAATTGGAAGGGGGCGGCGGTGACAGTCGCCCTGGCACCCGGGGACTGCCTGCTGGTGGCAAGCGAGGGGGTCGCCGGCCCGATCGGCCGCAAGGGCGACCTGTTTCAGGCGGATGCCTTCCGCGCCGCCGCGGCGGGCGGCGGCACGGTCGCCGCGCTGCTGCAGCGCGTCGTGCAGGCCGTCCACGACCGCCTGGGCGGGGCAGTGCCCAGCGAAGATCTGACGGTGATCTGCCTCGGCCGGCCGCTCGTCTCGGCAGGTTAGTACAAGTTCCAGGAGGAGGGTGTGCAATGGGCTGTGGCAAGCCCACGGGACGCCATCCGTGGGCTTTACGTGGTCCTCCTGCCGTTCGGGCCTTCCGACCTGTACCGCCCGCACCAATCCGCGCTCTCCTGACGTTCCGGCCGAAGGCGCCGGCGGCGCCCGCCAGGGAAAGCCGGCGCCGGCCGACATGCCCCCCGCTCGCCCGCGCGACATGGACAAACCCCGTCCGTCGATTGATAATCAAGAAATCGTCCCGCGAGGGCCGCAAAGGCTGCGCCCGGGGCGGACGAACGCGACCCCGACGGATCCGCACTCATGGATCACTTTGCCTACCGCAACCGCACCCTCCACTGCGAGGACGTTCCCATTCCGGAGTTGGCCCGGGTGTACGACACGCCCCTGTATGTCTACAGCAAGAACACCCTGCTCCACCACCTTCGCCAGCTTCAGCGCGCGTTCGCCGCGGTGTCGCCGCTCATCTGCTACAGCATCAAGACCAACAGTAACCTCAGCATCTGCCGGCTGATGGCGGAGAGCGGGTCCGGATTCGATGTCACCAGCGGCGGGGAGTTGTACCGCGCCCTGCAGGCCGGCGGCACCGGCGATCGGATCGTCTTCGCGGGCGTCGGCAAGACCGACCGGGAGATGCGCTACGCCCTGGACAGCGGCGTGTTCCTGTTCAACGTCGAGAGCGAGGGGGAATTGCTCGCCCTGGCCGACGTGGCCCGGTCGGCCGGCAAGGTCGCCAGCGCCGCCCTGCGCGTCAACCCCGACCTGCCGCCCAAGACGCACGCCAAGACCGACACGTCCGTCAAGGGCGTCAAGTTCGGCCTGGACATCGATACTGTCCTCGAGTTCGCCCAGAAGATGGTGGACCACCCGCACGTGCGCATCGCCGGGCTGCACATGCACCTGGGCTCGCCAATCCTCTCGACCGCGCCGTACCAGCAGGGCGTCGCGAAGGGCCTGGCGCTGATCGAGCAGCTTCGCAAGCAGGGGCACCGGATCGAGTACCTGAACATGGGCGGCGGGTTCGGCATCCACTACCGCAAGCAGGAAGCGCTACCAGCCGACGCATTCGCCGAGGTGATTGTCCCGGCCGTCAAGGCGTCCGGATGCAAGCTGATCCTCGAACCGGGCCGGTTCGTCGTCGGCAACGCGGGTCTGCTCGTCAGCCGCGTGATCTACACGAAGGAGTCGGGCGGCAAGCATTTCGTGATCCAGGATGCCGCCATGAACGACCTGATCCGGCCGACGCTGTACGACTCGTTCCACCGCATCTGGCCAGTCCAGCCGGCAGCCAAGTTCCCAGCGCCGCCGGAGGATTACGAAGCGGACATCCCCGGCACAGTGCGCCACGATGTAGTCGGGCCGGTGTGCGAGTCCGGCGATTTCCTGGCGAAGGATCGCCGACTGCCGCCGCTGCAGCGCGGCGATCTGCTGGCGACGTTCAGCGCCGGCGCCTACGGCATGGCCATGAGTTCCAACTACAACAGCCGGCTGCGCGCCGCCGAGGTGCTCGTGGACGGATCCCGGCACCGGCTCATCCGCCGCCGCGAAACCTTTGAAGACCTTGTCCGGACGGAAGTTGAAGTGTAGGGGCGCCATCCAACCAGCCCGGAGTGCCGGTGCCGGGCCTGTCGCGCCCGGCGCTGGCACTCCGGGTTGGTCCGACGGCACCCGCAAGAGGAGGCATCCCATCGTGCGTCTCATCCTGTCTTCCCATGCACTTATTGCCGGACTCTTCCTGCTGCTCGGCGGGCCGGCGCTGGCCGACGACCCGAAAGTCCCAAAGGGAGACGATGTCAAGCAGGCCATGAAGACCCTGCTCGCGAAGGCGGAAGAGGAGTACCGCACCTTCTTCAAGAAGCCGGAAACGGCGGTCGAGTACTGGGCCGCGCTCCAGTTCGAGATCCAGGTCGGCAAGTTCGACGTGGCCGGTCTGCACCTCGACCAGCTCGTCAAGAAGGGGCCGGCCGAGGCCGTTGACGACCAGCTTCTGAAGATCGAGGAGGCGGAGGGAATGGCGCCGTTCCTCCGCCTCAAGACCGTGCGCCAGTGGCACAAGCTGCCCGAACTCCAGAGGCAGGCCGAGAAAAACGTCGAGACGTTGCTGGATCGATTGACCACCGCGCTCGACAAGAAGCTCGCCGACCCGGTACGCATCAACAAGTTCATCAACAACCTGCACAGTCCGGTGCCGGAGGTACGCACCTACGCCTTCGCCCAACTGTCCCGCTCGGGCGCACGCGCCGCGCCGTACCTGCTGGAGGCGCTGCGCAAGGACGTCGGGTCGCTCAAACACCAGCGCCTGCTGGAGGCGATGGTCCGGCTGGAGCCGGACGTCATGCCGCCCTTGTTCGAGGCGCTCATCGCCCGCGACGACATGGACGCGAAGGACGCCGACCTGCGCCTACCGCTGCTGGAGCTGATTCGACGGCGCTTCGAGAAGCGGGCCGTCCCCTACCTGTGGCACCTGTCCGCGTCGCCGAGGTATCCCGAGCACGTTCGAGCGAAGGCGCGGGAGACGCTCGCCCACCTGCTGGAAACCGCTCCGGAACGCCTCCCGCCGCCGCAACTCGCGCTCACCCAGCTTGCCGAGAAGCTGTACGAGCACCGGCTGAAGTTCCTCGATCCGCGTCACGTGCGCGTCTGGCCGTGGACGAAGGACCGCACCCTCTCCCCCAAGGCGCTCGAACTGACCGCCGGCGACTACGAGGAGATTTTCGGTCTGCGCTATGCCCGCCAGGCGCTCGACCTGGACGCAGCGTACCGGCCGGCCCAGGTGGTCTTCCTGAACCTCATGCTGGAGCGCGCCTATCAGGGCAAGCTTGATCAGATCCTGGCGCCCGGCAAGACCAACCCGTCCATCGACCAGTTGCTGGCGACCATCGACGCCGATCTGGTCATTGAGGTGCTAAACCGCGCTCTCGCCGACCACAACCTGGCCGTTATCCTGCCAACGATCAAGGCGCTCGGAGAACGCGGCGAGGCTCGCGCCGCCCGCGTCTCGGTAAACGGGACCAGCGGGCCGCTGGTGCGGGCGCTGAACTACCCCGACCGGCGCGTCCAGTATGCGGCCGTCACCGCCCTGCTCCGCCTCCCGCAGACCCCTACTCCGGTGATCTCCGGGCGCGTCGTCGAGCTGCTGGCCCAGTTCTTCGCCAGCAAGCCCACGCCGCGGGCGCTGGTGGTCGCCGCCCCCGAGGGGCAATTCGCCGACCTGCGCAAGCAGCTCAAGGCGGCCGGCTACGAGCCGGTCCTTGTGCCGGGACTGAAGGAGGCGTTCGCCGAGCTGCACCGCGTGGCCGACATCGAGGCGATTTTCCTCCACCAGGGCATCCCCGTGCGCGACCTGTCTTACGTGCTCGCCCAGTTCCGGGCGGACGCCAGCGCCGGCCTGCTGCCGCTGTTCCTGGTGTCTCCGCTCAAGGCGGACGCGCCTTACCGCCGGTTCGAGGCGAAGTACCGCAATGTCTGGGTGCTGCCGGAGGTGGTCCTCGGCATGCCCGACGACCTGAAGGGGCGGATGGAGGACGCCATCAAGCTGTCGGCGGTCCCGGACGCGGTGGTGCGGGCGCCGGCATGGCAGCAGGGCTGGCTGGAGGAGGACGCGAAGTTGCGCAAGGGGCAAAAACTGAGCGATCCGGAGCGCAAGCAGTTCGCCGCCGAATCTTTCGACACGCTCTGGCGGATGGCGCGCGGGCTGGTTAAGGGATACGACGTTCGGGCCGCCGAGACGGCCGTCCTCACCGCTCTGCGCAACGACGAGACGATTGTGCCGGCGATCGAGATCCTGGCCACCTTCCCCGGACCGGAGCCGCAACAACGGCTCGCGGACCTGATCCTCGACCCGAAACTGGGCAAGCAGCGCGTGACGGCCGCGATCGCCCTCAACCGGCATGTGCAGAAGAATGGCCTGGCGCTGAACACCAATCAGCTCAAGCTGTTGCGCGAGCTGCACCGGGCTTCCGGGGCGGACGCCCCACTGCAGGGCCAGCTCGCCATCCTCATGGGCAGTATCGGCACCACGCCGGCCTTGACGGGGGACCGCCTGTCCCGGTTCAACCCGACCCCGCCCCCGGCGCCCCCGCCAGCGCCGAAGAAGTAAGCGGGAAGCGGCTTGCCCCGCGCAAGTTCCGGCCGGCTTGACGTCCCCCTGGTAAAGGAACACAACCAGACCCCGCCGTGGGAAGGGAATAAAAGATGAGCCAGGCATACGATCCTCGTTCTGCCGATACGCACGTTCAGCCGTTGCTGCCGGACCTGATGGCTGGTTACCTGCGGCGGCAGGCGGAAGCCCATGCGGCCGGGCTCGCCGCCACGGAGCCGGCGGGTGAGGTAATGCCGTTCGACGCCGGCCCGGTGCAGCCGATCGACCCGCGGCCGGCCTGGGACGAGGCGCAGGCGGCGGCCCGCTTCCTGGCCCCGGCGAACGAGGTGGGTTCGTACCCCGTCCCGCCGACCTGGCCGCAGCTGGTGGCCGCCCACGAACCGGCGGCGGCGCTACCCTTCGGCCTGGGCAACTTCCCTCAACTGGTGCGCAACCTGCATCTGCTAATGCGGCACGCCGACCTGTCCGAACTGCGTCCCGCCGGGGGACAGCCGGTCGGCGCCCCGGCCCTTACGGAGTGGGCCAGTGAGACGGCACGCAAGGGCTCGTTCGCCCAGGCGTTGCTCGCAGCGGGTGCCCTTCGGCTGGCCAGGCAGTTCGACCAGGCGAGCGAACTGCTAACGGGCCGGGAAGCCGTGGCGCCGCCCCCGTGGCGTGTCGCGCTGGCGAACGAACAGGCCGTCCTCGCCTGGCACCGCGGGGAGTGGGACGAGGCGCGGACGCGGTGGCAGGCGTTGCCCGCGAGTGCTCCGGTGCTGTTCAACTGCGGCATGGCGGCTTTGTTCTGCAACCGGCCGCAGGAGGCGCGCCCCGCCCTCCACGAGGCCGTGGTCCAGCTGCCCGAGACGGGCGCGTGGCACCACCTGGGGCGGCTCTACCTGGCCCTCGCCGAGATGCGCGGGTAAAACCGTCCACTACCCACCGGCGGCACCTTCCGGCGCCGTCCGAGCCCGCAGCGTCAGCGAGGGCCAAATCCCTCCCCTCGCTGACGCTGCGGGCTCGGGCGGCGC
>JADLBT010000180.1 GCA_020847555.1 Gemmataceae bacterium
CGCCGGCCCGCTCGAAGCGCGTACCTTGCACGAACTCGACCAGCTCCTCGAACTCCGCGTCGGTCTCGCCGGGGAAGCCGACGATGAACGTCGTCCGCAGCGTCAGGTTCGGGACCGCCGCCCGCAGCCGGCCGAGCCGCGTCTCCGTCGGCGCCCGGTTGACGCGCCGCTGCATGCGTCGCAGCAGCCGGTCGTTGATGTGCTGCAGCGGTATGTCGAGGTACGGGATGACCTTCGCGGCGGACGCGAGCGTCTCGATCAGCTCGTCGGTGAAGTGGATCGGGTAGGCGTAGAGGATGCGGAGCCAGTCCACCCCCTCGACCCGGTCCAGCTCGCGCAGCAGCTCGGCGAGGCGGACGCGGCCGTACAGATCCAGCCCGTAATAGGTGGTGTCCTGGGCGACGAGGATCAGCTCGCGAACGCCGTCGGCGACGAGTTCGCGGGCCTCGCGCACCACCTCCTCGATCGGCTTGGTGACGTGCTTGCCGCGCATCGCCGGGATGGCGCAGAAGGTGCAAAGGCGATCGCAGCCCTCGGAGATCTTCAGGTAGGCGTAGTGGCGCGGGGTGACGCGCAGGCGGGCCGTGTCTTCCAGGGCACGGACCGGGGCGGGGCGGAACAGGCTGCGCTGCTCCCCCTCACCCCTCCGACCCCCCTCTCCCCTTGTGGGCGAGGGGGGCAGGGGGGTGAGGGGTAAAGGAGTGCGGGCCCGCTCGACGACGCCGCTGATCTCCTCGCGCCCGAAGACGCCGACGATCTGATCGACCTCGGGCACTTCCTGGAACAACTCGTCCTTCTTCCGCTCGGCGAGGCAACCGGCGACGACGACCGCCCCGACGCGCCCCTGGCGCTTGAGGTCGAGCATCTCGCGAATGACGGCCAGCGATTCCTGGCGGGCGGCCTCGATGAAACCGCAGGTGTTGATGACAACCACATCAGCGCCGTCGGCGTCGGCGGTCGGGGCGAACCCATCCTGGGCGAGTTTGCCAAGCATGCGCTCGGAATCGACGAGGTTCTTGGGACAGCCGAGGCTGACGAAGGCAAACGTTCCTTTGGGCTGATGGCTCATGCGGCGACGGGGCCTCTGCTGCGGTGCGGTTCGCGGTGACGGGCGATACAGGTGAGGGAAGTTGCGAGCTGGCGTGTCAACCACAACTCCATCTTCTGGTTATATCGTACCCGCTGCGCGGACGTCAAGTTAGGGTAGAAGAGGGGAGAGAAGAGGGGCCAATGGCGGCTGTATTCTGAAGACCGCGTCCACCCGGCTTCTCGCCTTCCGGGCCGCCGAATCGGCACAGGTGCTTATTTTTACCGAAGTTGTGAATTTCGTGTTGATGCATGAGAGTTATCGGCTAAAATGAAGGAATAATCACGAGGAGGCTCGCAACTCCTCAATATTCTCAGGCATCGCCCCGAAAGACTGCCCATGCAGCTCACCAAGCAACTCGCTGCCTTGTGGGGAACCGCGGCATTCCTTGTGGTTGTGGCTGGCTGTAGCTCAGGGGCGAACCAGGCCGTTTCCGGCACGGTTACGTTCAAGAGCAAGCCCCTTGACCAGGGTACGATCCAGTTCCTCCCCAAAGATCCAAAGAAAACCAAGACCCAGGTCACCGCGCTGATCGAGAAGGGGGCTTACAATATCCTCGCCGAAAAAGGCCTGGAGCCAGGTGAGTACAAGATCCTCATCTCCGCTGGCGATCCGAAGGCCCCCAAGGCAGAGCCCGCTCCCGGCGAGTCCGGGCCGCCGGCCAAGGAAATGATCCCGGCCAAATACAACGTCAACTCCGCCATTTACAAGGAAGTCACCACCGCCGGCCCGAACAAGTTCGACTTCACTATTCCCTGACCTCGCCCGTTGATTCGCCCTCTGCATCCAGAGGCTCGCTGGACACCCCACCCCATTCTCTGCGTGTCCAGTTTTCGTTCATCTTTTGTTTCGCCCGGGGGACTCTATTCATGCGCTCGAAACGTCCAGGCTTTACGCTGATCGAGCTGTTGGTGGTGATCGCCATCATCGCCATCCTCATCGGCCTGTTGCTGCCGGCGGTCCAGAAGGTCCGCGAGGCCGCCAACCGCGCTCAGTGCGCCAACAACCTCAAGCAGCTCGGGCTGGCCATGCACACCCATCACGACGCCTTCAAGTGCCTGCCGCCGTCGATGGGTCCGTCGGGGTGCTGCTGGGGCACCTAGCCGGTCCTCATCCTGCCGTACCTGGAGCAGGGGAACTCGGCCAAGAAGTACCTCAACTGGGGCGGGAACGATTCGACCGGCCCCCGATATGCCGCCTCCCCGAACACGGTCAACGTGACCAACACTCGGTTCGCCATCATGACCTGCCCGAGCGACAATCCGAACACGCCGATCGGCAGCATGACCAACCACAACTACGCGGTCAATGTCGGCACCACCGGCCACGCCCGTGAGGCCACCCTGAACGGCGTTGTCAATCCCGGCGGCTCCAACGCCGTCCTGTTCAAGCCCGGTACGGCTGCCTACCCGCGGAAGGGCCAGACGCTGCAAGGCATCACGGACGGAACGAGTCAGACGATGATGCTGGCCGAGGTACTCCAGGGGCAGGGGAGCGACCTGCGCGGGTTCCTCTGGTGGGGCGACGCCGCCGGCTTCTCCACCTACCTCGGGCCGAACAGTCCCTCCCCCGACGTGCTCTACACGACCGGCTACTGCAACAACCAGCCGCTGAACGGATTGCCGTGTACGGGCACGCCGACGACCACGAACCCGTCCATGTTCGCAGCCCGCGGCCGCCACACCGGCGGCGTGCAGGTCTGCATGGGTGACGGCAGCGTCCGGTTCGTCCAGGACACCATCGCCATTGCCATCTGGCGCGCCATGAGCACCGCGCAGGGCGGCGAGGTGTACAGCGACAACCAGTGAGCGCGGCCGCCACGGCCCCGCTGAGACACGGTCCGGTTCATCCGGTCCGCGCCGCGCACGCAGCGCAGCAGCTCGGATCGCCGACGCAAACGGGCGGGACGTGGGGGCAAGAACCCCCCCGTCCCGCCCGTTTGCGCGCGGCCACCTCCCCCGCCGCCTGGTCCGATAGCTCTCATCTGTTTTGTCCGCATTTCGGCTTTTTCATTGACACGTCATGCCGGCGGCGATACATTAGAAAGCAATTAGATTCGCATTAGCGTCTTTTCATCGCGCGGCAGCCACGCCGCGCACAGACTCGTGATGCGCTTTCGGCAGCCCACACCTTCACCCGGGTGGTGCGGACTGACCCTGAGAGCGTCCTTTCTCCATCTTCACGTTCCGCCCGAGGGACTCGATTCATGCGTTCCACTCGTCGTGCCTTCACGCTGATCGAGCTGCTGGTGGTGATTGCGATCATTGCGATCCTCATCGGCCTGCTCCTCCCCGCCGTTCAGAAAGTACGGGAGTCCGCCAACCGTAC
>JADLBT010000181.1 GCA_020847555.1 Gemmataceae bacterium
AACGCCATTGCCGCTCGACCTGCTCAACGACCTCACCGATCCCGAAGTGCAGGCCGCGGCGCCACGTCCTCCGGCTCCAGCCGCCTGCCCACCGGCGTGAGTGACCGCTCCAGCTCCTCGAAGGTGCCCCGGAGTTGCTCCGGTCCCGGTTCGGCGAGCCCGGCCTTGTCACCGCCTTCTAACCGCGGCGCACGGCCGGACTACAATGAAAGTACCGGCACCGTGGACCCGTCCCCACAGGAGGTTGATAATGACCAGTCCCCTGCGCTCGCTGATCGCCACCGGCACGAAACTCTGGCTCGACTCGATTGATCCCGATCTCGTCGCCAGCAACCGGGCGCTCGGCGCGACCGGCGCCACTTCAAACCCGATCATCGTCGGCGACCTGATCGAGACCGGCCGCTTCGACAAGGATTTGCAGCGCTTCCTCGGCGAGGGCCTGAGCGACCACGACATCGCGTGGCGTCTCACCGATCTGCTCGTGCGCCAGGCCCAGGAAATCTTCCTGCCCGTCTGGGAGGCGACCCGCGGCGAGGACGGGTACGTCAGCTTCGAACTGGACCCGCTGCTGGAGGATCCGGCCGCGAACATCCCGGTTGCCGAACGGACGAGGCGCTACATCGAACTCGGCAAGCAGTGGAGCGCCGGCCACAAGAACCGGATGATCAAGATCCCCAACACCGAGGCGGGCGTGGCCGCCCTGGAGGAGATGGCGGCCGCGGGCATCACCATCAACGTCACGCTCACGTTCACACCCCGACAGTACGTTGCCGCCCGCGACGCGATCTGGCGCGGCGCCCAGCGGCGCGGCACGCGCGACGTCTTCAAGTCGGTCTACAGCATCTTCGTCAGCCGCGTGGACGTCTACACCGAGAAGCACGTCCCGCAACTGTCGGCGAAGGCGCAGGGACTCGTCGGCATCGTCAACGCCAAGAACATCTGGCGGATGAACCAGCGGTACTGGGCCGACAAAAACCTGCCGCTGAGGCAGGAGATTGTGTTCGCCAGCACCGGGACGAAGAAGCCGGAAGACCCGCCGTGGAAGTACGTCGAGGCGTTCGCCGGGTCCGACATCGAGACGAACCCGCCGGCCACCAACGAGGCGGTGGAGGAGAGCGGCCGCACCATCACGCGCCAGATCGACCAGATGCCGCCGCAGGAGGTGCTCAGCGAGATCGAGAGCAAGGTGGACCTGCGCCACCTGGAAGACACGCTGATGGAGGAG
This sequence comes from Gemmataceae bacterium, assembly GCA_020847555.1. The sequence goes on from JADLBT010000181.1 coordinate 1,226, forward strand.
GGCATCAAGAAGTTCGCCGACCCGATGAAGGCGCTGCTCAAGCTCATCGCCGAGAAGCGCCGGCAGCTGGCCGCCAAATGAGTGGGGAGGAAGGGAGAGCGTTAAAGCCCACGGACGGCGGCCCGTGGGCTTTGCCTCCCCACTCCAGGCGCACGGAAAGTGCTCTGGATTTTCTTCCCTCTGCAGATGTACGGTATAATGCAATAGCACCACCGCCGCTCGATTGACCGTGGACCAGAGCCCTCTACTCGTTCCCTCCTGCGTCCCCTCTCGTCAACACCTGCAGCGGCAGAGTCGCCAGCCCCCGGGGCCGACCGGGGCCGGCGCCTCGGGGTGCGGCGTATTTGGTTTCCAGGCGCGGGTCGGCAGGATTTTCGGGTTCAGGTATCATGGCGAAGGAAGAGGTTTTTCTGGCTCAGGGGAAGGTGACGGCGGCGCTCGCCAACACCCAATTTCGGGTCAAACTGGACAACGGCCACGAGATCGTCGCGCACATCGCGGGGAAAATGCGCAAGCACTTTATCCGCATCCTGCCGGGCGATATCGTGACGGTGGCCATCTCCCCCTACGACCTGAGCAAGGGGCGCATCACCTATCGCGGGCCGCTGCGTCAGGCGCAGCAGACCGCCAACGCCGAACACGCCTGACCGCACCTGTGGGCAGCTGCTCGGCACTCACCGGCTCGCGCCGTCCGCGTCCCCGCCCTGGCTGCGCGCTCATTCCCACCCCACAAAGCCCACGGGTGGGCTTTCAAACCTGTTGCACACCACCCTTCTTGAGTCTGCACCGGCACCTGTCCCCGTGCGGCGAATGCGGCCAAATGGCGTTTGCAATCGCGGCGGCGCGGCGCTATGATCGGCGCCGGACTCACCACACCCAACGAGGAGGATCGACATGGCGACCAGCAACCGCAGAAGCTTCCTGAGGACGGCCGGCCTCGGGGCGGCCGGCGCCGCCCTCGCGAGCCCCGCCGCTGCGCAACCGGCCGGCGCCAACGAGCGCTTCGTGGTCGGCGTCATCGGCCCCGGCGGCATGGGCATGAACCACGTCCGGACGCTGTTACCCCGCAAGGACGTCCAGATCGCCTGGGTGTGCGACGCCGACCGCTCCCGCCTGGACGCCGCCGCCCAGGCCGTCCAGAAGGCGACCGGGCGCGGGCCGCAAACGACGCAGGACATGCGTCGCGTCCTCGATGACCGGGCCGTGGACGCCGTCTTCATCGCCACCCCGGACCACTGGCACGGTCCGGCGGCGATCCTGGCGTGTATCGCCGGCAAGCACGTCTATGTCGAGAAGCCGTGCAGCCACAACATCCGGGAAGGGCGGCTGATGATCGAGGCGGCCCGCCGGCACCGCCGCGTCATGCAGGTCGGGACGCAGACCCGGTCCAGCGCCCACGCCGTCGAGGCGATGCGCCTGCTGCGCGACGGGGCGATCGGCGAGGTGCTGACGGTGCGCGTCTGGAACAGCCAGCTGCGGCGCAACATCGGCCGCCAGCAGCCGACGAAGCCGCCGGCCAACCTGGACTATGACGTGTGGGTCGGCCCCGCCCCGCTGGTGCCGTACCAGGCGAACCGGCTGCACGGAGTGTGGCGCTGGTGGTATCACTTCGGGTGCGGCGACATGGGCAACGACGGCGTCCACGACATCGACCTCGGGTGCTGGGGCCTGGGCGTGACGACCCATCCGACCCGGGTGGCGGCCCTCGGCGGAAAGTACTTCTTCGACGACGACCAGCAGTTCCCGGACACGCAGACCGTCCTCTTCGAGTACGACGGGCAGGGCAAGACCGGCCGCAAGAAGCAGCTCATCTTCGAGCAACGCATCTGGTCGCCGTACACGGAGCAGGGGCACGAGAACGGCAACGCCTTCTTCGGGACGCAGGGGATGCTCGTCCTGGGCAAGGGGTCGGGGTGGACTCTGTACGGGCCGCGCAACAAGGAGATCAAACGCATGCGCGGCTCGCCGAACCTGCCGGCACACCACACCAACTTCTTCGAGTGCATCCGCAGCGGCAATCGGCCCAACGCCGACATCGAGATCAACCACCTCGCGACGACGCTGTGTCACCTGGGCAACATCGCCACGCGCGTCGGCCGGACGTTGCGGTTCGACCCCAGGACGGAGCGGTTCGTCAGCGACAAGGACGCCAACGCCCTCGTGAGCCGCGAGTACCGCGCCGGCCACTGGGCGGTGCCGCAGGGCGTGTGAAGTCGGCCGGACGCACGCCCCACGCCCGGTCCGTCGCCCCTTGCCCCCGGTCCGTCCGGCGTCTACGCTTTCCTCACAGCAACCACACACAACGCCCCTCACCCCGGGAGACCGAGATGCTCTGGACAATGACTCGCCGCGTCACCGTGGCGGCGCTCGCCGGCCTTGCCGCAGTGGCCTGCGCCGACGGTCCGCAGCCCCGCCTGCCGCGCGACAACCTGCTCGTCTACCGCGGGCCGGACGGTAAGCCGGCCCCGGTAAAGTCGGCCGCGGACTGGGTGAAGCGTCGGGCCGAGGTGGTCCGCGGCATGGAAGCGATCATGGGCAAGCTGCCCGGTGAGGGCAAGCGGTGTCCGCTCGACCCGAAGACCGAGGACGAGTTCGACGGCGGGACGTACGTCCGCCGGCTCATTACCTACGCATCGGAACCCGGCGGCCGCGTCCCGGCGTACCTGCTCATTCCGAAGGACGTCCTCGCCGGCAAGAAGAAGGCGCCGGCCGTGCTCTGTCTGCACGGCACCGACAACGTGGTTGGGCACGGGACGGTTGTCGGCCTCGGGAAGCGGCCGAACCGCGGCTACGCCCTGGAACTCGCCGAGCGCGGCTACGTCACGCTGGCTCCGAACTACCCGCTGCTCGCAAAGTATCAGCCGGACCTGAAGCAACTCGGGTGGGAGAGCGGAACGCTCAAGGCTGTGTGGGACAACATCCGCGGCCTGGACCTGCTGGCGTCGCTGCCGTTCGTGGACACGTCCCGCGGCTTCGGGACGATCGGCCACTCGCTGGGCGGGCACAACTCGGTCTACACCGCCGTGTTCGACGACCGGCTCAAGGCGGTCGTGTCGAGCTGCGGGCTGGACTCGTTCCTCGACTACTACAACGGCAACCCGAAGAACTGGGATCCGGAACGCGGATGGTGCCAGACCCGGTACATGCGGAAACTGGCCGACTACAAGGGCCGGCTCGCCGACATCCCGTTCGACTTCCACGAGTTGATCGGGGCGCTGGCACCGCGTCACGTCTTCATCAGCGCCCCGACGAAGGACGCGAACTTCCGGGCCGACAGCGTGGACCGGGTCGTCGCGGCCGCCCGGCCGGTCTTCAAGCTCCTTGGCCACGCGGACCGTCTGAGAGTCGAACATCCCGACGGCGCCCACGACTTCTCACCGGAGATGCGGGAGATCGCGTACAAGCTGTTCGATACGGTCCTTGCCGGGAAGTGAGCCCGTCGCGTTAAGAAGTGGTTTCCCCGCACCCCTGGGGGGAGAGGGGGATTGCGCACCGAGTACGGCGTGCCCAACCCCTCACCCCCGACTTCTCCAGGGGCGCGGAGAGAAGAACAGCTGCCGCTCGCCTTACCTGAGCGCAGGCCTGAACCGCGTCGGTCCGGCGCGACCGATTGTGCGGATCAACCGACTCCCTGCGCCCGCACATCCCCATATTCCTCCCCTGCACGCACTCCGGATTTCAGCCCTTTCGGGTAAAGTGGGAAGGATTGGGAAGAGGGTGAAACTCGCCCGCGAGGGGGATGGCGATGTGCGGAATTGCCGGCATGGTTGATCTGGAGGGACGGCGGCCGCTCCCGGGCGGTGTCCTGCGCGCGATGGCCGACGCGCTGTACCACCGCGGCCCCGACGAGGACGGCTACCTGGAGGTTCCCGGGCTCGGCCTGGCGTCGCGTCGCCTCAGTATCGTCGGCCTGGCGGACGGCCGGCAGCCGATCTTCAACGAGGACCGCTCTGTCGCCGTCGTCTACAACGGCGAGTTGTTTGACCACCTGGGGCAGCGTGCCGCCCTGGAGGCACGCGGTCATCGGTTCGTCACCCACTGCGACACCGAGGTGCTGCCGCACCTGTGGGAGGAGCATGCCGAGGGGATGTTCGAGCGGCTGCGCGGCCAGTTCGCGGTCGCGCTGTGGGACGCGCGGCGGCAGCGGCTGGTGCTGGGGCGGGACCGCTTCGGCATCTGCCCGCTGTACTGGGCGCGGCGTGACGGGTGGCTGCTGTTCGCCTCCGAGATCAAGGGACTGCTCGCCTCCGGCCTGGTGGACGCCCGGCCCGACCTGCAGGGGCTCAATCACATCTTCACGTTCTTCGCCCTGCCCGGTCCGGTCACCTGTTTCGAGGGCGTGCGCCTGCTGGTGGCCGGGCATTACCTGCGCATCGACCTGGGCGGGCCTGGCACGGCCGCCCGCGTCACCGATCGGGCTTACTGGCAGATCGACTTCCCCGACCGCGGGCAGGAGGATCCGCGCACTGACGAGAAGGCGCTCGTGGATGGGCTCGAGGGGGCGATGCTGCGGGCGGTCGAGCGGCGCCTGCGGGCCGACGTGCCGGTGGTGTCGTACCTGTCCGGCGGCGTCGATTCGAGCACGGTGGTGGCGCTGGCGAGCAAGGTGCGTGGCAGCCCGATCCCGACGTTCACCATCCGCATCGACGACCCGGAGCTGGACGAGACGAACGAGGCCGCCGTCACCGCCCGCCACGTCGGGACCGAGCCGGTCGTGGTACGCTGCGGGGCCGACGAGGTGCTCGCCACCTACCCGCGTTTGATCGAGGCGGCCGACAGTCCGGTGATCGATACGTCGTGCGCCGCTCTGCTGCTGCTGGCGGAGGAGGTCCACGCCCGCGGCTACAAGGTGGCGCTGACGGGCGAGGGGGCCGACGAGTGGCTGGCCGGCTACCCGTGGTTCAAGGTGGACCGGCTGCTCGGGTTCCTCGACATCGTGCCGGGGCTGCGGCTGAGCGGGCTGGTGCGGCGCGGGTTCCTGTGGGCGACGGGCCAGCCGCGGTTCACGCGCGCCTACCTGCGCAAGGTCTACGCCGCCGTCGGCGGGCACAACGCCTGGCTGGATCTGTACGGGCTGGTGGGGGTGAACAAGCTGCGGTTCTTCAGCCCGTGGCTGCGGGCGGAACTGGCCGACCGCATCCCGTATGAAGAACTCGACATCCCGTCGGAGCGCGTCACCCGCTGGCACCCGCTGAACCGCGCCCTGTACTACGGCATTCGCATCCACCTCCCCGGGCTGCTGCTGAACGCGAAGGGGGACCGGGTGGCGATGCATTCGTCGGTCGAGACGCGCTATCCGTTCCTGGACGAGGATGTGTTCGACTACCTCGCGCCTTTGCACCCGCGCTGGAAGCTGCGCGGGTTCCGGGAGAAGTACCTGCTGCGGCGGCTGGCGGAGCGGTGGCTGCCGGCCGAGGTGGCGTACCGGCGCAAGGCGATGTTCCGGGCGCCGTTCGACAGCTTCTTCACAGCGGGCGGAAACGTGCCGGCGTTCGTGGACCAGCTGCTGAGCGAGGACTCCCTGCGCCGTACCGGCTACTTCGACGCGGGCGCGGTGCAGTACTGGCGGACGCGGTCGCAGTCCTTGCGGGCCGGCTCGAGCAAGCGCGTCTCGGTCGAGATGGGGCTGGTCGGCGTGCTGGCAACGCAGTTGTGGCACCACAAGTTCATCGACCCGTCGCTGGCCGACCAGCCGTCGGCGGCCGCCCGGCCGTCGGCCGTCGGGGTCTAGGAGAGGGGCCAGGGGCTTGAGAGAAAGCCCACGGGCGGCCGCCCGTGGGCTTTAACTCCTTCTTCCTCACTCCCCTTCTCACTCCCTCCTCCTCATTCTTCCCTCAACCCCTGATCCCTGGCTCCTGGCCTCTCCTTTCCGGTCCTGCCGGCTGTAACGGGTGTACGAGGTTTTCTTTTTGTGCAGCCTGCGACCCCGTTTGGTCGATATCAAGGCAAAGATTTCAAGCGAGGTAGCGGACCCGTACCGTCCACGGACCTCAGGAGGCGGGAGCCTCCGGGGCCGCCGCGCTTTCTCAATTTACCGGCGCGGGACAGTTGGCCGGGCCGCTACCCAGCAGGGACTTCGGGCACACGCCGTCGATGGGACGCTGGCCTCGGCGCGGGGCGGTCGTGGGGAGTTGATCCCCGCGAAGTACCCCCGACATCAGGAAATCTCCGGCGGCATCTCCAACGAGCGGTGGAGAGAAGGGGATGAACATGCGAACGGGTCAGATCCTGATGCTATCCGTGTTCCTGCTGGGCATGGCCCTGAACGGGTGCGCCCAGCACACTTGCTGCATCCCGGAAGGGCCAATGCCGCCGCGGAATGACTGCCTGCTGGGCTGTCCAGGCCGCGACCCGGACATCCACCCGGCCGAGGTGGCGAGCCCGACCGTTAGTACCGTCCTGAACCCGGAGGCGCCCCGGCGCGACATCTCCTTGCAGGAGTGCCTCGCCCTGGCCCTGGAGCACGGGCGCGTTGGCGGGACGGCCCTCCGGGTGCTGTCGTACGATCCGGCGGCAGCGTACACGGCGATCGAGCAGGGGCTGGCCGTCTTCGACGCCCGCTGGACCACGTCCATGAACTGGAGTACGACCGACGAGCGGGCGGGGAACGTGCTGGTGGGAATCGGCCCCGGTGCCGTCATTAACGCCCTGCAGAATCAGGCGCCGTTCATCAGCGTCGATGACGCCAACTTCGTCACCCGAGTCGAAAAGCCGCTGCCGACCGGCGGTGTGGCGGGCATCACGTTCCGCACCGATTACGCGATGGTCAATCAGCCAGCCCCCGTCGGGACGTTGAACCCGACGTATCGTCCGCGGCTGATCTTCGATGTGCAGCAGCCGTTGCTGCGCGGGTTCGGGACGACCGTCAACCAGCTGCCGATCCTGATCAGCCGGCTCGGCTTCGACCAGGCGCGGGAAAACTTCTACGCCGCCGTCAACCAGATGCTGTTCAACGTCGAGCAGGCGTACTGGAACCTGTACTTCAGCTACTGGAACCTGCACACCCAGGATCTCGCCCTGAGGCAGGCCCACGACGCATGGGAGATCGCCAAGCAGCTGCAGGAGAAGAAGCTGGTCACCGCTCAGGATCTGGCGGCCCTGGAGCTGCAGTACCAGCAGATCCGCCTGGCCCGCCTGGAGGCGCTCGGCGGCAACGGCGTGTCCGTCCTGGAGGCGGAGCGGCAACTGCGCTTCGTCATCGGCCTGCCGCCGGAAGACGGCCACCGGCTGATCCCGACCGACATGCCGACGACGGCCCCGTACCTGCCCGACTGGCAGCACTCGATCGCGGCCGCCCTGGAGAACCGGCCTGACCTGGCTCTGCTCCGGCAGGAGGTCAAGAAGCTGCAGCTCGAAGTCAAGCAGGCCAAGAACCTGACGCTGCCGGACCTGCGAGCCGTCGGCACCTACGACATCAACGGCCTCGGGAATCGGCTGGACGGCAACGAAGCCGATCCCTTCGCCGGCTCGAACAATGCGTTCCGGAGCCTGGCGTCGAATCGGTTCAATAACTGGAGCGTCGGCCTGACGCTGGACGTGCCGATCGGGTTCCGGGCGGCCAACGCCCAGCTTCGGCGATCCCAGCTGGCCCTGGCCCAGCGCACGGCCCAGCTGCGCGATCAGGAGAAGCAGGCGACGTTCGCCCTGCAGCAGAGCTTCCGTGATCTGACGCGGGCGTATGAGGCGGTCCGCATCCAGGCCGGCATCCGCAAGGCTGCGACCGAGCGGTATCAGGCGCTGTACGACCTGTTCCGGGCCGGGCTGGAGGGGCCGAACTTCCTGCTGATCACGCAGCAGGACTGGGTCCAGGCCCTGACGGCAGAGCGGGCGAGTATCTTCGCGTACAACATCGCCCTGGCGAAGTTTGAACTCGACAAGGGGACGATCCAGCAGTTTGACAACGTGTCGATCTCGGACGGCCCACTGCCGGCGTGCGTTCAGAGTCGGGCCAGCGCCCACATCCACGAGCGGCACCAGGCCCTGGTTCTGCGGCAGCGCCCCGGCGCCGCTGCAAGCTGTCTCGGCAACCCGATCGTGGCGGCGTCGAACGGCCCGCCGCCCCTGGTCAGCATTCCGGTGGAGCGTACGCTGGCGGCCACCGATCCGGCCGCGATGCCGCCGGCCAGTGCGCCGGCCCCGATGCCGCCGGCCGCCAGCATAACGGCCCCAGTCCCGCGACAGCTGCCTGCCCCCAGGTAAGCCGCTGTTTCCAAACGACACAGGAGGGGGCTCCGGCCTCCGATCCCGCAGGAACCCTTGGGGGCCGAAGCCCCCTCCTGCGGGATCGGAGGCCGGAGCCCCCTCCTGCATGTCTTCGCAGGAGCCGGCTCCGTCCGGCGATGCCTTCCAATCGAGGGCCGGAGCCCCCTCCTGCGGGATCGGGTCTTTAAGGCATTATTTGATGCGTCCATGAACTCGGAGTAGTTCGCCCCCGCCGGGACGTAATTCAAAGACATGGCATCCGTTCACTGGCTCCAGTGCTTGCCATTGGCCGGTTTGGCGATTGAAGAGTTCAATACGACCTTTCGGAGCAAGTTTGCCACGCACCGAGAATTCAACATCCTGCCTGGCGAACGCATTGTGGTTGGCAACGAACACAGCATCTTCGCCGCTGGGATATTCAAAGAAGCCGGCCAGCACTTCGCCCTGATGGATCTTCAGCCAGAAGTCATCGGGAAACCGAGGGAGAGACCACGGAACCCCTTTGTTCGCAGTGATTTCCTTCTCGGATCGTGGCTTGTTGTCGTGCGTCTTCGTCGTTGGTGTCGAAAAAACGCGGGAAGGTCGCCCAAATTTACCCAGTTGCGGATAGAGGGTCTGTACTTCCTGGCCAATCTTCACGAGATGGTGGAATCGATGCTTCGGATCAACATGGCCTTCCTTATCAAAGGGGCCGCCGATGAACCAGATGGTAACCTTGGTGCCGAATACGATCGACGTATTTAGTGAAAAGGAATTCCAGTTGTAATTGCTACCTTGCTCCCAGCGGCCGATATAGCCATCCTGCGTCGGCACATACCGGAAGTACCATTGCAGGTCAGCGAAATGCCAATGAAAGCCGCGATGCCAGGCATAGTCGTAGTAGCCGTGGATACCGGGTTTGGACTTCGGGGCATTGGCATAGTTCACGGTGCGAGTGCCCATCCAGATGGGGTGGGTCGGATCCCATTCCTTGAGCATGTTGATATAGGCATCGATATCTTTTCCGTCGGGATTGCCGAAAAAGGAGAGGGCTTCATTCCAGAGGTTGTAACCCCACACGGCATCATTGCCGCGCACTTTTTCACAGATTTTCTTGACGACGGCACGCTGGTCCGGCTTGCGAATGTCGGTGCCTCCGCCCTCCTTCCAGGCCAGTACATCGATCATCATCTTGACCTTGTGCTTGCGGCACAATTCGACACGCCAATCCCGATAGATGCAGTGGATGGTGTTGAAGCCCGACTTGCGCATGTTGATCAGGAGGTTCTCGAACACTTTCGGTTCGTTCGAGAAACGGTCGCCTTCGCCATACCCATTGGACAGTACGAAGGCAAATTCCTTGGGTGCAACGGTAACTGGTCTGTCCTGACTGTGAACCGGAGCGGGCGGCAGGGCCATGCAGCAAACCGGGAACATCAAGTGTATTGCAGACAGAGTTCGCATAATTCTCTTCGCTTTTTGCTCTGAACCGTGACGTTTCGCTATTACGCCCGGCAGGATTCGAACCTGCGACCCTCGGTTTAGGAAACCGATGCTCTATCCCCTGAGCTACGGGCGCCTGTACTTGTCGGCGCGGTGCAGAGGCAGCCATCAGGCCCGCCACTCATTCTACCCCACCCCCTAACCCGGGCAAGTCCGTCGAATCGAGCAGGCCGTACCCTGGGAATGACGGAGCCGGAGGTCGGAAGGTTCGGCGAGACTCACCGCGCCGGCGGGCGGCGCAGGTAACCCGGCACGTCGGCGACGGGCACCCCGGGCGCCCGGCGCTGGCGCTCCGGGCTGGTTACGGCGATACGGTTGCCCGCTTCAGCGACGCCTTCCGGTCAACCTTCACCGTCGGCGCGCCGCGCGTGTAGCCGTGCCGCGCCAGGAAGCGGTCCGCTTCCGCGAGCGTCGCCTCCGTCCACGGCGATCGGTTGAAGAAGCCGTGCCCCATCCCTTCTGCCGTCCACAGTTCCGCCTTCAGTCCCAACCCCTTCGCCTTGCTCATGTATTCCTCGCCGTGGGCGAGCAGCCTGTCAGCGGTGCCGAAGAAGAGGATCGCTGGCGGCACGTCCTTCGTCAGGTTGTCGTTCGGCGAGATGGCCTTGGCCACCTTCGCCGAGCCGACCCGGTCGGCCAGTCGCGACGTGTTGAGCGCCGGGTTGAAGAGGACGAGCAGGTTCGGCCGCGACGAGACGGACAGATCCTCGCCCGGCGGTTCGTGATCCTTCGCGGTGAAGGCAGCCGCCGCGGTGTGGCCGCCCGCGGAGCCGCCGCCAGCCGCGACACGATCCGGGTCGATGCCGAGCTTGCCGGCGTTCTGCCGCAGCCAGCGCACCGCGCTCTTGCAGTCCTCGACGCATTTGTCCGGCGTGACGTTGTGGCGGCTCTTGACGCGGTAGTCCGCCCGCGCCGTCACCAGGCCGCGGCCGGCCAGGTAGTCCGCCTGGCGCAGGAACTGCTCGACCTTCCCGCTGTTCCAGCCGCCGCCGAAGAAGAAGACGAGGGCGGGCCGTTTGTCCTTTGCGCTCCATCCGGGCGGGAAGTGGACGTGGATCTTCAACTCCGCCTGTGGCGTCTTTTTGAAGACGAACGTCTCGACGCGCGCGGCCGGTTGATCGCCGCCCGCCCGCGGGGTCTGCGCGGCGACGGTGCCGGCGAGGACGAGCGCGACCAGCGCAGTTCGGAACATGGGGGGCTCCTTTCTTAACCGAGGGAGTTCGGACGGGCGCATTCTAGGCCGCCGTCGGGCCGGCGGCGCGGCGCAACCGCTAGAGACTGCAGGAAGCGACGAACGCGGCGTGAAATCTCCACGCGGGACCGGCTCCGCGCTGGTGTCGGGGGCAAGGCTGCATTAGAACGGATAGGGGAGGTGCAAAGGAGATATGAAACCGATCAGCGGCTTTGTCGAGCAGTGCTGTCTGTTCGCCCGCAACGCCAGCGTCCCGGCCGTCGATCTCTATCTCGCCTACGTCCGCTGGTGCCTCGACGCCGGGGTGCCCGTGCAGGACCAGTTCACCTTTCTGGACATGATCGAGTGCTACGGCATCAAGTCCCGCGAGCGCCGAAGCGGCACCTGGTTCCGTGGTATCGCCGTGCTTCCCGCCTACCGCCTCGCGCGGTGAGGGAACGAGGTAAAGCCCACGTGTGGCGGGGCGGGGGG
>JADLBT010000182.1 GCA_020847555.1 Gemmataceae bacterium
CCCTGCGCACCGACACCCCGGGTAAATCAGACCCGGGGCGTATCCATGCGAGAGCACCGGATATACCGGGACGACGAAGGGAGTGCAAGTCCTGCCCAGCCTGGGGTAGGCAGAACGTTTTCACCCCCCCAACGCCTGCTTCAACGTGGCGAGTTGCTCCACCAGGCCGGTAACCTGCGCTTGCAGTGCCGCCACCGTCGCCCGCAGGCTCCTTACTTCCTCATCGGCTTCCTGCAGCCGCGTCTCCAGAGCGCGCACCCAGTCTTCGCTCACCGAAGGGGTGGGCCGCGCGGGCGCAGCCGACGGCTCCTCTTCTGCAGCCCCGGCGCTGTGCAGGGTGCGCAGCTTCTCCAGTTCCTGCGGGGCGTGGAACCCATGCGTCAGGACCGTACCGCGCTTCCCCTCCGGCGTCAGGTAGACGACCAGCCGCCGCCCCTTGAGCGGCCTGAGGACCGCGCGCAGCGCGTCCAGGTCATCGACCGGCTCCATCCGGCTCGCCCGGCCGCGGAGTTCGCCCTCCGTCTGCGGGCCGCGCAGCAGGAGTTCTGCCAGCACCGCGAGTTCGACCTTGCCGACGCCCAGGGCGTCGTACAGATTGTGCCGCCAGCGGATCACGCGCCCGCCGGTGATCTTGATCGCGTACCCCCGCTGCTGGGATCGCTGGAGCGTCTCCTCGACGTCGTCCTCGGTCAGGTTCAGGAGCGGATCCCGGTTCGACTTCTGGTTGCTGCCGGTGACGAGGGCGTTGACGCTCATCGGGTAGGCGTCCGGGGTGGTCTTCGCCTTCTCGATCAGCACGCCCAGGACGCGCCGCTCTGCCACGTCGAGGACCGGCCAGGCTGGCACCGGCGGGGTCGGCGGAGAGAGTGCGGGAGAGGTGGGCGGGGACGCTTCCGAGGACATGAGACCTCCTTGAACTGAAGACCATCGGATCGGAAGGCGAGGACAGAGCGGAGAACGGACCGCCGATCGGTCGCGGCCGGTGGGCTTTACTTTCCTCTTCTCCCTCCTCACTGCTCACAGAGGAGGGGCCGCCGATTGTTATCGTATCGCGCCCCTTCGGGGTGGCGTCAACGGGATTGTTGGGCCGGTCGCGCGTCCGGCGTGGCGTTCGGTTGCCGGCCGATTATTTGACAGCCTCTCGCGCAGGCTTCATAGTTCAGGGTGGAGCGCAAACACGACGCCGTGTTCCGGCCGAAGGATTCTGCCATGCCCCTGTTGCCGCTGGAGCCGTTCCTGTACCCCGAGAACCTGCTCGCCCTCGCCCCGGCGTGTGGGGACGCTCGCTGGTGGGTGCTCCACACTCGCCCCCGAGCCGAGAAGACGTTGGCGCGCCATCTCCTGAGCCGCGCCACCGGCTTCTTCCTGCCCCTGTACCAGCGGCAGTGGCGCAGCGGGGGGAAGGTGCGCTCCGCATACTTACCGCTCTTTCCCGGCTACCTTTTCCTCCACGGCGACGTCGAGGCCCGGCAGCGTGCCCTGGAAACCAGTACCGTCGTTCAGTCCCTGACCGTCCCCGACCAGGCGCGACTTCACGCCGACCTTGTCCGCGTGCATGCCCTGGCCACCTCCGGCACGGACCTCAGCGCGGAGGGCCGCCTGCGCCCCGGTACGCGCGTGCGCCTGATCGGCGGCCCGCTGGCCGGCCTGGAAGGGACCGTCCTGAAACAGGGAAAGAAGCTGCGGTTCGTCGTCGAGGTCGAGTTGTTGCAGCAGGGGGTGTCGGCCGAGGTCGAGAGCTGGATGCTCGAACCGCTCGCGGGCGGCGCCTCCTTTTGAGGACAGGGCCAGCCCAGCAAGCTCGACGGTTCACGGCACCCAGACGGTGAACCCCTTCTCGGGTTCGTAGGTGAGTTCGCAATCCGTCCGGCCCTCGCTCTCCAGCCGGTCGAGCAGCTGTTCCGCTTGCCCCTTGGTCAACCCGGAGAAGCAGCGACCGGGCAGTTTTTCCGGCGCGTGCCCGAACCGTTCGGCCTGGTGCGGCCCGCGCAGGGGGTGCCGCCGCGCACGCCGGCACCACCAAATCAGCCCGCCCCCGACCAGTGCCAGTGCGCTGCCGAGCGCAACCATGACCGGAACGCTCATCGGTCTATCTCGTTCCCCTTCGGTCTGGCCTCAACCGTTATCTTAGAGTCTGTCCGGCGAGTTTTCACACCGCTTTCTGGAGTTTGCGTGGGTACTTAAAGGTAATTTCCCTCCTGGATGCATCTGGATGGAGGTGTTTCATCATATTATAGATGGTATTTATCTTAATAACTGCCTTGCTCGAACTGGGCAACCGCTCGCCGTCGCGGCTGTTACGTCGGTATCGCCCCAGCCAGGCGGGGGCATTCGTCCTGGTCCAGTTTTTCCAGAACACGCGGGGCCGCTGTGCCGTCGTCACGCCAAACTTTGAAGTAGTCGTAGACCGTGCTCCTGGGAAGCAAATCATGGGACCACTGCGATTGTGGTAGAACCAGGTGTTGAGTACCTGGCGCATGTTCACTTCCCGCGGCCGGGTCGGTGCTGCACGCGGCTGCGCCCGCCGCTATGATGAAGGGGTGGCAGTGGTGCCGCACCCACATCCCAAGGAGAGGACGAGTCGCAACACGCATGGGAGCCCTGGTTCAGTATCCGGTCGCCGAACCCGCTCTGGCCCTGGTCGAGGAGGTCGCGCCCACACTTCAACCCTGGGATGTTTTCGAGCGGCTGCGCGGGCTGAAGCATGTGCTCTTTCTCGACCGCGCCCTCGCCCACCCGACGCTGGGCCGCTACTCGTTTTTGACCGCTGATCCATTCGACTGGATCGGCGCGCGCGGCCGCCGCGTCACCGTTGGAGCGGAAACCACCGAGTCCGCCGACCCGTTCGCGGTCCTGGCCGAGCGGCTGGCCGCGTACCGGACCGAGCCGATACCGGGCCTGCCGCCGTTTCAGGGCGGTGCCGCCGGCCTGTTCGGGTACGACCTGTGCCACCACGTCGAACGACTGCCGCGTCCCCGGTTCGATGAGTTCGCCGTCCCGGACCTGGCGGTCGGGTTGTACGACTGGGTCGTCGCCTTCGATCATGCGGCCGGCCGGGCGTGGCTGATCGCGACCGGCCTGCCGGAAACGAACCCTCGCCGCCGGCGCCAGCGCGCCGCCCGCCGGCTGGAGGAGATCCGGCGCCGACTGCGCTCCACACCCGCCCCGCCGCCGCCGTGGCGGCCGGGCCGGATGGTAGAGCGGTTGGCGTCGCAGTGGCCGGTCCCGGAGTTGGCCCCGCTGACGAGCAACTTCGACCGCGAAACCTATCTCGCGACCGTTCGCCGGGCCATCGAGTACGTCCACGCTGGCGACTGTTTCCAGGTCAACGTCGCTCAGCGTCTGCTCGCCCCGGCAACCGTTCCGCCGGCCGAGCTGTACCGCCGCTTGCGCGAGCGCAATGCGGCCCCATTCGCCGGTTACTTCGACCTGGGCGAGTTCGTCCTCGCCAGCGCCTCGCCGGAACGCTTTTTGCGGTTGACCGGAGACGAGGTCGAGACGCGGCCGATCAAGGGCACGCGCCCGCGCGGTCGCACCCCCGAGGAAGACGAGGCCCGCGCCGAGGAGTTGCTGGCCAGCGCCAAGGACCGGGCCGAGAACGTCATGATCGTGGACCTGCTCCGCAACGACCTGGGGCGGGTGTGCCGGTTCGGGTCGGTGCGCGTGCCCGCGGTCTGCCGGCTGGAGACGTATCGGTACGTTCACCACCTGGTTTCGGAAGTGCGCGGGCGGCTGCGCGAGGGGCTGGGGCCGATCGACCTGCTGCGGGCGGCGTTCCCGGGCGGATCGGTGACGGGCGCGCCGAAGGTGCGGGCGATGGAGATCATCGCCGAGCTGGAGCCGACGGCGCGCGGGCCGTACTGCGGTAGCCTCGGCTATCTGGGGTTCGACGGGACCGCCGACACGAGCATCCTGATCCGCACGTTCACGGTCGGGCGCGGCTGGGTGCAGTTCCCGGTCGGCGGCGGCATTGTCGCTGACTCGGTGCCGGAGCGCGAGTACGAGGAAACCTGGCACAAGGCCGAGGGCCTGCTGCGGGCGCTGCGCGAATGATCCTCGAAGGCATTGTCACCACGCTGTCCCCCGCCGGGGCGCTCAACGTCGCGCCGATGGGGCCGCGCGTCGATGCGGCGATGGAACGGTTTGTGCTGCGGCCCTACCCGACGTCGCAGACCTATCGCAACCTGAAGGAACACGGTGAGGGGGTGCTGCACGTTACCGACGATGTTCTCCTGCTCGCCCGGGCAGCGCTCGGGCCGGTCGAGCCGCCTCCGCCGGTGTTCGCTGCCGAGCGCGTGCGCGGCTTCGTCCTGCGGGACGCCTGTCGGTATTATGAGTTCCGGGTCGCGACCCTCGACGACAGCCAGGAGCGCGTGCGTATCGAGGCCGAGGTGGTGTACGCCGGCCGGTTGCGCGACTTCTTCGGGTTCAACCGGGCGAAGCACGCCGTCGTCGAGGCCGCCATCCTCGCCACGCGCACCGACTTCCTGCCGCTGGACGAGATCGCGGCGGAGTATCGCAAGCTGGCGGTCGTCGTGGACAAAACGGGCGGCGAGCAGGAGCGGCAGGCGTTCGCATTCCTGAAAGAGCAGGTGGACCGGGCCGCCCGCGCCAGGGCCGGACAGGAGAGGGGGGGACAATCATGATCCGCATCACGACCGCGAGCCGGCTGCACTTCGGCCTGTTTACCCTGCCATCGGAGGGGGCGCCGCCGCACTGGCCGAACGCACTCGGCCAGGAGGTGCTGCCGGCCCGGCGCTTCGGCGGCGTCGGACTGATGGTGCGCGACCCGGGGCTGCGGCTGCGCGTCGAGGCGGCGGCCGAGTGGTCGGCAGAGGGGCCGCTGGCCGAGCGCGCCCTCGGGTTCGCCCGGCAGTTCGCCCACACCCTCGAAGTTCCGGGGCGACCGCAGCGCCTGACCGTCGAGGCCTGTCCGCCGGAGCACGTCGGGCTGGGCACGGGGACGCAACTCGGTCTGGCGGTGGCGCGAGCGCTGGCGGCGGCGTACGGGCTGGGCGGCGTCGATGCGACCGAGCTGGCGCGCCGGGTGGGGCGGGGCAAGCGATCGGCAGTAGGCATCCACGGGTTCGAGCGGGGCGGGTTCCTGGTCGAGGCGGGCAAGCGCGCCAGCGAGCCAGTTGCCCCGCTGGCGGCCCGGGCCGATTTCCCGGCGGCGTGGCGCGTCGTCCTGGTGTTGCCGCCGTGGGGCCAGGGGCTGCATGGGACGGCGGAGGGGCGGGCGCTGGCGTCGCTCAACGGCCACGGCTGGTCGCTGGCGAAGACCGACGCGCTGTGCCGGCTGGTGCTGCTCGGAATGCTGCCGGCGCTCGCGGAGCGCGACACGCGCGCCTTCGGTGAGGCGTTGCACGACTTCAACCGTCGCGTCGGCGAGGCGTTCCGCCCGGTCCAGGGCGGCGCGTACACGCACCCGCGCACCGTCGAGGTGGTGGAGTTCGTGCGCGGCCGGGGCGTGCCGGGGGTGGGACAGACCTCCTGGGGGCCGGGCGTCTTCGCGGTGGTCGGCGATGAGGGACAGGCAGACGACCTGGCTCACGCCGTCAGGCAGCAGTTCGGGCTCGACGCCGGGCAGATCGTCGTCACCCCGGCGGCCAACCGCGGGGCTACGGTCGGCTAGGAAAGGGTTTGGAAACCCCTTCTCACCGCTCGCGCGCGGCCGGTAGACAAGAGCAGTCCTGCCGCTCACGCCGAGCGCAGCGCCCCCGGGTCGCCGTGACAGATGAACGCGCCCCAGTACACCGGGTCGGGGTGGCGCGTCTTCAGGGCGAGTCTGGCCGCGCGCAGGGCGTCGGCCCGACTCTCGCCAGCCAGGACGCGCCGATAGAAATCCTCGAGCAGGTCTTGCCGCTGCCGGTCCGGCACCTGCCACAGGCTCATCACGAATGTGTGCGCGCCGGCCAGCAGAAAGGCCCGCTGCAGCGCCATCACGCTCCGGCCGGTCGGCGCCCCGCCGGCTGGCGTCTCACTTGCGGACAGGGTGACCAGCTCCGTCGAGAGCAGGTCCAGGCCCGACACGTCGCGCGCCGTCAACAGCCCCTCCGCCTCCGCCGGGCTGCCCTCCACCACCGCCGTCGGCCCGCGATTGGCCGCGGTCAGGGCCAGCCCGCTGCGCAGCAGCGGGTTCTCCCAGCGCAGATCAGGAGCGCGCCCCGTACCGGGCGGGCGCGCATCGCCGAGGAAGAAGCCGTGCGTCGCCAGGTGCAGGATGCGCGGCGACCGGCAGTCGAGCAGGCGGCTCCGCGCCGCCTGTTCGCCGAGCCACGGCGTCACGCCCAGCAGGCCGGCCACCGACGCTCCCTCGCGGCGCGTCTCCGGCAGCCGCGGAAAGCGCCCGGCCTCCTGCTGCAGCTCGCGCGCGAACTGCGGGTATCCCGGCCCGGACAGCTGCGGAGCGGGGGCCGGCGGTTCGACCGGCCGCGGCGACCGCCACAACCGGCCGAGCCAGCGCCGCAGGCGTCCGCCCTGCGGCTCCGGCTCGCGCGGCGTGCCCAGGTCGAAATCGGAGTCGGCCACCACTACTGGGGCAGCGGCCGACTCCGGGGTCTGCGCTCCAAAGCGCAGCACGTCGCTCCCGGTGCTGACGTAACTGATCGTGTAGCGATCCACCAGGCGTCGGCCGTCCTCGGCCAGGAGGATCTCGAACGGGACGTGGGCCAGTTCCCCGTCCGGCGCCACCACGAGGCGCCGCCGATCGTCCAACGCTTCCTCCAGTTTGTCGAACACAACCGAGCGCAGCACTCGCCCCGCCAGGTCGGCGGCCCGCATCTCGCCCCGGAGCAGCCCGGCGCGGAGGTCGGCGGTCAGCCCCTCGACCGGGTCGGCCTCGCCCAGATCGAGCAGGCGGAGTTGGTCCGGGGCGCCGGCCGGGAGGACGAAGGCGACGTAGCGCGCCGGCCCCCACGGGTTGGCGATCGGGGCGAAACTCCTCGCAAAGTCGAACGTTCGGAAGCAGACGAACTCGATCAGCGCCGCATCGCCCGGGAGAACCTGGGCGACCGCCGCGACAGCCGCCTGGCGCAGCCGCCGCTGCAGTGCGACCTCGGGGATGTCGGCTGCCAGGTCGCGCACCAGCCGGCTGCATTCGTGGCTCCAGTCGCTCAGCACGCGCTGGTGCGTGTCGAGGCCCTCCTGCCCGGGGCCGGCGAGCGTCTTGAACGCGACCTGGCGGCGCAGCGCCTGGAGCCGCTGCAGCGGCTCCGCCCGGTCCGGGTAGCGGCGCTCCAGCACGGCGGTCCGCTGCCGCGCCAGCGCCTCGACCCAGATCGCCTTGCGGCGCAGCACCAGCTCGAACGCCCGGCGTACTGCCTCCGGCGACGCGCTGAGCTGGCGCAGCGTCAGCGTCAGGACGCGCTGGCAGTCCTCCAGCAGCAGATTCGCGAACGCGGCCCGCTGCCGCTCCGACTCCACCGCGAACAGGTGCGGCAGCAGCCGGTCCTGCTGGGCCGTTGCCTGCTGGAGCAGCGTCAGCGCCTCGGCCTCGCGTCCGGTGGCGGCGCACAGGGCGGCCAGGCTTTGCAGCGTGCTGGCGTGGTCGGGGTGGTCCTCGCCCAGCGCCGCGCGGTCGTTCTGCAGCGCCTGGCGCAGCAGCGGCTCGGCCTGGGCGAAGTCGCCGCGCGCCAGGTACAGCAGCGCCACGTTGTTGAGCAGCCCGGACAGCCCGCGGTTCTCCTTCGGCGCCTCCTTGCGCAGTAGTTCGAGCGCCTGCCGATAGAGTGGTTCGGCCGCGTCGAGGTTGCCGACGGCGCGGTAGACGTCCGCCAGTCGGTGGAGGTGGGGGGCCAGGCCGGGGCTGTCCTCGCCGACGCCGCGGCGCACCACCTCCAGATTCTGTCGGAGCAGCGGCTCGGCCGCGTCGAGGTTGCCGGCCGCCTGGTGCATCCACGCCAGCCCGTCGGCGTACTGGGCGTACTGCGCGCTGTTCTCGCCGCCGCCCCGGCGGGTGATCTCCAGCGCCTCCTTCTGGACCTCCTCGGCCCGGGCGTGGTCACCCTGACTGAAGTGGAGGATGGCGAGCTGGGTCAGGCAGTCGGCGACCGCCTGGTGGTACTTGCCCAGCGCCGCGCGAAAGATCTCCAGCGCCTGGTGGCAGAGCGCCTCGGCGCGGGCCGGCTGGTCCAGCAGCTGCGCGATGCCCGCCAGGTGCTTCAGGCCACCGGCGACGTCCGGGTGGTCCTCCCCGCGGACCTGGCGGACGACGTCGAGCGAGCGCCGGCCGAACGCGTCGGCCCGGGCGTAGTTGCCGAGCGTCTTGTGGACCAGCGACAGGTTGAACAGATCGGCGGCGCAGATCAGGTGGTCCGGCCCGAGCGCCCCCATGTCGATGTCGAGAACCTGAGCCAGCAGCGGTTCGGCCGCGAGGTGGTTGCCCAGGTCGCTGTGGAGTCGCGCGAGGTCGCGGAGCGGGCCGGCGACGCCGGGGTGGGCCTCGCCGAGCAGCCGCCGGGCCAGGTCGATCGTTTCGCGCAGCAACTCCTCGGCTCTCGGATAGTCGCCGCGGGCGTGGTAGAACAAAGCGGTGCTGTGCAGGGTGCGCAGGTAGTCCGGGTGCCGCTCGCCCAGCCCGCCCCGGAGGATGTCGAGGGCCTGGCGGAACAGCGGCTCGGCGTCATCGAACTTCCCGAGGGCCTGCCACAGCAGCCCGAGGTTGTGCAGGCTCTGCGCCAGGTCGGGGTGGTCCGGCTCCAGCGCCGCCCGGCGGATCTCCAGGGCCTGCTGGTAGAGCGGCTCGGCTCCCTGGGCGTTGCCGCCCTCGTGGTACAGGGCAGCCAGGTCGTTGAGCGCCTGCGCGTAGTCGGGGTGCTCGTCGCCGACGGTCCGCTCGCGGATCTCCAGCACCTGCCGGTAACGTACCTCGGCGGCCGGGAAGTTGCCGGTGCTGTGGTACAGCCGGGCCAGACTTTGCAGCGTTTGGACGAAGTCGAGATGGTCCTCGCCGAGCAGTTTACGCTGCCGCTCCAGCACCTGGCAGTAGAGCGGCTCGGCGGCGGCGAAGTTACCGAGCTGGTGATACGCCGTCGCCAGCGTGTGTTCGGCCAGGCCGAACGCGGCGCTGTCCTCGCCGTGGCACTGCCGGACCAGCCGGACCGCCTCCAGGCAGAGAGGCTCGGCGGCGGCCGGGTTGCCCATCAGGAAGTGGACGGCAGCGAGGTTGTTGAGGGTGTCGAGGACGGCCTGGTGGTGGTCGCCCAGCGTCGGACGGACCACCGCCAGCACCTGCTGGTACAGCGGCACCGCCTCCTCGAAGTGCCCCTCCGCCTGGAGAACGCCAGCGAGCAGCTGCAGGCTCGACGCGAACGACGGGTGGGCCTCGCCGAACAGTTTGCGGTGGGTCTCCAGGGACTCGCGGGCGAGGCGCTCGGCCTCCTCGAACTGCTTCTGGGCGGTGAGGACGCTGGCCAGGTCGTTCATCACCTCGGCCGTCTCCGGGTGGCCGTTGCCGAGGCGAGCGCGGAGGGCGGCGAGGGCCTGGCGCAGCAGCGGCTCGGCGTCGGCTGGCCGGCCGCGGGCGCTGAGGACGGTGCCCAGTTCGGCGAGGTTGTGGGCCGTGTCGGGGTGGCTCTCGCCGAGCGCCTTGCGGCTGATCTCGACCGCCTGCTGGTAGAGCGCCTCGGCCTCCTCGAGCTGGTTGCGTGCCCGGAGGATCCAGCCGAGAAAGGCGAGGGTGCCGGCGTAATCCGGGTGCTGCGGGCCGAGCGCCTTACTGAGGATCTCCAGCGCCTGACGCGCCAGCGGTTCGGCGAGGTCGGTCTGGCCGCGGGTGGCGTGGACGCCGGCAACCAGGTTGAGCGCCTTGGCGTACTCGGGGTGATCCTCGCCGAGCGCCTGCCGGCAGACGTCGCGGGTGCGCTGGGCGAAGTGCTCCGCCTCGCCCAGATTGCACAGCCAGCCGTGGATGCGGGCGAGGCAGTTGGTGCTGGCGGCGCAGTCGGGGTGGTACTCGCCGAGCGCCTTGACGCGGACCTCCAGCCCGCGCGCCGCGAGCGGCTCGGCCTCCGCGAGGCGGCCGCGGGCACAGGCAACGCGGGCCAGCAGGTTCAGGCTCTGGGCCGTGTCGGGGTGGTCCTCGCCGAGCGCCCGGCGGCGGATGTCGAGAGCCTGGCGAGCGAGTTGCTCGGCCTCCTCCTCCTTGCCGAGCAGGTTGGCGAGGACGCCGAGGTCGTTGAGGCTCTGGGCGGTGTCGGGGTGGTCCGCGCCGAGGGCCTGGCGGCGGACCTTGAGGGCCTGGGTGCAGAGCGGTTCGGCCTGGGCGTAGTTGGCGATCGCCTCGTAGAGCCGGCCGAGGTCTTCGAGGCTGGCGGCGTAGTCCGGGTGTTCCTTGCCGAGGGCGGCCCGCTTGATGCGCAGCGCCTGCAGGTATGGCGACTCGGCCTGAGCGTATTGAGCGAGTTCGCGGCGCAGGTTCGCCAGGTGATTGAGGGTGACGGCGTAGTCGAGGTGATCCTCGCCGAGTTCGGCCCTGGCCTGCTCGCACGTTTGTTCGGCGAGCGGAAGGGCTTCCCGGTAGCGGCCCTGCCGGAACAGCTGGGCGAGTTGCTGGTTGCGGGCGGGGATCGATTCCGGCATGGAAGGGGTTCCTCAGCAAAGCCCACGGGACGCGACCCGTAGGCCAGGTTTCCAGCACTTCACCCACGGGACGCGACCCGTGGACCAGGTTTCCAGCACTTCACCCACGGGACGCGACCCGTGGGTTTTGGCGCTCCAGGCGCTCTCCCCCATTTTACGCGGTTTCCTGCTGGTGGGGGGTTGTCGCGGAAGGGTAGGAAGATGATATGGAAGGAACGAG
>JADLBT010000183.1 GCA_020847555.1 Gemmataceae bacterium
GCCGACGACGTCGGAAATGATCAGGCTGAACAGCGCCGGCGCGGCGCACGCCTGGGCCAGGCGGCCGCCCTTGATTCGGCTGAGGTGCTTGCGGACCGCGTTCATTTCGTTGATGGTGGCGCCGCAGGCATGGAGGAGGCGCGTCACCTGCTGCTTGTCTTCCAGGGTAACGCCCGCAACCGGGGCCGGGAGCAGGGCCGACCCGCCGCCGGAGAGCAGGCACAGGACCACGTCCTCGGACCTGGCGCCGGCAACGAGTTCGAGGATGTGGTTCGCGCCCTCGACCCCCTCGCGCGTCGGGTGGTTGCTGCCGTCGGGGCGCGCCGGGTGCAGGCGAATCGCGCGCAGCGGCCGGACCGCCCCGGCCGGGACGTTCACCACCCCCGCCACCGAATCCAGACGATCCGCCAGCGCGTCCTCGGCGGCAGCGCTCATGGCGGCACCCGCCTTACCGGCGCCGACCACGATCACTCTTCGCGCCGCGCGGACCGCCTCCCCAACAGGCAAGGACGGATCGGCAAGGGCCTGCTGGATGAGCGGGGCCGGGCGAACAGCATCCACCGCCGCCTGCCAGATGGAGCGGGCGCGATCGCGTAGAGTGGTCATGCGGAAGGGGTAGGCGGGCGACCGTGACGGGGCAAGAGTCCCGCCCGTGGGTTCTGCTTCGCGGCCCGGGCGAGCCGCTCCAACGCTGGCGCTTCGCGGGAATCGCGCAATCCAGCGAAAATAGGCTGGCGAAAGAGGGAGAGCCTCAATACTGTCATCTATGCGTGAGACGCAGGACGGGTAGACGGTAAAAACTTTCGCGAGTTTGCCGCTTACCCGATTGTCTCGCGGGTGGTGAGGGCCGCCGCGACCCAGAGATGGCGGGGTTGTACGGCCTCCCCTCGGTGTGGACGGAACCCCCCTTGCGTTCCTCCCACTGCCGGAAGCCCCGACCCTTCGGATCGAGTGAGTGCCCGCGCCCAGAGGGCGCGATGCGCCCATGCCCTGGCTCATGCCCTGTCCGGGGCCGCCCCTGGTGGGCTCCCGATTTTCCCTGTTTCGAGGTAGGAGTCGCTACATGAAGAAGGCATCCTGGATCCGCCCCCGCACCCCTCGACCTGGCGTCCGCCTGACCCTGGAGTGTCTCGAAGACCGCTGCCTGCTGGCGGCCGGCGCCCTCGACAACAGCTTCGGCAGCATCTTTAACCCGGTCACGAACACGCTCACGTCCACCCAGGGGAAGGTGAGCCTCCAGTTCCTCGGACCCACCGACGTGGAAACCGCCAACGCCGTCGCCGTCCAGCAAGATGGCAAGGTGGTGGCCGCCGGCAACTTCAACTTCAACGGCGAGGCCAACCAGTTCGACTACGCGGTTGCCCGCTTCCTGGGCAACGGCCAACTCGACACCACCTTCGGCAACGGCGGCAAGGCGTTGGTCAGCTTCGGCCCGCTCGGCGGCGTCAACGAGCGCCTCAACGGCCTGGCCATCCAGAGCGACGGCAAGATCGTCGTCGGCGGGTGGGCTCTGTTCGGCGCCGACGAGGACTTCACCGCCGCGCGCCTCAACACCGACGGGACGCTGGACACGACTTTCGGCACCGGCGGCCGGGTGCGGATCGCGCAGATCGGCGGGACCGACAACAACGAGCGCGGCACGGCGCTGACGCTGCAAACGATCGGCGGCGAGCAGCGCATCGTCCTCGCCGGCATCGATTTCTTCGGCACCAGCGACGACTTCGCCGCCGCCCGGTTGCTCCCCAACGGAACCCTGGACGTGACTTTCAACGCCGCTGGCCCCACTCCGGGGACGATCAACACAACCTTCGGCGCGACCGATCAGGCATTCGCCGTCACCATCCTGCCAGGCGACAACAGCATCGTCCTGGGTGGGCAGACGACCACCGGCGGCGGCGTCACCCCCAACTTCGCCCTCATCAAGTACGACGTGAACGCCGCCGCTGCCCCTGCGCTCCGCGCGTTCGAGTTCGCGGCCGGGGCGCCCGACCAGATCCGCGGCGTCGCCGCCCAGACCATCGGCGGGGCCGACAAGATCGTCGCCGTCGGGTCCACCGCCATCCCCGCCGGTAGTTTTGCCGTCGCTCGTCTCAACGCCGACCTGACCGACGACACCACCTTCGACACCGATGGCCGCCAGACCGTCGATTTCGGCGGCGACGACCAGGGCCAGGCGGTCGTCATCCAGCCGGACAACAAGATCGTGGTGGCCGGGTTCACCATCGCTGGCGGACTGGGCGACTTCGCCGTCGCCCGGCTGACGACCGCCGGTGCCCTGGACACCTCGTTCGACACCGACGGCAAACAGACCGTCGATTTCAACGGCGGCAACGACCGGGCCAACGCCGTCGCGCTGGACAGCCGGCTGCGCATCGTCCTGGCCGGGCAAACCCAGGGCGCGGCGGCCGGCGCGACCAACGACTTCGCGCTGGCGCGGCTGATCGGGCAGGACCAGATCTCGACGGCCGGGGTGTACGACCCGACATCCGGCAACTGGTTCCTGCGGAACAGCAACTCCGCCGGCCCGCCCGACATCCCGACCTTCGCCTACGGCGGCGCCGGCCAGCTGGCGGTCGTCGGCGACTGGGACGGCGACGGAGACTTCACGGTCGGCGTCTACAACCGAGCCAGCGGCACTTTCCTGCTGCGCAACAGCAACACCCCCGGCGGGCCAGACGCCGGCAACTTCGCGTTCGGCCCCCTCAACGGCATCCCGGTGGCGGGCGACTGGGATGGGGACGGGAAGTGGTCCATCGGCGTCTTCGACCCGGCGACCGGCAACTGGTTCCTGCGCAACGCTCTCGCTCCCGGCCTGCCCGACGCCGGCTCCTTCCCCTACGGCTCGCCCAACTCCAAGCCGGTGGTGGGCGACTGGAACGGCGACGGCGTCTGGACGATCGGCGTGGTTGAGCCCGATGGCACCTGGAAGCTCAAGAACGTCAACCTGGCTGGGACACCCGACTTCAGCTTCGCCTA
>JADLBT010000184.1 GCA_020847555.1 Gemmataceae bacterium
ATTTCATGGCTTACGCCATCATTATGCAAGACCAGAAAAGCGCCATCTCGAAAGATGTCCGATTTTTCGTTGACCGTATCCGACGAGGCGATTGAGGCGGTCAGGGCGTATCTTGCCCCGATTTTCGAGGGCGTGACCGATCCTTTCCCGCAAGAGATCAAGAAGCCCGCTCTGAGCATCGGCACGATCAGGAAGATCAAGAAGCTGCGTGAACTGGGATACACGCAGCAGAAGGTTGCGGAGATGCTGGGGATCAGCGACAGTACGGTGAAACGATACTCATGACCGAGCTTCGTACACGTTGACACCGCATTCGTGCCAGCCCAGACCGGCAAGACGCACCCTATAGTGGACCCCATTGTCTAGACCAAAAAATAGCGATCCTTCGCTACACCCCGGAGGTCGTTCTCCCCGCCCGAATGGTATCCCCATCCTGCAGATCAATCGCGTCCGTTTTCCGGCCGTTGACGTACGTACCGTTATGGCTGTTCAGGTCCAGCAACCGGCAGTGAGGTGGGTTGACCTCAACAAGGAAGTGGACGCGCGAGAAGTAACGGTCCTTGGCTGGCAGCTGGAAATGGGCCTTCCTTGATCGCCCCACGAGAAACCGATCGTGGCCAGCAAAGGTGAAGACCTGGCCCTCGTGTGGGTCCGCGATGACCGTGAGCGTGACGCGCATTCCAGAGATCTCTCCTCGCTTGCTCACCAGCGACCAGACCTGAAGTCCTGCGGCGCTTCTGCGAAATCGAATTTCCAGTATCTCCCTGTTCACCCGGGACTGCAATACTCTTCAGCCGCTCTTGGATCCTCTTGACTGAGGCGCACGGGCCTGTCAGGCCGCTCAGCATCCTCACGCCAGGAATCCGCGAAAAACGATTGTTGCGGCGCGCGGCGTCGGGTACAGTCGAACCACCAACGGGTGGGGCCGACTGGCCGGGCTGCGCCGGGGGGCGCCGGACCTTGCGAACCACTCCACCACCCACCTTCCTCACACGCCGGAGACAGCCCCATGGAACAACGGTTTGAGGGCACGCCCCGCGCCACCATCGAGCTGGGGGGCCGTCGGGTCACGCGCAGCGCGGTCACGCACGACTGGGGTCTGCGCCTGCAGTGGGAAGTCCGCCGCAACGGGCAGGTGGTCGCCACCCCCGCCGCCCGCGCCGAGACGAGCTACGAACACCCCGACGCCACGCCGGGCACCTACGAAATCGTGCTCCAGATGTGGAAGTACGTCGATTACCGCAAGCGGCCCGACGGCGAATTCATCAACAGCCGCTTCCTCGACGTCTCCAACAAGGTGAGCTACACCATCTGACCCCATCCCAGGCCCCCGCTCAACTGCCGAGAGAAGGAGATGGTTCCATGCTGAACGTCGGGAACGTCAAGGTTCCGGTCTGCCACGGCGTCACGCGCCGCAGCTTCCTACAGGTCGGCACGGCGGGCCTGGCCGGGATGGCGCTGCCCGGGCTGCTGCGCCTCGAACAGGCCGGCGCGGTCGAAACGCCGCGCGCCCGCATCCGCAACTGCATCACGATCTTCCTCGTCGGCTCCCCGGGCCAGCTGGACACCTGGGACATGAAGCCCGACGCCCCCACCGAGGTGCGCGGCAAGTTCCGGCCGATCCGCACCAACGTGCCGGGCGTGCAGATCTGCGAGCACTTCCCGCTCATGGCCCGGATGATGGACAAGGTGGCGCTCCTCCGCAGCCTGCACCACCGCACCGGCGCCACGCACGAGAACGGCCAGCGCTGGATGATGACCGGCCAGGACTTCAACGCCGACAGCGTCAAGCCGCACAGCGGCAGCGTCATCTCGCGTGTCTTCGGGCCGAAGAGTGAGCTGCCAGCGAACATCATCCTCCCCGGGCCGATCGGCAACACCGGCGCCGGCCCACTGCACGGCCAGACCGCCGGCTACCTCGGCAGCGCCCACGAGCCGTTCTTCCTCAAGGCCGACCCGGCTCAGCCCAACTTCCGCGTCGCCGACCTGGAGGTGCCCACCGGCCAGTCGGGCGCCCGCCTCGACGCTCGCCGGCAGCTGCTCGGCCAGCTCGACCAGCTCCAGCGCCGCACCGAGACGCGCAGCACGCAGATGCACGACAGCGCCTACGAGCGCGCCTTCGGCCTGCTGACGTCGCGGCGTGCGAAGGAAGCCTTCGACCTGAACCGCGAGGCCGCTCCGGTGCGCGACCGTTACGGCCGCAACACGTTCGGCCAGAGCTGCCTGTTGGCGCGGCGGCTGATCGAGGCCGGCACGCGCTACGTCACCGTCAACCACTTCGACACGGTGTTCAACCTGTCGTGCTGGGACATGCACGCGGACGGCGGGAGCCTCAACAACACGTACCTCGACTACGAGCGCTTCCTCTGCCCGCAATTCGACCTCGGTTTCACGGCGCTGATCGAGGATCTCGACCGGCGCGGGCTGCTGGCGGAAACGGTCGTGGCGGTCCTCAGTGAGTTCGGCCGCACCCCGCGCCTCAACGGCCGCGGCGGGCGCGACCACTACCCGAACGCCTGGACGAACTTCCTGTGCGGCGGCAACATCCGCGGCGGACAGGCGATCGGGGCGACGGACCGCATCGGCTCGCGCCCGCACGATTACCCGATCGAGCCGCCGCAGGTGCTCGCGTCGATCTACCACGGCATGGGCATCAACCTTGGCGCGACGATGATGCCCGGCCCCGGCGAGCGCCCGGTGCGCCTCATCGAGGCCGAACCGATCCGGCAACTGTTTTAATGGCTGGCGCCATCCGAGCCCGCAGCGTCAGCGCGGGATCTTGACTCGTCCCGCGCTGACGCGGCGGGCTCGGATGGCGCCGGGACGGGGGACCGTTCGATGCGCGCTCGCTGCTGGGTTGTGCTGATCGCGATTGGCCTCGGAACGAACTCGCTGCGGGCGGGCGAGCCGGTCATCCGCAGCCTCAACGTGCGCGGGCTGCAGGTCGGCGGTACGACGACCCTCGTCCTGGACGGCGACGATTTCGGCACCGCTCCGAAGCTGCTGCTCCCCTTCCCCGCACGGCAGGAGCTGAAGAAAGGCGCGACCCCGAAAAAAGCCACGTTCGACGTCACCCTGGCGGATGACGTGGTGCCGGGCTACTACCAGCTGCGCGTGGTGACTGCCGGTGGCGTCAGTACGCCCGCAGTCATCGCCGTCGATCGCCTGGCGCAGCGTCCGCTGACCGCGTCTACCGGGCAACTGCCGGTCGCTCTGCACGGGACCGTTAGCGGTGCCGCGACCGCCGAAACCCAGTTCAAGGGCAAGGCGGGACAGAAGGTCATGATCGAGGTCGAGGCGCAGCGGCTGGGGAGCAAGCTGCGGCCGGTCGTTCATCTCTACAACGCGAAGCGCCTGCAGCTCGCCTGGTCGTGGGCAACTCCCACCCTGCACGGCGACACCCGGCTGGAAGCGACACTCCCCGAGGACGGCACCTACACCGCCACCGTCCACGACACGGAATACGCGGCGGCCGCGCCCGGGTTCTTCCGCCTGCGCATCGGTCACTGGTCCTTCGTCGATCGGGTCTTCCCGCCGGTCGTCGCGAAAGGGAAGCCGCAGGCGGTCGAGCTCCTCGGGCCGGAGAAGGCGGCGCGGCTTGAACTACCTGCGGCGCCGACCACGGACGTGCTGCCCCTGGCCTGGCCCGGCGACGGGCTGTGGAGCGGGCCGCGGCCGTTTGTGAGGGTCAGCACGCGCGCGGAGATCCTCGAACAACCCTCCGGCGGCAAGTGGCAGGAACTCCCGTCCGGCGCCGTCGGCGTGAGCGGGCGCCTGCTGACGGCCAACGAGGAGGACCGCTACCGCGTCCCGGTGACGCCCGGCAGCAAGGTCCGACTGGAGGTTGTTGCCGAGCGCCACGGCTCGCCGCTGGACGTCGCGCTCGTCGTGCGCAACGAGGCCGGCGCCCAGCTCGCCCGCGCGGAAGACAGCCCCGGCACGCTCGACCCGGTGCTCGAGTACACGGTCCCTGCCAGGGTCAACGCCATCGTCGTCGGCGTACTGGACGCCCAGGGGCGCGGCGGGCCGCGCGGCGTCTACCGCCTGACAATCGACCCGCAGGATGCGACGACCGCGCGGGCCGATTTCCGCTTGATAACCCCTGAGCCGAGCATCGCGCTGCCGGTCGGCGGGCGCGCGGTGGTCCCGGTATTTCTTCAGCGGCGCGGCTACACAGGGAGCGTCGAGCTGTCGGCCGCGGGGCTCCCGGCTGGCGTCAAGCTGGAGGGGAACACGATCCCCGAAGGGGCCGACGGCACGCTCGTCACGGTGTCGCGCGGCGAGGCGAGCGGCGGCGCGGTCCTCGCGCACCTGCACGGCCGCGCCGCGGACGGCACGGAGCGCCCGGTTGTCCTCACCGACTCGCCCGTGGAGCGGCTGCAGCCGTGGCTGGCGGCAGAGCTAGCGCTGGCGCTGACGGCGGCGAAGGCGGCCGATTTCCAGCTCGACTGGCGCGACCTGCCGGCCGACGCGGGCCTTGTCCCCGGTAAGAAGCTGGCGCTTCCGGTGACGATCGTCACCAGGCCGACCGACAAGTCCGTGGTGCGGTTGACGCTGCTGACGAGCCAGTCGGTCCCGGTCCTTAACGGCAAGCCGAACCCGAACCAGGTTCTGCGCCTGGAGAAGGCGACCGAGTTGCCGGCCAAGGCGAGCGCTGGCGAGGTGCCGATCCTCGTACCGCCGCAGCTGCCCGCGTCCGCCTATGACGTGACCGTTCAGGCCGAGCTGCTCGCCCCCGACAAGAAAACGGTGCTGGCGATCGCGTATGCCCCTGTCCGCCGATTCGAGGTGCGCGTGCCGCTGGTCGTGCAGCTCGACGGGCCGACGCGCCTGGAGGCGGCGCTCAACGCGAAGACGGGCGCCACGCTGAAGCTCAAGGGCCAGGTCGAGCGCCGCGAGGGGCTGGCGACCGACGTGACCATCACCCTGATCGGACTGCCCGCCGGCGCCAGGGCGAACCCCGTCACGGTGAAGGCCGGCGCAACCGCGTTCACCGTTGACGTGGTCCTGCCCCCCAACCTGCCCGCTGGCGAGATCAAGGGGATGAAGCTCCAGGCGACGGCGCCGGTGAACCCCAAGCAGCCCAACGTCCGCGTCCGCAGCCGGGACGTGGAACTGACGCTCGTCGTCCGGGCGGCGAAGTAGGTGGCTGCCACTTGCGGTTTAGCGATCAAAACCATCCAGGATCCTGCCATGCCATTCCACCGACACCCGCGCTCTCTTCGGTCTTCCCTGGCGCTGCCCGGTGTGCTCGCGGCGCTCCTCGTTGGGACGGCGACAGGATCGACCTGCCGGGCCGACGCGCCGGCCCCTGTGCCCGCCTCGATCACCGTGCAGCCGGCGGCGCTCGACATCCGCCACCACCGCCACCCGCACTCGCTGCAGGTGCTGGGGACGACCGCCGACGGCTACTCGCTCGACCTGCGCAGCCAGGCCCGCTTCACCAGCGCCGACCCGCGGGTCGCCACGGTCGATGAGCGCGGCTGGGTGCGCCCCGTCACGAGCGGCCAGACCCGGGTGACGGTCGCCGTCGCGGGTCAGACACAGACCATCACCGTGAAGGTGCAACTCCCCGCGGCCGAGCCGCCGTACAGTTTCCGCCACGAGGTCATGCCGGTCCTGTCGCGGGCCGGCTGCAACATGGGCGCGTGCCACGGCTACTCGCTCGGCAAAAATGGCTTCAAGCTCTCGCTGCGCGGGTCCGACCCGGACCCGGACTTTACCGCGATCGCGAAGGAGTCGCACACCCGCCGCCTCAACTTCCAGTCGCCCGAGGAAAGCCTGCTCGTCGCCAAACCGCGCGGCGACGTTCCGCACGAGGGCGGCGTGCGCTTCGACCGCGTCAGCCTGTCAAACGAGATCCTGCTGAAGTGGATCCGCCAGGGCGCCCCGGACGACCTGAAGGATCCGGCTCAGGTGGTCGGCGTGCGGCTCGTACCCGACCGGCTGGTCCTCCGCCCCGGCCAGCAGCATCAGCTTCAGCTCCTGGCCGCCTACAGCGACGGCACGACGCGCGACGTCACCCGCCTGGGCATCTTCACCGCCAACAACGACCGCTTCGCCGCCGTCGAGGACGAGGGGCTCGTGACCGCGGGCGACGCAGGCGAGACGGCCATCGTCGCCCGGTTCGAGCGCACCTTCGCGGCGACCGGCGTGCTGGTGCTGAACCCCTCGCCGGGCTTCGCCCCCACCCCGGTGCCGCAGGGCCACCTGGTCGATCGGCACGTCGTCGAGAAGCTGAACCGCCTCAGGATCAACCCGTCGCCGGTCGCCGACGATGAGGAGTTCCTGCGCCGCGTCTATCTCGACCTGATCGGCCTGCAGCCGAAACCGGACGAGGTTCGCAAATTCCTCGCCGACGGCGGCCCGCAGAAGCGCGAGCGGGCCATCGACGCCCTGTTCCAGCGGCCCGAGTTCGTCGATCACTGGTCGCTCAAGTGGGGCGACCTGCTGCAGAACTCGCGAACGGCCGTCAGCGCGGCGTCGGTGTTCCAGTTCCGCGAGTTCCTCCGCGGGGCGGTGGCGGCGAACCTGCCGCTCGACGAGTTCGCCCGTCGCCTCCTCACCGCGCGCGGCGGGTTCGTTGACGACCCGGCGAGCGTCTACTTCGCCATCAGCAAGGACACCAACGACACGCTCGAGCGCGTCACGCAGGTTTTCTGCGGGGTGCGCATGCTGTGCGCCCGCTGCCACCCGCACCCGCTGGAGAACTGGACGCAGGCCGACTACTACGGCCTGGCGAGCTTCTTCAGCCAGGTGAGCACGCGCGCCGACGGCCGCTTCCCGAACGTGCAGCAGACGAGGCTGGTGCAGCTGAACCTCGCCGCCGGGTTCGCGACCAACCCGCGCACCGGCCGCCCGCAACCGCCGCGCTTCCTGGGCGGCGCGGAGCCGAAGCTGCCGGCCGGCGCGGACCGGCGCCAGGCCTACGCCCGGTGGCTGACGTCGGCGCAGAACCCGTACTTCGCGCGCGGGCTGGTGAACCGCATCTGGAGCTACTTCTTCCACCGCGGCATCGTCGAGCCGGTCGATGATGTGCGCAGCACCAACCCGCCGATCAACCCGGCCCTGCTCGACGCGCTGACGCAGGATTTCGTCGAGCACAGGTTCGACGTCCGCCACCTGATGCGGCGTATCGTTACGTCGGCAACGTACCAGCGCAGCAGCGTCCCGACACCGTCGAATCGGAACGACGACCAGAACTTCTCGCACGCCATCCCGCGCCGCGTCCCGGCCGAGGCGCTGCTCGACTCGCTCGTCCAGGCGACAGCGGTGCCGGAGGCGTTCGGCGGCGCGCCGGCCGGCTTCCGCGCGGCCCAGCTGCCGGACGGTAACGTCGAGAACCCGTTCCTGAAGCTGTTCGGCAAGCCGCAGCGGATGGAGGCGTGCGAGTGCGAGCGCGACAACGGCTCGAACATGCTGCAGGCACTGCACTTCATCAACGGCAAGAGCATCCTCGGCCGCGTGCAGAACCCGGCCGCCCGCCCGGCCTTGCTCCTCAAACAGAAGCTGGCGGACGAGGAGCTGGTGACGGAATTGTACCTCTGGTCGCTGGCCCGGCGGCCGCGTGAGGCGGAGTTGCGGGTAGCGCTCGACTTCCTCCGCGCCCACGCCAACCGGCGCGCGGAGGCGGCGCAGGATCTCATGTGGGCGCTGCTCAACAGCCGCGACTTCCTCATGTCGCACTGAGCCCGGGACGATGCGCGCCGGTGGTGCCACATCGCGCGTAAGTGCTCCCACAGGGAGAACCGGATCCGAGCCCGCAGCGTAAGGAATCCTTACGCTGCGGGCTCGGATGGCCGCGGTCAGTCGAGTACCTTTACCCGGATGTTCCTGTAGCGCACCTGCAACTTCGTCAGATCGCCCGGCCCGCCGTAAGTGCCGCCGTGGACCTGCAAGGCGATACCGCCCCGGTCGTGCCTGGGTCGCATCGCGGTGTCGGTCCACTCCATGAACTTGACGCCCTTGATCCACGTCGTAATCTTCGCCGGGTTGCCCTCGATCCGCGCCTTTAGCTCGTTCCACTCCCCGTGTTTCCAGAACTTCGCCCACGCCGCCGGCGTCATCGGCAGCTTGAACGGAGACTCGTTCTCCTTGATCTTCCCGGGATCCTTCGGGTCGGTGAACGTGAAGTTGCGCGTTCCGAACCCGCCGAGGCCCTCGCCGTAGACGCCCATGAGGTTGCCCCCCGAGTGGTAGTCGATCATCGCCTGGAACGCCTGGCCCTGGTCGTTGCTGCGCAGGAACAGCCCGCTGTCGGGGCCGAAGTCGTTCCTCATCTCCAGGACGATCTCGAAGTTGCGATAGTCCTGCTTGTCGGTAATGACGATGCCGCCGTTGCCGGGGATATCCTGGCTGCCGATGATGGCCCCACCCTCGACCTTCCAGTTGCCGCCGGACTGGTTCTTGCTTGCGCGACTGTGGCCCGTCTTCGCGCTGACGCGCCACCCCTTCAGCGTCTTGCCGTCGAAGATCGACACGTACCCCCTGTCGTCCGCCTTGCCCTTCGCCGTCCTGTCCTGGCTCGCGCTCGAGACGGTGCCGAGCAGCAGCGCCGCCAGCACCGCCGCGCCTGCCGTTACCACAAGATACCGAAGCATGGGAGACCCCCTTGACTGTTGATACACCCCTTCAACACTGCTGTGAGTATCGGCCGGCCCCCAGCGTCCGTCCAGGGGCCGGGGTGGGACTGGCGTGGCCGGTTTTTTTCTGCCGTCCGTGTCGGCGGGCGAGGGCGTTTCCTAATCTACTTTCGGAGGGACAGGGTTTGCCGACTGAACCGACCACCCCAACACCACGGAGCCAACCATGCCGGCCCTGTTGCGTACCCCGTGCCCGCGCCACCCGCAGAAGACTTGCAGGCTCCAGACTCACAAGCCGCAAGTCGAGGCACTGGAGGACCGTTTGGTCCCGGACGCGACGTTCGTCAACGCCCTGTTCCACCAGTACCTCGGGCGCGACCCCGGGGGCGACGGCCGCGCCTACTGGGACGGGCAGATGGAGGCCGGCGCGTCCCGCGCGGACGTGGCTCGGGGGATCCTCCGGAGCCCAGAGGGCAACGGCGTGGAGGTGCAGCGGTTGTACCAGCGGATGCTCGGGCGGCCGGCGGACGAGGGCGCGGGCTGGTTCTGGAACGTCCTGCAGTCGGGGGGCAGCACCAAGGACGCCCAGGTGCTCCTCTCCTCTTCCGACGAGTTCCTCCAGCGGGCCGGCGGCACCAACGAGAAATGGCTGGACGCCATGTACGCGAACCTGCTCGGCAGGGCTCCGGACGCGGCGGACCGAGATTACTGGCTGGGCACGATGGCCAACGGGGCCTCGCGCTTCGACGTCGCCCAGGCGATCCGGCGCTCCCCGGAGGCGGCCACCGCCTCGGCCGTCGGCGCGTACACCCGCATCCTCGGATACGCCCCGGACCAGGGCGGGAAGGAGTGGTGGACGCTCCCGCAGCTGCAGGGGATGAGCGTCGAGGAGATGGAGGCCCAGATCGCTGGTTCGGCGGCCGCGGCGGCGCAACTCGCCCAGACCGGCGAGTTCGCCGGAACCAACCCCGACCTTTTTGAGGGGGTGCCGTTCAGCCCGGACGACTCCCAGGTCACCCCGGGGTTTGATGTCCTCGGCGGGATCCCGGTTGACCCGGGCTTCAGCGACGTTCCGTTCGGGTTTGACGTCCTCGGCGGGATCCCGGTTGATCCAGCCGACAACACGCTCCCGTTCGGGTTCGACATCCTCGGCGGCGAGGCGTTCGACCCCGACGTGTTCGAGCTGTTGCCCGGGTTCGACAGCATCGGCAGCCAGGCGGTCGAGTCGAACCTGTTCAACTTCACCCCCATCCCGAGCCGGGTTCGCACCACGACCCAGACGACCACGTCGGACTCGAGTTCTTCCAACATCCGGACGGCCCAGTTCCGCCCGTTGACCGGGACGTGGTACTACATCTAAATACCGAATCGCCTTGTTGATTCTTTTTGCCGCTTGCGGCGTCAGATGGGCGACGGCGGGGTTGATCCCCGCCGCTCGTTGAAGGGACGGCGAGCCGCCGGGGTAAACCCGGCGGCCTGGCCCGCTCGCTTCGAGTGAGGCAAGCAACAACACAAACCGGGGCAGGACTGCCGAGCCCACGGGTCGCCGCCCGTGGGCTTTACAGATCCCATGCCGGTCGGGCGCAGAAACCCATTTGACCGCCCTTGACGAGGGTGGTACGATTCACCTCTTCCCCTCATTCGGGGAAAACCTACAATGGCAGGGAATCGGCAAGGTGTAGACCCGTTCCATAAATGACCCCTGTGGACCGCCTTCGGGGCAGGAGGGCAGTGCGTGGCGATTGTCCAGGTGAAGGATTTGATCGAGGCCGGTGTCCACTTCGGGCACAGGGCCAGTCGCTGGAACCCCAAGATGCGGCCGTTCATCTACGGCAAGCGCAATCTTATCCACATCATCGACCTGCGGGAAACCGTTCGCGGCCTCCTGCGGGCCCACCGCTACCTGGTGCAGCTCGCCGCCAAGGGTAGCCTGATTCTCTTCGTCGGCACCACGCGCCAGGCCAAGGAAGCGATCGAGCGCGAGGCGGGCCGGGGCGGCATGCCATACGTTAGCGAGCGCTGGCTCGGCGGCACCCTGACGAACTACCGGACGATCCGCGACCGCCTCAAGCGGCTCCAGGAACTCGAGGCGATGTGGCTGCCCGGCGGCGAGCGGGCCGACAAGATGGACATGGTCGCTTACATGAAGACCATGCTCAACGAATCCGGCAAGTACGACCTGACCAGGGCTCCCGAGACGGCCACCATCCGCGGCTACAGCAAGAAGATGGTCGCCGCCCTCAGCCGTGAGCTGACGAAGATCACCCGCAACCTGCAGGGCATCCGTGACATGAACCGGCTGCCCGACGCGATGATCGTGGTCGATCCCAAGCGCGAGGAGATCGCCGTCAAGGAGGCGCAGCGCATGGGCGTCACCACGCTGGCGCTGATCGACACCGACAGCGACCCCGACATGGTGGACCTGCCGATTCCGGGCAACGACGATAGTATCCGGTCCATCGAGCTGATCCTGGCCCGACTGGCGGACGCCGTCCGCGAGGGCCGCGCCGCCCTGCCGCCGGACCAGCAGCAGGGTCCACCGCGCGGCCGCACCTCGGCCGGCGCCCCAAGTGGCGCCCCGGCGGGGGCCGCCGCGAACCCGAAGCCGGCCCCCGCGGTCGTTGAATAGGAGCGGTCAGCGATCAGCCGTCAGCAATCAACCTCAAAGCCCACGGGCGCAGCCCGTGGGCGTAGCGCCAGGGACTGGGCCCACGGGACGCCACCCGTGGGCTTTTCCTACTTCCAGGAGAAGGAACTGTCATGAGCATCACCGCCGCCGAGGTCAAGGCGCTGCGCGACCGCACCGGCCTCCCCATGATGGACTGTAAAGCCGCCCTGACGGAGGCCAACGGCGACATCGAGCAGGCCATCGAGCTGCTGCGCAAGAAGGGCAAGCAGGTCGCCGGCACCAAGTTCGCCACCCGCGAAACGGCCGAGGGCCGCATCGGCGTCTGGGTCGATCCGTCGCTGAAGCCGGGCGCCCTGGTCGAGATGCGCTGCGAGAGCCCACCGGTCATCAAGTCCGAGGCGTTCATCCAGCTGAGCAACGACGTCGCCAGGCAGATTGCCCTCAAGGGCGCCGACAGCGTCGAGGCGCTGCTCGCCCAGCCCTACGTCGATGAGCCGGGCCGGACGGTCAACGACCGGGTCACCGACACCATCGGCCTGATCCGCGAGAACATGAAGCCGGTGCGCTTCGCCCGCTTCACCACCGGCCTGCTCGGCAGCTACGTCCACCACGACGGCAGCGTCGGCGTGCTGGTGCAGGTCGAGGGCGAGCGGGCCGACCCGCAGCTGCTGCGCGACGTGTGCATGCACATCGCCGCCCGCATGCCGCTGTACGCCCGGCGCGAGGACGTGCCGGCGGAGCGGATCGACAAGGAAAAGGAGATCGCCGCCGCTGCCATCCAGGCCGACCCGAAGAACAAGAACAAGCCGGCCCAGATCCTCGAAAAGATCGCCGAGGGGAAGTTGCAGACCTGGCTCGCCGAGAACATCCTCGTCGAGCAGCCGTTCGTCAAGGACGACAGCAAGACGGTCGGCCAGCTCCTCAGCGGGGCCGGCCTCAAGATGGTCACGTTCGTCCGCTACAAGGTGGGCGAAGTGGCCTAGACGCCGCGCAAGCAGAAGATGACCAGTGACAGCAGTATGACACTGGTTGACCAGGTTGGTTCTGGGGAAAGCCCACGGGACGCCACCCGTGGGCTTTCCCCAGAACCAACCTGGTCAGCGCCACCTGTCCAGGTTATTCCTGCGCGGCGTCCTGGTACACGCACATACCACCACGAGGATTGTATGCGATTCCCTGTCATCTCCCTGGCACTTGTCGCCCTGACTGTCGCCGGCGCAGCCGGTCTGCCCGCAGGCGACAGGCGCGAGCCGGTCCGCCCGACGGCGGTCGGCAAACTCTTCAACGGCAAGGATCTATCGGGCCTGTACACCTGGCTGAGGAAGACGGGGCGAGAGGATCCGAAGAAGGTGTTCGCAGTCCGCGACGGCGTCATTCACGTCTCGGGCGAGGACAACGGCTACCTCGCGACGGACCGGGAGTATCGCGATTACCGCGTGTCCGTCGAGTATCGGTGGGGCAAGAAGACCTTCGGCAGCAAGTATGTCCGCAACTCCGGGCTGCTGCTTCATGCGACCGGGCCGGACGGTGGGGCGGGCGGGACGTGGATGGCGTCGATCGAGTGTCAGCTGGCCCAGGGGTGCATCGGCGACCTGATCGCGATCCGCGGCAAGGGCGCGGACGGCAAGGTCATCCCGGTCCAGTTCACCAGCGACGTCGCCATCGGCCCCGACAAGCGTCCGCGCTGGAAGGAGGGCGGCGAGAGGCGCGTCTTCACGAAGGGGCAGCTGTGGTGGAACCGGCACGAGCCGTTCTTCAAGGAGCTGATCGACACGCGCGGCAAGGACGACGTCGAGAGCAAACTCGGCGAGTGGACGCGGGTCGAGTGTATCTGCCAGGGCAAAACGATCACGGTCCTCGTCAACGGCCACACGGTCAACAGGTGCTACGACGTGTTCCCGGCGGCGGGAAAAATCCTGCTCCAGTCGGAAGGGTTCGAGATGGACTTCCGCAACTTCGAGCTGCGCCCGCTGCGCTGAGCGTCAGGGGGCGGTTTCAAGGCCCGGGGGTTGTCCACACGACCTGTGTGTCAGGAACCGGGAAGAAAAAGTGAAGGCGTGACCGGGCGCGTGCCGATAACGGGATGGCGGGCGCGTGCGGTGCGCCCCGGCGCCGGCCCCGGAATGGGCGTGGCGCACGGGACGCCGAGGACGGGGGTTCTGGGTGGTGTCCGCCACCTGGGCAAGGAGCGCAACCGAGGGCGGAAAGGGTGGGCGGTTCCCCCTTGAGCGGGGTGGCTCCCGGCCGTATACTCCGCGCCCGGTGCCAGGAGAGGCTCCCCCCGTCTCCACGGAACGAGGCCGGAAGCGAGGCACACCCGATGGCGGGCCGACACGAGGGCGGGGCAGGCGCGACCACGCCGGAGATGGGCAGTGCTGCGCCGAACGAGAACGAGTATCCGTGCGGAGGCGGGCTGATACATCACGCCCCCGTCCGCGAGGTTCAGGCGTTTCTGGACGAGCTGAACCAGGCGAGCGGTCCGGACGAAGCCCCCGCGGGCTTCAGCACGGCGGGGCCGAACCGATCTTACCTTCACTTCCTGCGCCGCAGGGTCCACGCCATGCGGGCGGACAACCTGCTTCTCCGGACGGAGGCCGAGCGTCTGACCCACGAGAATGCCCTGCTGCGCCAGCACCTCGAAGCCCAGCGGCAGCACAGTCAGGAGACGATTGCCGAGCTGATCCGAATCAAGGACCAGCTGGAGGCGGACATCCGGCAGACCAAGCGTTCCCGGGGCTGGCGCCTGGCCCACGCGCTGCGCGGCCTCCTCGCCCCCCGCGCCCGGTCCCTGCCGTCGGGCGGCTAAGGACGTTCGTCGCGAACGCCGGTTACCCCGCCCTGCGGCAGGGACCGGGAACCAGGGCTGCATGGAGGCTCCCGTGCCCGACGTCAAGCACCTGACGACCTCGCTGGCGCACCTCTCGCTGCGTGCGTTCCTCCGAACCGGGTGCGTCCTGGACTTTACCCCACCCCGCGACCTGCGGGTGAGTGTCGTGCTGTTGCTGTGCAACCGGGCGGAACTGACCCTGGCGTGCCTGCACTCGTTGCGCGCCAGTGCCGGTCAGGTTCCCCTGGAACTGGTGTTCGTCGATAACGGCAGCACCGACGAGACCGCCCTGTTGCTGAGTCGGTTGCGCGGGGTCAAGGTGATCCGCAACCCGGAGAACCGGGGCTATCCACGCGGCGTCAACCAGGCGGCGGCGATCGCATCCGGGGAGTACCTGCTGCTTCTCAACAACGACACCCAGGTGCTCGGCCGGAGCGTCGATGCTGCCGTCGAGTTCCTCGACGCTCACCCGGACGTCGGTGCCGTCGGCGGCCGGGTGATCCTGCTCGACGGGACGCTCCAGGAAGCCGGGTGCAGCATCCTGCGCGACGGGTGGTGCCGGCAGCAGGGCCGGGGCGAGTCGCCCGATCACGAGGCCTACGCCTTCCGGCGCGACGTCGATTACTGCTCCGGGGCGTTCCTGCTGACGCGCCGGCGGGCGTTCCGCGATCTGGGCGGGCTGGACGAGACGTTCAGCCCCGGTTACTTCGAGGACGCCGACTACGCGGTGCGCCTCTGGCAGGCGGGGTGGCGCGTCGCGTACCTGCCGGAGGTCGTCATCCTGCATCACGAGAACGCCACCAGCTCGATGCTGTGGAACGCCAACGACCAGTGCCGGCGCAACCACGCCCGGTTCGTCGCCAAGCACGCCCGGTGGCTCCGCGCCCAGTTCCCGCAGGCCGGCTGCTCGCCCCTGCAGACCCGGTTCTCGCACGACGTTTTCTTCAAGGTATTCCTGGTGGCCGACGGGTTCGGGACGGCGGCCCGGGCCGTTGTCCCCGGGCTGATCCGGCGCTTTCAGTCGCTCGACGCCGCCGTCACCCTTTGCCAGACGCGGCGAAGCGGGCTGGGGCCGCTGGCCGGCCGGAGCGACGGCGCGGTCGAGGTGGTTACCCTGGAATCCCTCGAGCAGGTCGGCGCGTTCCTTCAGTCGCGGCCCGCGTGCCACGACCTCGTCATCCTCGGCCAGCCTCCCCTGGTCGCGCCGCTGGCCCGGCTCGCCTCATCTCTACCGGCCTGCGCCATCCAGGACGACACGGGCCGAGTGGTCCTGGTCGGCCCGCAGATGGTTGCCCGGCTAGACTGTTGAGAGGAGCGCCCCGACCAGGATTCGAACCTGGACCGCCGTGGTAGAAGCACGGCATGATCTCCGTTTCACCATCAGGGCACAAAGCGGAAGCCGCGGGAGTCGAACCCGCGCCGGCCAGCGAGTGGCCGGTCCTGTTTAGCGGACAGGCGCGACGAACCGACAGTCGCCTGACCTCCGTATCGCGAGTGGACCCGGCGGGAGTCGAACCCGCATCGCGAGTCTGCCGAACTCGCGTCTTCCCGTTGGACCACGGGCCCGGTGAGAGCGCTTGCATTTGATAGATGCAACGCGGATGAGAAGGTTCGCGCCCGGGTCGTCACCGGCGAACCGAACGGGTAGTATGGAGGGGAAGCGCGGGCGCGCCGAGATTCCGCGCTATTCTCTTGACCGACGGCGGTCGGCGTGCGATTCTGAGGAGTAAGCGATTGTGCGCCACCGACTTGCACCCTTACCTTGCCCGGCCTGACCGACACTCCTGCCGTCCCTCAGGCCACGCCCGCTGTACGGAAACGGCCGCCTCCCGGCGCCGCCCCGGGAATACCCCGCGCGAGCGCGGAGGAGAAGCCACACTACCGGGGCGCCGCGAAAACGGCCCGGCAACCCGTGGGATCCCCCCAGAGAGAGCCTCAATGCCTCGCTGCTTCGCTATCACCGCTGTGTCCCTGCTCGCCTGCGTGCCCGCCGTCCGCGCCACCGAACCGGACGCCCGTGGGGTCGAGTTCTTCGAGAAGAAGATTCGCCCCGTCCTGGTCGAACACTGCTACGCCTGCCACTCGCGGGAGGCGAAGAAGGAACGCGGCGGGCTGGTCGTGGACACGCGCGACGGCCTGCTCAAGGGCGGCGACAGCGGGCCAGCCCTCATCCCCGGCCAGCCCGGTAAAAGCCTCCTTCTCCACGCCATCCGGCAGACCGAGGAGCTGCGCATGCCGCCCAGGGGCAAGCTGTCCGAGGCGGTGGTCGCCGACTTCACCCGCTGGATTGAGCTGGGCGCCCCGGACCCGCGCAAGGTCGCCGGCACCCCGACGCCGCGCCGCACCGCGTTCCGTATCACCGACGAGGACCGCCAGCACTGGGCGTTCCGGCCGGTCGCCGACGTCGTCCCACCCGCGGTCGGTGACGAGGGCTGGTGCCGGTCCGCCATCGACCGCTTCGTCCTGGCCCGGCTCGAAGCGAAGAAGCTGCGGCCGAGCGGCCCAGCTGATCGCTACGCCCTGCTGCGCCGCGCCACGTATGACCTGACCGGGCTGCCGCCGACGCCAGCGGAGATCGACGCCTTTCTGAAGGACGATTCGCCCCGCGCGTTCGCGAAGGTGGTGGACCGGTTGCTGGCGTCGCGCGAGTTCGGCGAGCGCTGGGGCCGGCACTGGCTGGACGGGGTGCGCTACGCGACCGACGTGGACCAAAGCGGCCAGTACCGCGACTGGGTGGTGCGCGCCCTCAACGAGGACATGCCCTACGATCGGTTTGTCCGCCTGCAGATCGCCGGCGACCTGCTGCCGGCCCAGGTGGACGACCCGACGAAGGCCCATGTGAGCGGGGCCGTCCTCGACGACGTGCCGGCGACCGGGATGCTCGCCCTGGCCGTCTGGGAGAAGGTGGCCCGCGACCTGGCGGTGGCGGAGATCGTCGATAGCCAGATCGACGTGGTCGGACGGCAACTACTCGGCGTGACCCTGGCGTGCGCCCGCTGCCACGACCACAAGTTCGACCCGATCTCCAACGAGGACTACTACGCCCTCGCCGGCATCTTCTTCAGCAGCCACATCAGCCCCGGCAAGCTGATCGCCGACGGTCGGCTGTCCGGCGACGTGATCGGCATCCCGATGCTGAGCAAGGCGGACGCCGAGCGAAACCGCCGCATCGACGAGCAGGCGAAGGGGCTGGAGAAGCAGGCGGCCGCCCTGGAGGCGAAGGCCGGTCCGGCCGCGCAGCTGTACAACGTCCGCGCCAGGCTCCGCGCCCTGCCGGCCGACCTGAAGAAGGCGACCGGGGCAAAGAAGAAGGAGATGCAGAAGCAGCTCGACCAGTTCCGCGCCGAGGAGAAGAAACTGCTCGCGGATCAGGCGAAGCACGGCTGGCGCGCGGATCCGCCGGAGGTGGCCGAGATGGCCCGCCTCCGCGTCCAGGCGGTCGCGCTGGAGAAGACGAAGGCGGCCCCGCCGCCCGCCATCGGTATCCGCGAAGGGGGCGTACCCGGGAGCAACCGGGAGCGCATCGGCGACGCCCCGATCTACATCCGCGGCGACCACCGCAAGGAGGGGAAGGTGGTGCCGCGCCGGTTCCCCGCCATCCTGGCCAGCGCGGACCAGGTTCCGCTCGGGCAGCGGACGTCGGGCAGCGGACGGCTCGAACTGGCCGAATGGATCGCGTCCCCTGACAATCCGCTGACGGCCCGCGTCATGGTCAACCGCCTCTGGCAGCACCTGTTCGGCGCCGGCCTGGTGCGCACCCCGGACAACTTCGGCCGGCTCGGCGAGGCGCCGACCCACCCTGAGCTACTCGACCACCTGGCCCACCGGTTCGTCGCCTCCGGGTGGTCCGTCAAGCGACTGATCCGCGAGGTGATGCTGTCGAACACGTACCAGCAGACGAGCTTCGCGGCCCCGGCCCTGGTGAAGGCGGACCCGGAGAACCGGCTGCTCGGGCGCGTGGCCCGCAAGCGCCTGGAGTACGAGGCGCTGCGCGACAGCGTTCTGTTCGTCAGCGGCCAGCTTACGCACGACCGGGCCGGTCCGGCGCGGCGCACGCTCTACGAGCCGGTGGAGCGCGGCCGCGCCAACGCTGCGCGGGCGATGTTCGACGGCGCCGACCCGCTGACCATCGTCCCGGAGCGAGCCGCCACCACGACCACGCCACAGGCGCTGTTCCTGATGAACAGTCCGCTCGCCAGCGACGCCGCCCGTCGGCTGGCCGAGCGCCTGCAGCGGGAACCCGCGCTGAAGGACGACCGGGCGCGCGTCGGCCGGGCGTACCTGCTCGTCCTTGGCCGTCCGCCGTCCGCCGAGGAGACGGCCATCGGCCTGGACTATGTGGCCCGAAGCTCGTGGAACCACTACCTACAGGTACTGCTCTGCACGAACGAGTTTCTGTATCTCGATTAAACAAGCTCGACTGGTTCCCGGTCCGTGGGGAGCTGCGCTGCACTCCGGACTTTATTGCCGGCGTCCCTCCGGGCCGGCGGCGCTGACGCCGCCGGCCCGGAGCGGGTGGGTGCTCAGTCGAGTACCTTGATGCGGATGTTCTTGAAGTGCAACTCGGTTCCCTCGGACTGGAGGCCGAACGGGCCTTCGGTCAGCTCGCCCTTGCCGGTGCTGACCTGAATGCCGTTGATCTTGCTGGTCAACTCGCCGTTCTTCGACGTCACCTCGGTGGTGTTCCAGTCGCCGACCTTGATCGCCTTCTTCTGGGCAGCCTTATCGACGGTGAATTTCCCCTTGGCGTCGCCGATGGGGAAGATGCGGCCGTGGTCCTTCTGCTGCCCCTGCACCTCGACGCTCTTCGGCCAGACCTTGTGCGGCAGCTGGATGTGGACGAGCAGCCCGCTGTTGCCGTCCTTGATGAACTTCCAGTCGAAGCGCAGGACGTAGTTCTTGTAGCTCTTGTCGGTGTAGAAGTAGCCGTTCGGCTTGCCGCTGACGACGATCTCGCCGCCCTTGACGGTGAAGGTGTTGTCCTTGCCCCCCTGGGTCTTCCAGCCGTCCAGGTTCTTGCCGTTGAACAGCGGCTTGAACCCGGCATCGTCCCTGTCGTCGGCGACGACGGAGCCGGTCCAGGCGATGACGGCGGCCAGCGCGGCGGCGGCCAGCGTCAGACACACGAAGCGCGTCTTCATACGGATGCTCCTCTCAACAGGGGGTTACATCGACTCCGGCCGGCCCCCCACGGTAGCCGCGGCCGGGCGGAGGCGATTCTAAGGAGCGACGTCCGCAAGTCAATC
Source organism: Gemmataceae bacterium (assembly GCA_020847555.1). The sequence continues at coordinate 19,285 of JADLBT010000184.1, forward strand.
GGGGCAGTTCTGCCGCCTGGCGCGGCCCCTGGTGCGGGGACAAGGGAGTTGCTGTGTAAAGCCCGCGGGTGGCGTCCCGTAGGCTTTACAAGGATCCTTTGCCCCGCCCCTCGACGCTGCCCTAATTTGCCAGCAGATCCTCGGCAAGCTCCGTCCAGTTGACATCCGCGAGCGCTCCGTGCATGAGTTCCTGGTACAGGCCGTTGGCCTGCGCCGGCATCTTCTGGGCGACCTCCTCCCGCAGCTGGCGCGACAGTTGCTGAACCGCCGCGTGGCGGGCGGTGGCCCGTCCCTCCCGCACCTCCTTCGACCACGGCGCCAGCTCCCGCGCGAGCAGAGCCTGGTTCCGCCAGTAGCGCGCGGACTTCTCGTCGGCGTGGAGCCAGTCGCTGACGAGCTTGGTCCGCTGACCGTTCTCCGCCCGGGAGCTGTGGGACTTGCGCCCGCGCCCCAGCGCGACGCTCTCCGCGTGCGGCAGGTTGCCCGTGCTCTGCGACCGGAACAGCGCTCCGGTGTCGCCCGGCTTCTTCGACGAGCCGGTCGGATCGACGAAGTAGTCGGCGACCGCCTCCCGGACCTTCTGGTCCTGGGCGCACAGCCACATCACCAGGAAGAAGGCCATCATCGCGGTCACGAAGTCCGCGTATGCCACCTTCCACGCACCGCCGCCCTTGCCCGCCACGCTCCACCTCCCGCATCCGAACCACGTCCGGGTTGACCAGTGCAGAGACAGGCGCCCCGATGTGCAACGGTTCTGTGCAAAGCCCACGGGGCGCCACCCGTGGGCTTTACCAATCACAAGGCACCCCATCCTCCTGGAGCCTGCCTCGGGACGTCAGGCGGCGTCCCCCTCCTTGAAGATCTGGTTCAGCTCCGCCTGGCTCGGCCGGCAGTCGGTCCCGATACTGCGCCGCACGCACAGAACGACGTCCTTGGGGCTGGTCCCCTCGCTGATCGCGACGACGGCGGCCGAGATGGCGCGGAAGAACGTCGCCTCCTCCTCGCCCAGCAGCTCCATCCGGCCGGCCATCGGCGCGAAGAACCCATCCGACAGCAGGATCCCGAGGAATGTTCCGACGAGGGCCGCCCCGACCTTGTGGCCGATCTCCTCGACCGGCCCGCCGATCGCCTGCATCGTGACGACGATGCCGAGGACGGCGGCCACGATGCCGAACCCCGGCAGGCCGTCCGCCGTCTTCGTCAGCACCGCCACCGCGGCGTGGTGCTCGCGCTCGATCACCTTGACCTCCTCTTCCAGCCAGGCGGTGATCTGTGCCTTCTCCGCCTTCCCGTCCACGAGCAGCGCCAGGGCGTCGCACAGGAAGTCCTGGACGTGGTGGTTCTGCGCGAGGCGCGGGTACTTCTTGAAGATCGCGCTCTGGCCCGGGTTCGTGACGTGCCCCTCCAGCGCGATCAACCCCTCGCGGCGTACCACCCGGGCCAGGGCGTACAGAACCTTGAACAGATCCGCGTACATCGCCTTGTCGAACGGCGTCCCCTTGACCGTCTGCATCATCGAGCGCACCAGGTCGCGCAGGACGCGCTTCGACGACATGACGATCAGCGCGCCGAGCGACGCCCCGCCGATGGTGACGATCTCCGATACGTGGACCAGCGCCGCCACCGTGCCGCCGGCCATCGTGAAGCCGACCAGCACGGCTCCAATGACGACCACACAACCAGCAATGACTACCATCTGTCACCCGCGGATGCGCCTGGAACTCTCGCCGGCCCGGCCCCTCCCCCTGTTGTCGAAGGGGGCCGGCGGATCTTGCGTGCCCGGCCACGCCGGGACCGCAGGCGCGCCGCACGGAGGGGCCGCAGGCGCGCCGGGCGGAAAAAACGCCACGTTGCGCTCGATCCGCACAGCCGGCAAAGGCGGTACTCTTCTCCGGACTTAACTGCCTTCGCACGCACGATTGCTCTTTCTTGCCCGGCCTTGCCGGATTAGCCTGTTGAGCACTTCAGCCGAGATGCCGTACAGGTAGGACCGCCAGCCGGCAGGGGGGGTCGCTCCGCGCGCCTCCGGCCGGCGCGGTTCGTGCCGGTGGGCACTTGCGACAAGCCCAGGGATCAACCCCTGGGCCTACCCGGGGAGGCGCGTTGTGGTGCGAGCGATGTACGGTCCTCGGAAGGGAGCGGCGTCTGTCCTGGCCCTGTACTGCCGCGACATCAGCGCCACCCCGGTGCTGAGTGCAGCCGAGGAGAAGCGCCTCGCGGAGGCGGTCCAGTGCGGCGACGTCGCGGCCCGGGACCACCTGGTGCGGGCTAACCTCGGGCTGGTGGTGGACATGGCCCGTCGCCACGTCGGCAAGGGCCTGGACCTGGAGGATCTGATCGCGGAGGGGAACCTCGGCCTGATGCGGGCCGTCGAGCTGTTCGACCCGGACCGGGGCGTGCGCTTCAGCACCTACGCCTCCTACTGGGTCAAGGAGGCGATCCGCCACGCGCTGCTGACCAAGGCCCGCGTCATCCGCATCCCGCGTCACCTCGTGAACCTGCTGTCGCTCTGGCGGCGAACGGAAACCCAGCTGCAGGACGCCCTCGGCCGCCCGCCGACGGAGGAGGAGGTCGGCCACGCGCTGGGGCTCTCGGCCCGGCGGCAGCGGGTGGTGGCGAGCGGGTTCCGGCTCCTGGAGGCGCAGCCGACCACCGGACAACAGGGCGGCCCGTTCCAGGAGGAAGACCTCCTCGTCGCCAAGCCCCCGTCCGACACCGAGGAGCCGGGGCTTCTCCCGCGCCTGCTCGCCGGGCTGACCGAGAACGAGGCCGCCGTCCTCCGCCTCCGGTTCGGACTGGCGGGCGCGGGACCGATGACGCTCCGCGAGGCCGGGGAGCGGACCGGCCTGACGCGCGAGCGGGTCCGCCAGCTGGAGCGAGTCGCCCTGCTCAAACTCCGGCGGGCGGCTGGCGCGGACTGACCATACCGCTCCGGCCGCGGCGGAAATGTGCTGGCAACTCTCTGCGAACGGGCCGGCGCCGTCAACAGCCCGAGGGGATCCCGCATGCAGGTGCGACATCGCTTCCGGTTCGACGAATTGAAGGCCACCGGCCAGCTGCCGACCCCGACCGGCGTGGCCCTGGCGATCATGCGGTTGGCGGCGAGCGAGCACACCACCGTGGCCGAACTCGCCCGGGTTCTCGCCGCCGACCCGGCCGTGGTGGGCCGCGTCCTCAAGGTGGCGAACTCCGCCCTGAGCGGCAGCACCCGGCCGATCACCGGCGTCCGCGAGGCGATCGTGCGCCTCGGCGTGTGTGCGGTGCGCAACATTGCCCTGGGGTTCGCGGTCGTCGGCAAGTCGGGCCGCGCCGTCTGCCGCGCGTTCGACTACCACGGGTTCTGGGCACGCTCCCTTGCCACCGGGTTGGCGGCCCAGGCCGTCGGCCAGCACCTCCGCCTCGACGCGGCCGGGGACGCATTCACCGCCGGGCTGCTCTGCCAGGTCGGGCGGCTGGCCCTGGCCAGCGTCTACCCGGAAGAGTACGGCGCCCTGCTGCAGCGCTCCCCCGGCCACACGGCGGCCGAACTGCGCGAGCTGGAGCGGCAGACGTTTGCGACTGATCACGTGGAATTGACGGCGGTGATGCTGGAGGATTGGCGGCTGCCCGCGGCCGTCTGCCGGGCCATCCAGCATCAGTACGATCCCGACGCCGAGGAACTGGCCGGGGCTCCGGAGGTGCGGACGCTGGCAGGACTGCTGGCTGCCGGCGGGCGGTTGGCCGAGGTCTGCGCCGGCGGCGACGAGCGCGGCGCACTCGTCGTGGCTCTCCTTGCCCGCGGCGAACAGCTGGGCGTCGGCCCGGAGGATCTGGCCCACCTCGGCGACCGGGTCGCTGCCCAGTGGCAGGAGTGGGGCAAACTCCTGCAGGTCACGACGCGCCCCGTCCCGCCGTTCGCCGCGCTGGTGGAGCGAGCGCGGGAAGCGACCCTGCGGGCCGCAGCCGCTCCCGTCGCTGCCGCGCTCCTCCCCCCGGTCGCAGCCCCGGAGAACGCCGCACGCCCCCACGCTGGCGACCCGGCCAGTCCGAGCGCCGACCTGCTCACGCTCGTCGTAAGCCCCTCGGCGGACCACATGCGTTTCCTGACCGACATCCTCCGGGCCGGCGGGCACCAGGTCATGAGGGCCGAGGGCGCCGGCGAGGCGATGCGCGCGGTCCTCGAGGCGAGCCCTCACCTGCTGCTGCTGGACGAGCGCCTGGCCGACGGGACCGGCCTTGACCTGTGCCGGGCGCTGCGCCGGAGTGACGTCGGCAAGCGCCTCTACATTATCCTGCTCGCGACTGCGGAGGACGACGCCCGGATGGACGAGGCGTTCGCGGCTGGTGCCGACGATTACGTTGTGTGCCCGGTGCGCCCGCGTGCCCTGCTGGCCCGGACCCAGGCCGGCCGCCGGCTTGTCGAGCTGCAGCAGGAAGTGGATCGCGACAAGGAGGAACTGCGGCGCAGCACGGCCGAACTCGCCGTCGCCAACCGGATGTTGCAGCAGGCGGCCTTGACCGACCCGCTCACCGGCCTGTTCAACCGCCGGTACGCGCTGGACCGCCTCGGTCAGGAGTGGGTCCGGTCCAGCGCGGACGGCGCTCCGCTGGCGTGTCTGATGATCGATATCGATCACTTCAAGAAGGTAAACGATGTCCACGGCCACGACGTCGGCGACGTGGTTCTGCGGCAGACGGCGGAGCTGATGCGCGACACAGTGCGCAACACCGACGTGGTGTGCCGCCTGGGCGGGGAGGAGTTCCTGGTGATTTGCCCGGACAGCGACCTGGCGGCGGCCCAGATCTGTGCCGAGCGCGTCCGCACGGCGGTGGCCCAGACGGTCGCGCGGGCGGCCGGGTTCCAGCGCCCGGTGACGGTGAGCATCGGGACGGCGGTCCGGGACGTGCGCATGGACAAGGTGATCGACCTGATCAAGGCCGCCGACGAGGCCGTCTACCAGGCCAAGCGGGCCGGCCGAAACCGCACCCACCCGCTCGCGATCGGCCGAGTCGTGTCCACGGCCTGAGCCTCCTCGCCCAGAACCTTTCTCACGGAGGACTCGCGTTGCCCCTCCCGAGCGTCCAACCCGTGCCCGCCAACCCGGTGCTCGCGCGCATCGTCAACGACGTCAACCTCCCGAGTCTGCCGGCAACGACCCTCTCGATCCTCGAGAAGGCGGGCCACCCCGACTGCTCGCTGGCCGAGGTCGCCCGCCTCGTCGGGCGCGACCCGGCCCTCTGCGGGCAAATCCTCAAACTGGTCAACTCGGCCCTCTTCACCGCCCCACGCGCGGTCACCTCGGTCGAGCGTGCGCTGAGCCTGCTCGGCCTGCGACGGGTGCGCTCGCTGGTGCTGAGCCTGTCGCTGCCGGCGCTGCAGCGGCACATACCCGCCCCGCAGGCCCGGGACTACTGGACGGCGTCCGTCGCCACCGCCATTGCGGGGCGGGAACTCGCTGCTCGGCTGGGCTGGCCGGAGCCGGAAAGTGAGCTGGTGGCCGGCCTGCTCTGCGACCTCGGGGTACTCATCCTGAGCGAACTCTATCCCCGGGACTACGCCCGCGTGTGGCAGCACCCGCCGGCCGTCCTGGCCCGAGAGTCATGCGCGATCGAGCGCAGCCTGCTGGAGGTTTCCCACCCGGAGGTCGGCGCGTACCTGTTACGGCGCTGGCACCTGCCCGACGATCTCACCGACGCCATCGCCTGCCACCACGATCCGGACCGGGCGGCCGGCCTGCCGGCCCCGGTCCCCGAGCGGGCGCGGCTGCTCCACTTCGCCGGCCGGGTCGCCGCGCTCCAGCTGGCCCCGGAAGCGGCGGAGGTCGCGGGCGAGGTGCAGACGCTCGCCGGGCAGTGGTTCGGGATGGACCGGGACGAACTCGGGCAGTTTCTCGAACCGCTCACGCCCAGGATCGAGGAGTTCGCCGCCCTGTTGAAAGTCCCGATCGGCCCGTGCCACAACTACGCGGCCGTGCTGACGAGCGCGACCGAGCAGCTGACCCGGCTGGCGGTCGAGACGAGCCTGGACAACCTGCGCATCGAGCAGGAGAAGGATCGGGCGGAGCGCGGGCGCGAGGAGGCGGAGACAGCACTGCAGCGCAGCCAGGAGCAACTGCTGCAGGCGCAAAAGATGGAGGCGATCGGACGACTGGCGGGCGGAGTCGCGCACGACTTCAACAACTTTCTGACGATCATCAACGGGTACACCGAGATGCTTCTCAACGCCCTCGGCCGGCAGGAGGCGCTGCGGGCGATGGTGGACCAGATCCGCCGGGCCGGGGAGCGGGCGGCGGCCCTGACCGGGCAACTCCTCGCGTTCAGCCGCAAGCAGGTGCTGCAGCCGGTGGTGCTCGACCTGAACGCCGCCGTCGCGGGCGTGGAGAAGATGCTGAAGCGCGTGATCGGCGAGGACGTCCACCTGAGCCACGCCTTCGAGCCGAACCTGTTCCCGGTCAAGGCCGACCCCGGACAGCTGGATCAGATCCTGCTCAACCTCGTCGTTAACGCCCGGGATGCCATGCCCCGAGGGGGGGAGGTCACCATCCAGACGGCGAACGCGGAACTGGGCGGCTCGGGCGCCGACCCGCCCCCGGACGTTGCCCCGGGTCCATACGCCCTGCTGGAGGTGACCGACACCGGGCACGGGATGGATGCGGCGACCCAGGCCCGCATCTTCGAGCCGTTCTTCACCACCAAGGAGGCCGGCAAGGGGACGGGGCTGGGCCTGGCGACGGTGTACGGCATCGTCAAGCAGTCGGGCGGGCATATCACCGTTCACAGCGAACCGGGTCGCGGGACCACCTTCCGGATCTACCTCCCTCGGGTCGAGGCCGAGGTCGCCGCGGCCCCGACCGGGCCGACCGCTCGCCCGGTGCCGACCGGCACGGAAACGGTGCTGGTCGCCGAGGACGAGGACGGCCTGCGCATCCTCGCGCGCAAACTGCTGGAGCGGATGGGCTACACCGTCCTGGAGGCGAAGGATGGCGAAACCGCGCTGGCCGTCGGCGGCCGCCACCGGGGGCCGGTCCACCTGCTCCTGGCGGACGTCCTCATGCCTGGCGTGAACGGCCCCCAGCTGGCGGACTGCCTGGTCCGGGAGCGGCCGGACGTCCGGGTGCTGTTCATGTCGGGCCACACCGACGAGGTGCTGATACCCCACGGGGTACGTCGCAGAGGCGCTCCGTTGTTGCAGAAACCATTCTCCCCGGCCGGCCTGGCTCACGCGGTCCGCGATGCCCTCGACGGCCCGGTCTACGTGGCCCCGTAAAGCCCACGGGTGGCGTCCCGTAGATGAAGTCTCCGGCGCTACGCCCACGGGACGCACCCCGTGGGCTTTAACCGGCGCGGGGATCACCGGAGCAGGGCGGCCAGCACTTCCTCGCTCAACGCCACCTCGAAGCGGCAGCCCAGCAGCCAGTTCCCGTCCTGCTGGGGGTGGGCATGCATCACCTCGGCGACGAGAAAGTGGGTGTTGCCCTGCCCCTTGCCACGCAGTTCCACCGTGACCCGTTCCCCTGCGGCGAAGGGGTGGC
>JADLBT010000185.1 GCA_020847555.1 Gemmataceae bacterium
CCTGCTGGCGCTGTTCTGCGCGGCCCTCTGCCTCGGCCCCCGAACGCTCGCCACCCCCCCCGGGAAAACCCCGGACGCGACCATCGAGAATTACCTGCTGGCCCAGACCGCCCTGCTCCAGGGCGAGATGTACCTGCTCCAGCGCCAGCCGGCCAAGGCGGTCAAGGTGCTGGAGGCGAACCTCCCGTATGTCAACGTCAACCGCAAATACATGGGCGTGCTCCGCGACGCCTACCGGGCGTACCTGAACGAGCTGTCCGTGCAGAACCAAAAAGAGCTGGTGGAGCGCTACCAGGCGCGGCTGCGCATCATCGAGAACGGCAGCCTCGCGACAGGGCGGAAGCCGGCTGGCCTGGAGACGCCCCCCGCCGGCCCGCGCCCGCCGGCCGTCGTGGAGAATCGAGGCCGCGCACAGCCTGCGCCAACCGTCCCGCCTGCCGCAGCACCGGCACCGGCCGGCCAGTCGGCCTCCACGCCGACCGTGGCGCGCGGCAAGGCCGATCCGTTCGACCTCGGCAACCAGCAGCCGGCCGGGCCGCTCCCCGCGAGCGGATCGTCCCGCGCGGCCGAGGGACTGCTGGCGCGGGCCGAAGAGGAGTACGCGAACAAGCGCTGGTCGGAAGCGCGACGGCTCTACGACCAGGCCCACCGCGCCGACGAGCGAACGACGGATGGATGCCGCGACCGCTGGGCGTACTGCAAGCTGCAGCACGTCGTCGAGCAGATCAACAACAGCGGGCCGAACGGCTGCTCGTGGGCGGACCTGGAGAAGGAAGTCCAGCAGGCGATGACGCTGGAGCCGAAGCTGACCCGACCCGGGCAGTGGCTCCTCGGCAAGATCGAGGAGCGGAAGGCCGCGGCCGGCGGGGCGGGCGGCGCCCCCGTGTCGGACGTGGCGGTCCAGCACCAGCCGTCCACCGGCGGATGGCACCTGGCCGAGACGACCCACTTCCGCATCTTCCACAAGCAGCCGCGCGAGTTCGCCGACCGGCTGGCCCGGGTCGCCGAGCGAACGCGCGTGGAAGTCTCCCGGAAGTGGTTCAGCACCGACGGGGAGGCGTGGACGCCCAAGTGCGAGGTCGTCGTTCACGCCACGGCCGAGGAGTACCGCCGGCAGACGGGGGTGCAGCAGATCGACTCCCCCGGGCACTCGCGCATCGAGCTGGATCCATCGGCCGGCCGGGTCGTCAAACGGCGCATCGAGGTCCACTGCACGAACGCGGACGCCCTGGTCACTCACGTCCTGCCGCATGAGACGGCGCACGTCGTCCTGGCCAGCCAGTTCGGCGGGCAGCGGCTGCCGCGCTGGGCCGACGAGGGCATGGCGGTGCTGACCGAGCCGCCGCAGCGCGTCGAGCGGTTCCGCCGGGAGGTGGCGCGGTGCCAGCGCGACCGCGAGCTGTTCGAGGTGCGCGAGCTGATGCAGCTGGAGGACTACCCCAGGGCACAGAAGATCAACGCCTTCTACGCCCAGAGCGTGTCGCTGGTCGAGTACCTGGCGCGGCTGCGCGGCCCGCGCGTGTTCGCCCAGTTCCTGCGCGACGGCCTGCGCCAGGGGTACGAGCCGGCCCTGCGCGCCCACTACCAGATCCAGGGTTTCGCCGAGCTACAGACGCGGTGGGGCCAGGACGCGGCGGCCAGCGCGGCCGACACCGCCGGCACCTACGCCGGGCGCTGAAGCGCGAGCAGGAGGAGAGCGGCGGCTCAGCCCCACTCGCCGCGGCCGTGGCGGGCGGCCGGATCCTGGCGGTAGTAGTCGCGGAACAGATCGTACAGCTCCGGGTGGTAGTGTTGCAACCGCCGCGGCGTGGAGAAGAAATACTCGGTCGCGACGGCAAAGAACTCGCCTGGATCGGTGGCAGCGTACTCGTCCAGCAGCACCTCCTCGCCGGTGTCGATCGCCTCGCACAGCCGGTTGTACTCGCCCGTCATCACCGTCTGCCAGCGCCTGGCGAGGTCCGGCGTGTCCAGGTGCGGGGCGCCGTTGATCTCCCCGTCCTCGAAGTCGAGCTGGTGGGCGAATTCGTGATAAACGACGTTGCGCCCGCGGCGCGGCCGCCGCCCGTCCTCCACCACGTCTTCCCAGGACAGCACGACCGTCGTCCGGTCGGCCTGGCCGTCCGCCCCCATGTCGCCCTCCAGGACGACATTGCCGAGAACCTCGTGACCGGGGATGCGGAACGACCGCGGATAAACGAGGATGGACACCACCCGGACGAAGTAGTTGTGCGGCCGGGCCAGCACCAGCAGGCACGCCTGGGCCGCGATCGTGACCTTGACCTCGTCCGTCATTTCCTGCCCGCGGCAGCCCTCCCACTCCTTCTCCGCGACGACGACGCGCAGGTCGTTGTGCAGCGTCGCCCGCTCCGCCTCGGTCAGCAGGCGGTAGTGCGCGAAGTTGTCCTCCAGGTACGACTGCCACGCGGCCGGGAACGGCTCGGCGAGGAGTCGGCGGCGGCGGCGCTTGCGGAGCCAGGAGAAGAGCATACCTTTCCCATCGAGTGAACGGCCCTCGGTCCGGTACACTCCCATTGTACCTGCCCGCCGGCGCGGCCGCGTCACGGCGGTCGAGTACTCCGTGGCTGGGCGAAACGGCGGGCGGACCCGGGGCATGATCTATCGCAGAGGCCGCAGTTCGCCAAGCTGCCCCGGAGTGTGGGACGTGGGGAAGAAAGAGAGGGAGTTAAAGGCCACGGGCTACGTCCCGTGGACCAGATCCCCAGCGCTTCCCCCACGGGGCGCAGCCCGTGGACTTTACCTCCCCACCCCCACTCCCCTCGCTCCAGGGGCTTGCGGGTCGTGGCCGCGTACCCTACGATGGGCGGCATCGCCCGGGCGCCCCACGGAGTACCTGCCTCATGATTCGCACACGCCGACTTTGCCTCGCCATCCTGCTCTCCCTTGCCGTTGCCGGCCTGCTTGGCAAACTACCCGGCGATGCCGCCTCCGCCGGAGACAGGAAGGTGTTTCGCGCGGGCGCCTTCGCCCAGGACATCACCCCGGTCAAGTGGCCCATTTCGGTCAACGGCGGCATGCAGGACCGCCAGGCGAAGGCCGCCCACGACCGGCTGCACGCTCGCTGCCTGGTCCTCGACGACGGCACGACGCGGGTGGCGTTCGTCGTCTGCGACAGCTGCATGATCCCGCGCGCGATCGTCAACGAGGCTCGCGACCTGGCGAACCGCGCGACCGGCATCCGCAAGGACCATATCCTCATCTCGGCGACACACACGCACACCGCTCCGACCGTCACGGGCGTCTTCCAGAGCGACCCCGACTCCGACTACGTCAAGTACCTGCCCCAGCAGATCGCCAGGGGGATCGAGCGCGCCGTCGCCAACCTCGCCCCGGCCCGGATCGGGTGGACGGCCGGCCAGGATCCGACGCAGGTCTTCAACCGTCGCTGGTTCATGAAGCCCGGCACCGTCCGCACCGACCCGTTCGGCGGCACCACCGACAAGGTCCAGATGAACCCCGGATACCTCAACCCCGGGCTGGCCAGGCCGGCTGGCCCGATCGACCCGGAGGTGCCGGTCCTGGCGGTGCAGAGCCCGGAGGGCCGGCCGATCGCGCTGCTGGCGAACTACTCCCTCCACTACGTCGGCGGCGTCCCGGCCCTGTCCGCCGACTACTATGGGGCGTTCGCGGAGCGGATCACGCAGCTGGTCGGAGGCGAGAAGACGTCGCCAGCGTTCGTCGGCATCATGTCGAACGGAACCAGCGGCAACATTAACAACGTCAACTATGGGGCCGCGGCCCCGGGCAGGAAGCAGCCGTATGAGCAGTGCCGACTCGTCGCCGACAGCGTCGCCCGGGCCGCCCACAAGGCGTACCAGACGATCAAGTACCGGGACTGGGTGAAGCTCGCGGTGGCCGAGAAGGACATCGAGCTGGGCGTGCGCCTGCCGACCGAGCAGGACGTGGCGAAGGCGCGCGCGACCCTCGAAGAGGCGAAGGCGAAGGACAAGAAGGTGCTGACGACCCTGCCGGAAGTCTACGCCCGCGAGACGACCCTGCTGGCGAAGTACCCGGCCCGCGTGCCGGTGCGGCTGCAGGCCATCCGTGTGGGCGCGGTGGGCATCACCGCCATCCCGTGCGAGGTGTTCGTCGAGATCGGGCTGGAACTCAAGAAGAAGAGCCCGCTCCGACCGACGTTCACCATCGAGCTGGCCAACGGATACAACGGCTACCTGCCGACGCCGGAGCACCACCAGCTCGGCGGGTACGAGACGTGGCGGGCCCGGTCGAGCTACCTCGAGGCGAATGCGTCGCGGCGCATCACCGACACGTTGCTCGACCTGCTCAAGGACGTCGCCCGGTGAGGAAGAACCGCGGCGGCTCCGCCAGCGCCCCGGGGCGACCGCGCGCCCGTGCTATTATCAGCCGCGAGGGCCGGCGCGCGGTCAGAACCGCGCGCCGGCGCGCGGCTGGTCCATCCCCGACCTGCAATGACCCGCTAGAAGTTGAACTCCCCGCGGAAGAAGATGCCCTGGAGGTTCAGGTCGGCGTGCGAGTTGCCGGCGTTCCCCACGCCCCACCACTGCTGGAACAGGTAGCCGAGCGAGAATCGCAGCCAGCGCCCCGTCACCTGCGGCGTGTAGCTGACGCCCGTCTGGAAATCGAGCATCGGCACCAATCGGGTCGAGGTCACGTCCGTCGCCCCGCCGACGTGGGCGCCGCCGGGCAACCTCTGCACCTCCTCGAAACTCTGGCTCACGCCGCCGATGACAAATGACCCGTCCAGGCGGGCGAAGGCGGCCAGCCCGGGAAACACGTCGAGCTGGCGCGTCGCCTCCAGCCCGAAGCGAGGGCCGGCGCCGACGAAGTTGTTGCTGACGCGCTGCTCCAGAAAGTTCCCCTGCACCCGCGTGTCCCAGTATGCGGCCGCGACCCGTACCCCGAACCGCCACGAGAGATCCCAGCACGGCGCCACCACGGACGGGCCGCTGTTGTAGTCGAGATCGACCTCGTTGACGTTCAAGCGGCTGCGCGCGAACCCCGCGCCGAGGACGTCGTAGTTCGGGAACGTCGCGGTTCCCTCCGAAACGACCGACCGATACGACGCGAGCAGCTCGCCCATGCTGTCCGGCAGCCGGTAGCCGATCTCGACGCGCGGGGAGCCGGTCCAGTCCAGGTCGGCGCCCGGAACGCCGACCGGCTGAGTGACCCCGCCGACGGAAACAGGTGCGACCAGGCCGTTGGTGAAGCGCGGGGAGAGCACGCCGATTTCCAGCGCCCCGAAGAAGCCCGGCGGCGGACACCCCGGAGCGGCGGGCAGTCCCGGTCGCGGCGGCAGGAACACGCCGCCCGGCGGGGGCGGGGCCAGTCCGGGCGGAGGGGCGAGGGGTGCCGCCGGCTGCCAGACCGTGCCCCCGGGCGGCGGCCCTGGCGGAGGCACCGGGACCGGCGGGACCGTCGGCGCGGAACCCGGACCCGGGACCACCGGGACGGGTACGACGGGGACCGGCGTCGGCCCCGCCGGCTGCTGTGCGCCGGCACCGCCAGCGCTTGCCAGGACCACGACGGCCGTCAGGATCGACGTGGCGGAAGGGGTGTGGAGCATGGACGGGCCTCCCTGGGGGCAGGTCAAGGCCGTCCTCATACGCCGGCACGGGACCGGGTGCAACCCCGGACTCGCACGCCGGCCGACCGGGCGAACGGGGCAAGGTCAGGACGGCTCGTTCTGCTGCCCGGCCTCGGCCAGCGGCGCCACCAGGTTGATGATGTTGCCCATCTGACCCAGGCGCAGGCCGTAGCGGTCGAGGAAGTCCTGCAGCGCAAACTCGCTTTCCAGCGCGTCCTCGTTCTGGCGCAGCTCCTCCGCGAGGGACGCCACGATGGACCCGTATGCCCGTTCGAGGACCGGCAGCGCCTCTCGGCAGGAATCGGAGAGAGTCGGGAAATCCTGACGCCAGCGGTTCAGCAGGGCGCGCCAGCGGGCGGAGGCGTCGTGGGCGGCGGCTGTGGCCTGCATGTGGGCCAACTGCTCGCGCTGGACCTCGAGAATCTGCCGGAGCAGGTCGCTCAGGGCCGGGCTCGGCTCGATCTGACCTGGGACTGAAGCGGGGACGAAGGAGGTGACGTCAAACTGCGATTGCATAACGTCCTCGGCGCTGCAGACGGAGCCTCGGCACGGGCGCAGACGGGCCACGCTTCTGTTATACCAGGGCGTTCCCTGGAGCAACAGAGCCTGCTTCAAGGAGGCGGGGTGTCCGCCAGAATCCGCGGTCAGAGCAGCTCGTCCAGCTGGCCGGGGGCCAGCGGGCGGGCGAACTCGCAGCCGACGAGCCAGGTGCCGTCCGCCTGATCGCGGACGTGGACGATCCGCGTCAGGAACGTGCGGGGTGCCCCCTGAGTCGTGCGCAGGTCGATAGCGAGGAAGGTGCCGGCCCGGAACGGGTAGCCGACGACCAGCCCCAGGCCGCCGCACGACAGGTCGCGCACCGTGGCGCCCCAGCAAATGGCGTCCGGCTGCTCAACCGGGCGGGACAGCCCTTCCAGGTTGCAGGCGTGGCGGACCGTCGCCCGGCGGTCGGGCAGGGCGGCCGGCGCGGCGGCAGGATGGGCACAGGTGGATGGAGTAATCATGGCGCCCTCTTCGTCCGGGTTCCGGCAACGGGCAGGTCTTTCCCGGCGGCACGGGCGGGCCGGGAAGATCCTGCGCCGCAAGCGTAGGTTGCGGCCGGGCGCCGGTCAACCCGCCGTGTGCTACGCTTGCGGGGAGCGGACCTGCGCCCCGCTTTGCCCGCCCCCGTCGCGCCGTTATAATAGCCCTTTGTGCCACCACCCAATGAAAGGCCGGCCATGCCGATCGACTGGGCTCCGTTCGTCGCCCTCGTTCAGCGTCACCAGCGCTTCCTCCTGACCACCCACGTTCGCCCCGACCCGGACGGGCTCGGGTCGCAGCTCGGCCTGGACGACGTACTGCGGCGCCTCGGCAAGGAGACGCGCCTGGTGATCTCCAGTACCTGGCCGCCGCGCTACGACTTCATGGACCCGGGGCGCTGCATCGAGCAGTTCGTCAAGCCCGGAGACGCCTGGCGCGACGTGGACGTGATCGTCATCCTCGACACCGGCACCCGCAATCAGCTCGGCGACTTCGCCGCCTTCCTCGACACCCTGACGGTCCCGAAGGTGGTGATCGACCACCACCTCTCGCAGGACGACCTGGGCGCTCTGCAACTCGTGGACACAACGGCCGAGGCGACCGGACGGCTGGTGTACGAGGCGGCCCAGGCGCTCGGGGTGGCGCTGTCGCCGGAGGCGGCGGAGTTCCTGTTCGCGGCTGTCGGGACCGACACCGGCTGGTTCCGCCACAGCAACACGACCGCCGCGACGTTCGCCCTGGCCGAGGATCTGGTCCGCGCCGGGGCGCGGCCGACGCTGCTGTACGAGCAGCTGTACGAGCGGAACACCCTGCCGCGGCTGCGGCTGATGGGCCTGGTGCTGGACCGGCTGCAGATCAGCACCGACGGCCAGCTGGCGTACACCGAGGTCCGGCGCGAGGACTACGCCGCCACCGGCGCCATTCCGCAGGACACGGAGGAGTTGATCAACTACCCGCGCAGCCTGGCCGGGGTGGAAGTGGCGCTGCTGTTCATGGAGCAACCGGCCGGCGGAGTGAAAGTGAGCTTCCGCGCGCGCAGCCGGGTGGACGTGTCGAGGGTCGCGGAACAGTTTGGCGGCGGCGGACACCGGCTGGCGTCGGGCGCAACCCTCCAGACGACGCTCCCCGAGGCCCGCGCCCGCGTGATGGAGGCGGTACGGGCCGCGCTGGGGGCGGAAGCCTAACCCCCCGGGTTCCCTTCCCTGTCAGGGAAGGAAGGAGTGAGGAGAGAAAGAGCTAAAGCGCACGGGCGGCGGCCCGTGGGCGTATCGCTGGAGACTCGACCCACGTGCCGCCGCACCTGGGCTTTCCCTCCTCCCCTCCTTACTCCTCACCTCCTGTCCCGGGGAAGGGTTGAGCCGCCCCTTGATTGACATCCGCCCTCGCGGCTGTAGGATGAAAAACCAGACGTAACTATCAACGGCGGCTCAGGCGCCGTCCCACCAGGCGAAGAGCCCCGCCCGGTGCTTTCCGCAAGACTCGTCCCGCCATACCCCACGGAGTTAACCCCTCAATGGAGCGCCGCACTTTCCTGCGCTGGGCGGTCCACGGCATGGGGGCGGTCTTCGGTGCCGTCCTCGGCATCCCGGCCCTCATCTATCTGATCGATCCGCGCAACCGCCCCACCCGCGAGCGCGGCTATCGGTCGGTCGCCCGCTACAAGGATCTCGTTCCGGGCGTGCCCACGGAGGTGGTGATCCGCGAATCGGTGCAGGACGCCTGGACGGTCCACCCCGACGTGGTGGTCGGCCGCGTCTGGCTGGTCCGCCGATCGACCGGCGCAGAGTCCCCGCGGGTGGAGGCCTTCACCGCCCAGTGCCCGCACCTTGGCTGCTCGATCAACTATACCGGCACGCAGTTCCTCTGCCCCTGCCACGGCGGCCGCTTCACGCTGCAGGGCCAGCGCGTCGATCCCACCAACAACCCGGCCCCGCGCGACATGGACAACCTCAAGGATCCCGCGTCGCCCGAGCCGAACCCGAAGCTGGAGCGCATCCCGGGAACCCCCGACGGCGACCCGGACTTCAACATCCTGGTGCAGTTCCGCAAGTTCAAGACGAACCAGCCCGAGAAAGAAGACCTCGCCTGACCGCGTCCGCCCGCCCCGCGCCCTGCGCCGCCCGCGCACGGATCGCGCCAGCCGTACAAGCAGTCCCCCCTTGCCGAGGATCCGCCGTGCTCAACCGACTGTGCGAGTGGCTCAACCACCGGACCGGCTACCGCAAGTTGATGGAGACGATGCTGCTGGAGCACATCCCCGGCGGCGCCAAATGGCGTTACGTCTGGGGCAGCTGCCTGGCGTTCGTCTTCGCCTTGCAGGTGCTGACCGGCATTTTGCTGATGACGGCGTACAGCCCGGGCGACAGCACCGCCTGGGGCAGCGTTTACTTTATCCAGTACCAGATGGAGTTCGGCTGGCTAATTCGCGGGCTGCACCATTTCGGGTCGCAGGCGATGGTGGTGCTGCTCGCTCTCCACATGCTGCAGGTCGTCATCGCCGGGGCGCACCTGCCGCCACGCGAGATCAACTGGTGGCTCGGCCTGATCCTCATGGGCCTGGTGCTGGGCATGAGCCTGACCGGCTATCTGCTGCCGTGGGACCAGAAGGGCTACTTCGCCACGCAGGTCGCGACGAACATCGCCGGCAGTCTCCCGGGACTCGGCAACTTCCTCCGGCGAACGGTGGTTGGCGGACCGGAGTACGGCCACGCCACCTTGACGCGCTTCTACGCCCTGCACGTCGCCATCATCCCGGCGCTGATCGTCGTCGTGCTGATCGCCCACCTCGCCGTCTTCCGCCGCCACGGGGTGACGGCCCCGAAGGACGCCAAGGGCGAGGGGCTGTTCTGGCCGGACCAGGCGTTCCGCGACATGCTCGCGTGCCTGGCGGTGTTCGGCATCATGCTCGGGCTGGTCGTCTGGGGCGGGCACAGTAACCCGGTCGAACCGGCGGCCTTCGCCCAGGGGAAGGAGGCAGCCGAGCCGACGGAACTGGAGCGGTTCGCGCTCGGCGGCCGCGAAGGGCGCGGCGCCAACCTCGACGCGCCAGCCGACCCGGGCGGCTCCTACCCGGCCCGGCCCGAGTGGTACTTTCTGTTCCTGTTCCAGCTGCTGAAGTATTTCCAGGGCGACGAGATGATCATCGGCACGGTGCTCATCCCAAACGGGGTCGGCGTGCTGCTGTTTCTGCTGCCGTTCCTGGGGTACGGACGCCTGCGTCCGCTGGGGCATGCGCTCGGGGTGATCTTCGTTGTCGGGCTGCTCGCGGCGGTCGCCAGCCTGACGTGCCTGGCGCTGGCCGACGACATGGCCGACCCGGGCCGGCGCACACTGCTCACGCATCTCGCCCACGTGGCCATCCCGGCGACCGGCGGCGTTTTCCTCGTCTACCTGGGGCTGCTGGGCATCCTGCGCAAGGGCGGGTTCCGCCGCGGCGTGTCGGTGGTCGGCGGGGTCGTGATGGCGCTGCTCTTCCTCGGCAACGGGATGCTGATCTACGGCGCGCTGAGCGGCGCCCTGCCGGACCAGGTGCGCGCGCTGGCGGAGGAGCAGTACGAGCAGTTACGGCGCGAAGATCCGGAGAAGGCGGCGAAGAGGCAGTCGGACATCGAGGGATTCCGGCACCAGATGGAGAAGGCGGAAAGGGACGCCCGGCGGGCGGTCGAGGCGGCCGCGGCCGGCATCCCCGCCGAGGGGGCGGCGGTGTTGCTCCAGCGCGACCCGGTGACGCACGGAGAAATGCTGTTCAAGCAGAGCTGTGCCGTCTGCCACAGCTGGAACTACGACCCGGCGACCGGGCTGGATTACTTCCACAAGGATGCGAACAAGAAGCCGAAGTTCACGGCCGGCGACCTGCACGGGTTCGCCACGAAGGACTGGATCCGCGGCCTGCTCCGGAACCCGGCGGATCCGAAGTACTTCGGCCGGACCGAACTGACCGGCATGCAGAACTGGAAGAAGAAGCTGCTGAAGGCCCGCGAACGCACGCTGAAGAGGGATCCGCAGCAGGCCAAACAGGAGATCAAGGAAGAAGAGGCTGACTTCGACACGATCAGCGCGTGGCTGGGCGAGCAATCCCTGCCGCGGGACAAACGTAACCCGAAACTGGCGGCCATCGCCTTCGACAAGTTCCTCGGCCACTGCGCCTCCTGCCACACCATCACGCACGACGGCACCCGCCACGGGAGCCCCACCGCCCCGGACTTCACCGGCTACGGGTCGCAGGACTGGATCCGGCTGATGGTGATGGCTCCGCACCACCCGCTCCGGTACGGCGCGAAGAACCAGATGCCAGCCTTCCGCAGCCTCGACGGACCGGGGGCAGAGGTCCACCAGCTCGAATTCCTCGCCCTGGACAAGGACTTCCCGCGGGATCGGATTATCCGGCTCAGCGACGTGGATCGGGAGCTGATCATCCGCTGGATGACCGGGGATTCGCGGATCGTTTTCGGCGGCAGCCCAATCGGGGCGGCGGTGGAAAAGCGCTGACGGTCCCCGGTTGACTGGGTCGTTGGTGGGAGATATGCCATCTCAAGCTGAGAGTCGGAGTGAAGAGCGCCGCGGGAGCCCGGGCGCGGGCGGCGTCCGAGCGGTCCGGTGGCGCGGACTGTGTGTCACTGCTTGTGGAGGACGACAGATGAACAGACTCGCCGTGGCGTGGGCAACTGGGGTGGGCATCGCGGCCCTGGGCGTCTTCCTGTCCGCCGGGCCGAGCCGGGCCGACATTGATCCGGGCATCAAGGGGGGCCTGGACAAGATCGCCAAGGCGCTCCAGAAGGGGGACAGCGCCACGGCTAGCAAGGAGGGCCAGGCCCTCGCGAAGAAGACCGAGGAACTGCTCGACATCATGTATGCGTTCAAGCTCCGGACCAAGAAGGGGCTGGGCGTCGGCGAGAAGGCGGGCGTGGTCGTCCCCGACGGCATCGAGCTGAAGCTGAACGCGATCGAGCGCGATGGGATCACCCCCGGTGCGCTGACCAAGGAGGCGAAGAATCTCGAGGAGGCGGCATGGATGACGGCCGCCGTCGCCGAGGCCACCCTCGCCAAGGCGCCCGCCAAGGACATGGGCAAGAAGACGAAGGCGAAGTGGAGCGAGTTCTCCGTGGCCATGCGCGACGGCAGCAAGGAGTTGGCGGCGGCGGCCAAGGGGATGAAGGCGGCCGACGTCAAGGCGGCGGCGACGAAGGTCAACAACGCCTGCAACGGCTGTCACACGATCTTCCGCGACTGAGCCGTTACCGGCCATCCACCGGACCCCGGGTCAGCGCCTCCTCGCGCCGGCCCGGGGTCTTGCGTTTCCACTTCCAGGATCCGGGCTACCGCGCGGCTTGCAGGAACGCCAGCGCCCGCCGCGCCGTCTCGACCGCGTTGTGACTGTGCCGGCTCAGCTCGACGTGGATCCCGCCCGCGTAGCCGACCTCCTCCAGCGCCCGCAGCACCGGGCCGAAGTCGATCTCCCCCTCGCCAAACATCAGGTGATCGTGGACGCCGCGCCGCATGTCCTCGATGTGGACATTCCACAGCACGTCGCGCCACTGGCGGATGTGGTCCGCGATCGGGGTTTCGCCGAGGCAGTGCAGATGGCCGATGTCGAGCGTCAGCCCGAAGCGCGGGTGCTTGACCCGGCGGTGCAGGCGGCCGTACATCTGCATCGTGTCGATGTACATGCCCGGCTCCGGCTCGAACGCGAGGCGCACGCCCTGCCTGTCCGCGTAACGGCACAGTCGGCCGCACGCCCTGAGCAGCCGCCGCATCAGCAGGGACGACACGTCGTCGGTGAGTGACGTCCCGGACCAGAAGCTGACGGCGTCGGACCCGAGTTCGCGGGCGATGTCGATGGCCCGGCACAGGAAGTCGAGCCGGTCCTGCCACCCGCGGGCGGTCGGCGTGACCAGCGTCGGCTGGTGCTTGCGGCGCGGGTCGAGGAGGAAACGGGCGCCGGTTTCGATCACCGACCGGAGCTTTAGCCGCCGGAGGAGATCCTTGACGGCGGCTAGCTGCCGGGGCAACCCCGGATCGAACGGGTTGAGGGCGTGGTGGTCGAGGGTGATCGCGACGCTGCGGTAGCCCAGCTCGGCGAGAATGACGAGGGCGTCTTCGAGCCGGTGGTGCGCGAACCCGTTGGTGTTGTAGCCAAACCGGAGCATGTCCGTTAGCGTAGCCGACAGGATCGTCCGACGAAAGGGGACCACCATGCGCATTGCCGTCGCCGGGTTCATGCACGAGTCGAACACGTTCAACCCGACCCGCACCGACCGGGCCGCGTTCGCCGCCCAGAGCCTCATCTTCGGCCCGGCCCTGCTCGACGAGTGGCGGCACGCGCATCACGAGGTCGGCGGGTTCATCGCCGGGGTCGAGGAGGGCGGGGACGAGGCCCTCCCCCTCGTCATGGCCTGGGCCACGCCCTCTGGCCCGGTGGCCGACGCCGTCCTCGACGAGATCACCGGCCACCTGATCGACCGGCTGCGGCACGATCGCCCGGACGGCCTGCTGCTGGCGCTGCACGGCGCGATGGTGGCGGAGTCCCACCTCGACGCCGACGGAGAGGTTGTCGCCCGGCTGCGGCAGGCGCTCGGGCGCGACTTCCCGCTCGTCGTCACGCTCGACCTGCACGGCAACCTGTCGCCGCGTCTGATCGACGGCAGCGATGCGACCGTGGCGTACCGCACCTGCCCGCACGTCGATCAGCGTGCCTGCGGACACCGGGCCGCGGCCATCCTGCGCGCGACGTTGCGCGGCGAGGTCCGACCGCGGCAGGCGCTGGCCAAACCGCCGATGATCGTCAACATCATGGTCCACGACACGTCCGAGGAGCCGCTGCGTTCTTTCATGGCGGAGGCGGAGGCACTGGAGCGCGACCCGCGCATCCTGCGCGTCAACCTGCTGCCCGGGTTCGCCTATGCCGACGTGCCGCAGATGGGGCCGTCCGTGGTCGTCGTCGGCGACGGCGACCACGACCTGGCCCGGGGCGAGGCCGACCGCCTCGCCGGTAAGTTATGGGACGCGCGCGACCGGATGGTCGCCCGGTTGCCCGACGCGGCCGAGGCGGTCGCGCGTGCGCTCGCGGCGGCCGAGTTGCCCGTCGTGCTGGTGGAGACGGGCGACAACGTCGGCGGCGGCTCGGCCGGGGATTCGACGGTGATCCTCGCGGAGATGGTGCGCCAGGGGGCGACCGACGGCGTCGTCTGCCTGTACGCGCCCGCCGAGGTGCGGCAGTGCGCCGTGGCGGGTGTCGGCGGCGAGGTGC
>JADLBT010000186.1 GCA_020847555.1 Gemmataceae bacterium
CAGCCATCGCGGGGAGGGAGGAGGTCGCATCGCGTGATCCTTTCTTGATAAGACCGCTCAGGGAGGAGAAGCCTATCTTACCTGATGTTTAGACGAGACGCCAGCGGCTGCGGATTGGGGAGTGGAGCACCCAAAGCCCACGGGTAACGTAAGGCGTGGGAGGATTCATGATGGACCAGGATGCAGGGCGCGACGGTGGTTGGCAACGGACGTCGGTGCGGGGGCGCGGGCGCCCCAGGGATGGTGATGGTGACTGAATGGTGGATGCAACACCTCGGCCCCCTGGCGGCCGGATTCGTACTCGACCAGTTGCTCGGCGATCCGCCGTCGCGGGTCCACCCGGTGCGCTGGCTCGGCGCGCTCACTCACGGCCTGGAGATTGCGCTGCGGCGACTGCTACCCGAACGACTCGGCGGAGTGGTGTTGCTCGTGCTCATCACCGTGGCGGCCGGCGGGGCCGTGTGGCTGGGCCTTGGCCTGGCGGGGTACGGAGGGCCGTGGGCGCGCTTCGCTGCCGCGACGGTCCTGGTCTACTACGGACTGGCGGCGCGTGGGCTGGCGCGGCACACGCAGCGCGTCCTCGGTGCCTGCGAGGCGGGCGACTGGAACGAGGCCCGGCGCCGGCTGGGCGAGATCGTCGGACGCGACACGGCTGGCCTGCCGCTGGAAGCGATCTATCGGGCGTGCGTCGAAACGGTCGGCGAGAACACGAACGATGCTGTGGTCGCGCCGCTTTTCTACGCGGCCTTGGCCGGACCGATCGGTCTGTGGGCGTACAAGGCAGTGAACACGCTCGACAGCATGGTCGGCTACCGAAACGAGCGTTACCGGCGCTTCGGGTGGGCGTCGGCGCGGGCGGACGATATCGCGAACCTCGTCCCGGCGCGGCTGACGTGGCTGCTGCTGGCGCTGGCGGCGCTGCTGGCGGGCGGGCGAAGCGGACAGGCGCTGCGCACCGGCTGGCGCGACGGGCGGCAGCACCCGAGTCCGAACTCCGCGTGGGGCGAGGCGGCGCTGGCGGGCGCGCTCGGGGTACGGCTGGGAGGGGCGAGCGCCTACGGTGGTGTGGCGTCGCGCAAGCCTTACCTGGGCGAGGCACTCGAACCGCTGAGTGCGGTCCGGGTGCGTCTGGGTATCCGTCTCATGCTGGTGGCGTCGTGGCTGGCGCTGGCCCTGGCACTTGGGGGCCGCGGCCTGCTCCTGGCGGTACTGAATTGGTAAGAGCTAGCGGACCAAACGCCCTGACGCCGACGAGCCGCAAGCGTCAGGGCGTTTGGCCAGCCAGTCCTTGGCTTGCGCTCAGCGCCGGCGAATGCGCAGCGGCGAGCCGACGACCGACTGCTGCGAGACGAGGTTGCCGTTCCGGTCCACCTCCACCACCCGGCTGCCAATGTAACAGCAGACCAGGACATTGCCGTTCGGCAGGCGTACCGCCGAGGTGGCCGCGCTGCCGGCGGACGACTGCCAGACCACCTCGCCCTTGTGGTTGTACTGAACGACGCGGTTGCGCTCGCCGATCAGGACGCCCCCCGGCACCACCGTCGCCCGGACCAGGCCGATACCGCTGATATCGACCTTCCAGCTGCGAACGACCTGGCCGCGTCCATCCAGTTCCGTGAGGATCTGGCGCGATCCGAGGTAGAGGATGTTCCCGTTGGGGAGTTTCTGGCCGGACCAGAGGGTTTCGTTCGGGGTGAGGTGCGTCTTGCTCTCCTTCCCCTTGGCATCAACCTCGAAGATCCGCCGATGGGTCACGATGAAGGTGTTGCCGTTGGGCAGGCGCTGGCAGCCGACGAGGCCGTCGATGACCTGGTGTTCCCAGAGGATCTTGCCGGCGAAATCGCGCTCGGTGACGCGCCGCGCCCCCTGCTCGCCGATCAGCACGCGGTTGCCCGGGAGGATCTCCGCCTCCACCGGGAATTGCAGGCCGCCGACCTCCCAGCGCACCTTGCCGTCGCGCCCGGTTTCCCACACCTTGCCGGCGTTGTTGCCGCCGGCGCCGGCCACGCAGATCATCGTGTATCCCAGGGCGGCTGGGTCGGCTTCAAACTTCGCCAGGTCGAGGGTCGCCCCGTGGTCGCGCCACCACCGCTCCCAACTCTCCTGGCACCTGCGGCGGCTGGCGTCGTCCAGTCCGAACGACACCGCTGGGGCACGTTCACCGGCCAGGCGGTAGAGCAAATCCTCGGCGTGGCGTGCCACCTCCAGGGGGGCGTCGCCGAGCAGCCTCACCAGGGCCGGCGCCGCCTCCTTATCCTTGCCGGCCAGCAGCGCCTGGGCCGCGCGGAGACGCACCCCCGGGTCGGCGTCCTTCAGAAGAGGCCGCGCCGCCATCCGCTGCCCGGCGCTGGTGGTGCGGCCGACGACCCAGACGGCGGCCTGCCGTACCGCGACGTTCCTGTCGGTGAGGGCCTTCACCAGCAGCGAGTCGGCCTGCCCGTCGCGTAGCCCAAGTTGCTGCACGGCCCCCAGAAGGCTGTCGTCCAGGAGCAGGTCATCGGTGGCGGGGAGGTACGCGATCAGGACGCCCAGCGCCCCGGCCGGCGCGCGGTGAGCCAGGAGGCGGGCAGCCGCCAGCGGGACGTTCGTCCCCCAGGTCGTTTCGACCGCCCGAAGGCAGCGCTCGGCGCGGCGTGCCCGCTCCCTGTCGGCGTCGATCGCGGCGCGGCGGAGCGCCGGCAGGGCGACGCGGCCCAGGCGTGTCAGCTCGGCGGACGCCTTCTCGCGGACCCGGAACGACGGTTCGCCCAGTTGCCTGACCAGGTCTTCCAGCCGGCCCCGCTGCTGTGCGTCAAGCGTGTTTTTCCGGAAGTAGTCCAGCAGGGCGGGGCCGTCGGTGCCGAGTCCCAGCCCCTTCAGGAAGGCCTCGTCCGCGGCGACGGCGGCTTCCTCTGCGGACGGAGCGGGCAGGCCGGTCAGGCAGAGCGACAGCACGACCAGCGGCATCTGAGCGACAGACATGACGGCCCTCCGCGGGTGGTCCGCTTCCCAACAGCTCGAAGCAGCTGAACATCACTCTACCCTGCTCCCCCCGGCGCGGGGAAGGACAAAGTGACAGGGGGACAGAGAAAAGCCCACGGGGCGTTCCCCGTGGGCCGAGCCTGCAAGAAAACCGCCCACGAGTCGTTCCCCGTGAGCTTTCAGGACACGCTGTCACCGCACCTCGACCACCATCGGGAGGACGTGGCTGATCATCGTGTTACGCCGGTCGTGGTCGCGCTGCATCGACTGCGTCCGGCCGCGTTTGTCGGTCGCCCGCGCCATCAGGATGTGGCGCCCGGGGGCGGGAGCTTTCCAGGTGTACTCCCAGAAGCGCCAGGTGTAGGGGCCGCCCTGGTCTTGCAGCCGGGCCGCGGCCCACGTCTTGCCGCCGTCGGTGCTCACCTCGACCCGGGCCACCTCCGACTCGCCCGTCCACGCCGCCCCGAACACCCGGTACGGCCGCCTCGCCGGAACCACCTCCTGCAGCGCCGGCCGCGCGATCTGCGCCTTCACCTGCAGTTCCGTCACCGGCACCAGGACCGGTATGCCGTGGCGGCGCTCGAAGAAGGCGTACTCCATCGTCTGCCAGTATCCCTGGAACGGCCGGTCGGTGACGACCAGCCGGGTGAGCCACTTCACGGACGCCATCCCGTACCACCCCCCAACCACGACCCGCAGCGGGTGGCCGTGCGACGGGGTCAGGTCGGCGCCGTTCATCCGATACGCCAGCATCACCTCCGGCCGGCGCGCCTTCGCCAGCGGCAGGCTCCGGGCGTAGTGGATGCGTCCGGGCGTGCGGTACGGACTCGGGGAGTCCTGCGTCTCTCCGGTGTCCGCCCCTTCGAGAATCACCTCGACCGCCCCCTTGCGGACGCCGGCCCGCTCCAGCACCGCCGCCAGCGGCACGCCGGTCCACTCGGCGTTGCCCACGCCCCCGAGTTCCCACAGCACGCCGGCCAGCCGCGGGATCGCGAAAATGCGGCTGTTGCCCGAGCACTCCAGCACCGCCGTCATCGTTCGCTCGGGCAGCTTGCGGAGGTCCGCAAGGGTCAGCTCCAGCGGCCGCTCGACCTCGCCCTCGACGCGCAGACGCCAGGTTTTCATGTCGATGGTCGGCGTCGGGAAGTGGCTGCGGATGTAGAAGCGATCCGTGGGGATGACGAACGAGTCGAGGGTGGAAAACGGGAATTCGAGGTTGTCCGGGTTGCGCGTGCGGGAAATCATGCCGGGGAAAGTGGCACTGTCCCGGGGCGGCTGGGCCGCCAGGCCGGGCGCGTCGTGCAGGGCGTAGGCCAGCGGCAGAGCGGCGGCACCGCGCAGCAGCGCCCGCCGGTCGAGGCTTCGGGCGTCGTTGTGGGTTGGCTGTTCCATGTCCGGTCTCCCTGAGCGTCACGAAGTATGCGGCCCCGGCCCGCGAACCTGCAGCCCGCGCCAGACCGGGGGATGCGGCTACGTTATCCATTTCTTCGCCGACCCGACAGCCCCGGGATCTTTCTGCCGCGCTTGATGTGCCCTGGTACAATGGCTGGAGTCCGGCTTCGCCGCCCGCGCGGGACGGTCCAGGGAAAACCAGGCATGCAGTGGCGGCCCAGGATCCCCTCGAAGCGCGACGCGCCCCGTGGGTCGAGCACTGGAAACTTGCCCCACGAGGCGCGCCCCGTGGGCTTTCTGCCGTTGCTGACTCCTGCCCCCTTTCAGCGCGCGTACTCGACCGACCGCGTCTCGCGGACCACGGTCACCTTGATCTCGCCGGGGTAGTTGAGCTGCTGCTCGATGGCGCGGGCGATCTCGCGGCACACCTTGAGCGACTCGGCGTCGGACAGCTGGTTGGCGTTGGCGATCACGCGCAGCTCGCGTCCGGCCTGGATCGCGTAGGCGTGCTCGACGCCGGGAAACCCGGACGCGACCGCCTCCAGCTCCTCCAGCCGCTTGACGTACTTCTCCAGCGTCTCGCGGCGAGCGCCGGGCCGCGCCGCGCTGATCGCGTCGGCGGCGGCGACGAGAACGGTGTAGACGTGGTCGATGGTCACGTCGTCGTGGTGGCCGGCGATGGCGTGGAGCACTTCCCTGCTCGTCTCGCCGTAGCGCTTGGCCAGCTCGGCGCCGATCTTCGGGTGACCGCCTTCCATCTCGTGGTCGGCCGCCTTGCCGACGTCGTGCAGCAGCCCGCACCGCCGGGCCAGCTGGCCGCTCAGCCCCAGCTCGTCGGCCATCAGCCCGCACAGGTGGGCCACCTCCAGGCTGTGTTGCAGCACGTTCTGGCTGTAGCTGGTGCGGAACTTCAGCCGGCCGAGCAGTTGCATCATCTTCTCGTGGAGCGGGCCGACGTTCGCCTCCTGCACGGCCTGCTTGCCAACTTCGAGGATGTGCCGCTCCATCTCCTCCTGGGTTTCCTTGACGACCTCCTCGATGCGCGACGGGTGGATGCGGCCGTCCTGAATCAGCCTGGTCAGGGCGAGCTTGGCCGTCTCGCGGCGGACGTTGTCGAAGGCGCTGACGATGACGACGCCGGGCGTGTCGTCCACGATCACATCGACGCCGGTGACCTTCTCGAAGGTGCGGATGTTGCGGCCCTCGCGGCCGATGATGCGGCCCTTCATGTCGTCGCTGGGGATGTCCACCGTGCTGACGGTCGTGTCGGCGGTGTGTTCGGCGGCGTAGCGCTGGATGGCGGTGGCGAGGATTTCGCGGCCCTTCTGCTCGCCGGCCTGGCGCAGCGCCTCCTCGTGGCGCTGGATGCGCGTGGCGACCTCGTTCGCGAGTTCGCGGTCGAGCCGTTCGAGGAGCATCTGCTCCGCTTCCTGGCGGTTCAGGCCACTGATCTCGTGGAGCTTATCGCTCTGCTGCTGGAGGAGAGTTTCGGCGTCTTTCAGCCGCTGGTCGAGGTTCTCGCGGCGTTCCTGGAGCTTGCGCTCGGTGTTCTGGAGGACGCGCTCCTTCTTGACCTGGGTCTGGTGTTTTTGTTCGAGACTGTCCTCGCGTTTGTCGAGGCGGCGCTCCTGCTCGCGCAGCTCGGCGCGGGTTTGTTCGGCCTCGCGGTTAAACTCCTCGCGCTTCTGGAAGAGTTCGTCCTTGGCGCGAAGTTCGGCCTCCTTGCGGATATTCTCGGCGTCCTTCTTCGCCTGCTCGACGACTTCGGCAGCCCTGTACTGGGCACTGTTGAGGTTGAGGCGATCCTGGTGACGGACGATTTTGTAACTCGCCCACGCCCCGATCCCCAGTCCCACCAGAGCGGCCAGGCAAATCCAAACCACGCATTCAGGCATGGAGGCCACTCCTTCCGTGGCCCGCCACGCGGTTCGGGACGGCTCAGATCTCCCAACCGGGGACGCAAGCTGGCGGACGGCGAAGCGAGGGCAGAGGATCGAGGACATCGCTGCTCCTCAACCCTCCTCTCTCAATCCGCAATCCTCACCCGGCGCGGCCACACGGACCACGTCCGGCGCGGCCGCAGGGCGGCCACTACCCGTCCCCCTCTGTAATATCCGGAACGGTTGTTCCGGAATCCTCGCGCTGCAACAACACCCGCAACCGTTTTGGAGAATAGCGCGCCGCCCTGGCCGCCATGTCCGGCCCGCGTGGGTTGTGCGCGGGCTGGCCCCGGCTCAGGGGCAGCGTCTGTTAACCAGCGGACCGTCCTGGCGGTGGCCCCGCACGGGTGACCACCCGGGGCGGGGGCCAGAAATCGGCCCTCCCCCGCTGCGGCGCGACCGATTCCGCGAAACGCCGGCAGTCCTGTCCGGGGACAGGCAGCCGGGCGGCGCGGCGGAACCAGCAGTCGCGCCACGACTCCTGATACCAGAGGCTGGCAATCAGACCCCCCAGCACCAGACCTACCCACATCAACCAGAAAAGCGTCATAGGCAACCCGTGGCGTGTTGGGTGTGGTGCCCTGTTCCGGCGGTTGGAGTTGGTCGCGGCAGCGCTTTCGGCAACTGGCACGTGTGCCCGAAAGCGGCGGACCTCGGTGAAAGAATTACTCGGTTCAGCAAACCGCGCGGATCTTCCCTGACTCTCTACGGCCGGGGCCGTTAACCGCCCCGCCCGCGATCCCCGCGGACGACCTCACTCGTGGTCGTGTTCATAGATTTTATTATGAAGGACGGGGTACGGACAGGTCAACAAAAATCAAGCATCGGTGGAGGGATCGCGGCCCCTGGGCCAGGTCGCCAGCACTGCGCCCACGGGGCGCCACCTGTGGGCTTGCCAAACAGCCGGTCACGCCGCCAGCTTCTTCCCGCGCGCCTTCGGCTGGTGCTTCCAGCGCCGATGCAGCCAGAAATACTGCTCCGGAAACAGCCGAACCAGCCGCTCCAGCGCGGCGGTGAAGCGCTGCGTGATGCCGCGCACGGCGTCCGCGTTGCCCTCGTACTCTTCCGGGTGGATGACGTCCGCGGTGATGATCTGGTACTCCATCGGCTCGGCGACGCGCGGGGTGCCGGTGACGGCCATCGTCGCGCCGTGCTCCAGAGCGAGCAGGGCGACCGCCTTGTGGGTCGAGGCCGGCCGGCCGAAGAACTCGACGAACTGCCCGCGCTGGCCGGCGTCCTGGTCGGCCAGCGTGGCGATGGCCCCGCCCGCGCGCAGCACCTCCTCGATGCGGGCAAAGTCGCGTTCCTTGTCGAGGATCGTCTGGCCGGTCTTCTCGCGGAAGCGGAGCAGGAAGGCGTTCAGGTACGGGTTGTCGAGGGTGCGCGCGATGGCGTAGGTGCGGAACCCGAGCAGCCCCAGCGCGTACCCGGCCATCTCCCAGTTGCCAAAGTGGCCGGTGACGATGAGCAGCGGCCGCCCGGACAGCAGGCACTCGACGATCTGGCGCCCGCCGACCAGTTCGATGTGATCGCGCCAGTTCTCGGTGTGCAGTCGCCGTGGGATGTGGACGATCTCGACCAGGACGGCGAAGAAGTGGCGGTAGACGGCGCGGACGAGTTGGTGCAGGTCGGCCTCGGTGTAGCGACCCGGGTACGCCCGGCGGAGGTTGTCGAGGGCGACCTCGCGGTGGCGGCGGTCGAGCCGGTACGCCAGCCAGGCGAGGAACCCGGCCGTCCTGCGCGCGGCGTTCAGGGACAGCGCCTGGATGAGACAGACGAGCAGCCGCACGACAAGGTAGATGGTGTAGTCGGCGAGACGGGAACGCTGCTTGGCCATCGCGTCATTCCTTTGACGAGAGGGAAACGAACCACGGAGACGCCGAGAAGGCAGGAAGACCACAGATGAACGCAGATGCGGATGCCGATCGGGGTTCATCTGCGTTCATCTGTGGCTGCCTCTCTTCGCTGTGGTTCAATCCTGCTTCAGCTCCACGACGCGCCCCGTTCTGGAGGCTTCGTAGACGCTCAGGATGACCTGGACCGCCCGGCGCCCTTCGCGGCCGTCCACCGCCGGCGCGCGGCCGCTGTCGATCGCCTGCACGAAGTCCGTCAGCTGGCGCGTGTGGTAGACGTGCGAGATCGCTGACGGGTCGCTCGCCCCGCCCGACGCGCCCACCTTCTGGGCGAAGCGCGCCTTCACCTCGGCGTCCTGCGGCGTTTGCGGCTCGAAGTCCCAGCGCAGCACGTCCTCCTGCTCGATCACCGCCGTACCGCGGTCGCCGTGGATCGCGATCGTCTTCGGCAGTCCCGGGTGGACGCTCGTCGTCGCCTGGATCACGCCCAGCGCGCCGTTGGCGAACCGCAGACACGCCACGGCCGTGTCCTCGACCTCGATGCGCTCGTGGGCGAGGGTGGCGGTGAACCCGCTGAGGTGCGTCACCGGCCCCATCATCCACAGCAGCAGATCGACGTTGTGGATCGCCTGGTTCATCAGCGCTCCGCCGCCGTCCAGCGCCCACGTACCGCGCCACCCGCCCTGGTCGTAATACGCCTGCGACCGCCACCACTTGCACGTCGTTTCGCCCAGCGTCAGCCGGCCGAATCGGCCCGCGTCCACCGCTGCCTTGAGCGTCCTGTTGGCGTCGGCGAAGCGGGACGGGAAGATGGTGCAGAGCTTCACCTTGTTGCGGTCGCACGCCTCGATGATGCGGTCGCACCGTTCGAGGGTGATCTCCAGCGGCTTCTCGACGACGACGTGCTTGCCGGCGTTGGCGGCGGCCACGGAAGGTTCCATGTGGACGCCGCTCGGGGTGGCGACGATGACGATGTCCACGTCCTTGCGGGCCAGCATCGGCGGCAGGTCGGGGTAGATGTTGTCGCCCAGGCCGAGTTCGTCGGCCAGCTTGCGCGCCCGCGGCAGCTCGCTATCGACCAGCGCGACGATCTTCGCGCCGGGGATCTCGGCAAGCGCTTTGACGTGAAAGCGGGCGATCATCCCGCAACCGACGATGGCAACTCCGGGCATGACACGGCCTCCTGAAAAGCCCACGGGTTG
Source organism: Gemmataceae bacterium (assembly GCA_020847555.1). The sequence goes on from JADLBT010000186.1 coordinate 9,349, forward strand.
CGCCCCGTGGGCGAAGCGTCAAGCACCACGCTCACGGGGCGCCACCCGTGGGCTTTACGGGTTCTCAGCTGTACTGGTTATTCGCCCTGAGCAGCGACGCGGCTTTCCAGAGGTACGCGAGCCCGCTCCACGCGGTGGCGGCGAGCATGGCCCAGATCAGTGCGTCGCGGATCCAGCCAAGCGCCGGCACCGCGGCCGGCGCCCACGCGGGCGCTTCCAGGGCGATGAAGATGGCGATCAGGGCGGCGCACTGCAGGACCATCTTGACCTTGCCGAGCCAGTCGGCGCCGAACGTCGCCCCCTGGTTCTCCAGGAAGCTGCGCAGCCCGGTGATGATCAGCTCGCGCGCCACCACCACCGTGACCATCCACGGCACCAGTCCCGCGCCGGCCACCGGCAGCAGAAAGATGTACGCCCCGCACACGACCACCTTGTCCACCAGCGGATCGAGGTTGCGGCCGAGCGTGCTGCCGAGCTGCAGCTTGCGCGCCAGGTAGCCGTCCAGCCAGTCCGTCACCGCCGCCAGCGCGAACACGACCAGGCACCACAGCCACAGCTCGCGCACCTCGATCAGGGCAAACAGCACGATGCCGAGCACGAACCGCCCGGCGGTCAGCTGATTGGGCAGGTTGAAGACGTGCGGACGTGTTGGGGTCGCCGTGGCCATGCCTCACCTCCCCGGGCCGATCGCCCGGCCGACCAGATCGTAGCCGTCCGCCCCCGTCACCTTGACCGTCGCCAGGTCGCCGGCCCACAGTCCCTTGCCCTTGACGCGCACCACGCAGTCGATGTCCGGCGCGTCGGCGTGGCCGCGGGCGACGACGTGCCCCGGCACCTCGGGGTCGGGGCCGTCCACGATCGCCTCGATCTGCCTGCCCACCTGGCGGGCGGTCCAGTCGAGCGCCACCTCCTGCTGCACCCGCATCAGGCGGTCGCGCCGCTCCTGCTTGACCTCTTCCGGCAGGTGTCCGTCCAGGCGTGTGGCCGGCGTGCCCGGCTCGAAGGAGTACGTGAAAACGCCGGCCCGCTCGAAGCGCGTGCCCTGCACGAACTCGACCAGTTCCTCGAACTCCGCGTCGGTCTCGCCGGGGAAGCCGACGATGAACGTCGTCCGCAGCGTCAGGTTCGGGACCGCCGCCCGCAGCCGGCCGAGCAGCGTCTCCGTCTGCGCCCGGTTGACGCGCCGCTGCATGCGTCGCAGCAGCCGGTCGTTGATGTGCTGCAGCGGTATGTCAAGGTACGGGATGATCTTCGCGGCCGACGCGAGCGTCTCGATCAGCTCGTCGGTGAAGTGGATCGGGTAGGCGTAGAGGATGCGGAGCCAGTCCACCCCCTCGACCCGGTCCAGCTCGCGCAGCAGCTCGGC
>JADLBT010000187.1 GCA_020847555.1 Gemmataceae bacterium
AGCAGGCAGCTGGTCACCACGCGCTCTCCGGGCCGGAACGTCACCCCCGCGCCGACCGCCACGACAGTGCCGACGGCCTCGTGCCCCAGCGGCACCCCGGCCGGCACCGGCAACTCGTCGACGATATGGATGTCGCTTCCGCAAATGGAGGCCAGCCGGGTCCGAATCAGAGCCTGGCCCGGGCCCGGCTCGTCCGGGTATGAAACCTCGGCCATGGCGACCTCGTGCTCGCCCGTCTTCACGCACGTCAGCGACTTCGGCATGCCAACCTCCCTTAGCGGCAGTCGCCCCTAGTCGTCCTCGTCCGGTTCCTCCACTTCCTCGTCTTCATGGGCGGCGTGTGGCAGCGATGGTACCAGCGCCATCTCCTGCCCGTCCCGCCGCATGCGCTTCGGTGCCGGCACCGCTTTCAGTCTGGCGACGAGCGCCTGCAACTCCTCCGCGGTGCTGCCCTCCGGGGGCACGATCATCACTCCTCCAGAGTCGCGCAGCACGCGCAACTCCGCTGGCGTCGCTGAAGCAGCCACGGTCACCAGCAGTGGCGTCCCCGAGAACGAGGCCAGGCGCACCAGCTCCAACTGCCCACGGAGCGTCGTGGGCAAGCCGGCCCGATCGACGAACAGCGCGTCGAGCCCTAGGGAACCGACCGCCCGCAGCGTGTTGTCGTCGGCGTCCGGACTCATCGCCAGGACCTGCCCCATCTTGTCAGCGTCCACCGCCGTCGCTGCCGTTCCTTCCAGCGTGCTCACCACGAAGTCGCAGCCCGCCGCGCGCAGCCGCTCCGCGCCAGTGTCGTCGAGCGTCTCCACATGTGCGCCCGCACAGAGCTTTTCCTCGCGCAGGGCGCCCAGGACCGCGGCCGCGCTCTCCACGTCCCCCCGTACGATGACCGCGTCGGCCCCCGCGGCCACAGCGGCACGCGCCGCCTCGGCGTCTGCCACGGACACACCGAGCAGCATCGCCCGCGGCTGCTCCCGCGTGACCGCGCCGAAGCCGATGCGCGGTCCTTCGCGCCGCTGGACACGGCCAATCCGCTTCTGCAGGTCACTCATCGCCGTTTCCTCCTCGCGCTCCCCGGAGCGTCTCGCCGTGCTTGACTACGGCGCGAATGTCGTTCGTGCGGGCGATCGCCGCCAGGTCTGCCAGCGGGTCCGTCGCCAGCGCCACAACGTCCGCGGCCATGCCCGGCGCCAGCCTGCCTGCTGGCAAGTGCAGCAGGTCGGCCGCCCACGCGGTTGCCGCCAGGATGGCCGTCGCCGGCGACAGCCCGTGCTCCGCCATCCGCAGCACCTCCTGCGCGTTTTCGCCAGGGCGGTTCAGGGGCGTGCCCTGGTCGGTGCCCATGGCCACCCGCACTCCCGCGCGCAGCGCCCGCTGGTAGCTCACGATGTGGTCCTCCCGCACCTGCTCCGCCTTCTCCACCATATAGGCCGGAATCCCCGCATCCGCCCCTCCCTTCGCGATGTGGTGCGGCGCCGTCAACGTCGGCACCAGGTAGGTGCGCCGCGCGCACATGAGCTCGATCGCCTTGTCGTCCAGCCAGACCCCGTGCTCGATCGAATCGACCCCGGCCCGGACAGCGTTGTTGATCCCCTCCGCCGCCTGGGCGTGCGCCCCCACCACGCGGAACGCCTTGTGCGCCTCCTCCACCCCGGCCGCCAGCTCGGCCTCCGTGAACGACGGCGAGCGCGGATCGACGCCCGGCGTCATCACGCCGCCGCTGGCGAACAGCTTGATCGCCTGCGCACCCGCTCGCAGCTGCTCGCGGACCGCCTTCCGCACCTCGTCTGGCCCGTCCGCCTCGCGGGCGAGGAAGCCGTGGCCGTGTCCGCCGGTCATCGTTATGCCCAGCCCGGTCGCGAGCACCGTCGGCCCTTCCAGCAGTCCGGCCTCGATCGCGCGCGCCAGATCGATGTTCAGCTGGTCGGCCGCACCCATGTCGCGAACCGTCGTCACGCCCGCCGCCAATGTCCGGCGCGCGTACGCGGCCGCCTTCCACGCCCGCGAGGCCAGCGGCTCCCGCTGGCCAGCCGTCATCTCGTCTGGCTCGCCGGCGCTCGTCAGGTGCACGTGGCAGTCGATCAGGCCAGGAATGAGGTACCACCCCGCGCAGTCGAGCACCCGCCGGCCCGGCGTCCGGTCCACGCCGGCCGCCACCGCCGCAATCCGCCCTTCCCGGCAGAGGACGTCGACGCCCGCACGAAAGCGCCGGCCCTCGCTGTCGAACACGAACCCGCCGGCGAGCAGCAGCTCCGGGTGCTCAGGCATCGGCGGGTCGCCAGTGCACGCTCACGAAATGCCATTGTCGCCGTCCGCGCCGAACTCCGGCAACTCGCAGACAACAACGGTGCTCCCGCCTGCAAGCGTGCCGTGCGCTACGCTGGGACGACCACCTCTGCGAATGGAGTGCCCGTGAAGTCCTATCCCGCCCCGCCCGCCATGACCGTCGACCCGGCCCGGCGTTACACCGCCGCCATTACCACGAGCGCTGGCACGATGACCGCCGAGCTCTTCCCCGACGAGGCACCGGCGACTGTCAACAACTTCGTCTTCCTCGCTGGCGACGGCTTCTACGACGGCGTCATCTTCCACCGCGTCATCAAGGGCTTCATGATCCAGGGCGGCGACCCCACCGGCACTGGCCGTGGCGGTCCCGGCTACCGCTTCGACGACGAGCCTGTGCGGCGCCAGTACCTGCGCGGCACCCTCGCCATGGCCAACGCCGGCCCCAACACCAACGGCAGCCAGTTCTTCATCATGCACGCCGACTACCCGCTGCCGCCCAACTACACCGTCTTCGGCAAGCTCACGGCCGGCGAGGACGTCCTCGACCAGATTGCCACCGCGAAGACGGGCCCCCAGGACAGGCCCGCCGACCCGGTCAGCATCACCAACGTGACCGTCACCGAAGCCTGACCCACCCCGGCCGCTCATCCGTCGGACAGCGGGGACACCTTGGTCGGCCGCTACCGCCTCGCGCCCTCCAGCCAGCTGCTGCGCCGCACTCCGGCGGGGCCGTCGGCGATTCGCCCGCTAGGCCCGGGCCTCCTCCAGCGCCTTCTTGTGCTCGGCAATCACCTTCTGCGCGATGTTCCCCGGCACTTCGCCATAGTGGTCGAAGGCGAGTTCGAACGCCCCCCGGCCCTGCGTGATGGAGCGCAGGTCCTGAGCATAGCGCTGCACCTCGGCGAGCGGCACCTCCGCCTCGATCACGCTCATCCCCGCGTCCGGGTTGATCCCGTGGATCTTCGCACGCTTCGTGTTCAGGTCGCTCACCACGTCGCCCGCGTTCGATTCCGGCGCGAACACCTTGATCGTCATGATGGGCTCGAGCAGCGTCGGCGCCGCCCCCGCCGCCGCCTCCTTCAGCGCCTGCGAAGCGGCCAGCTTGAACGACATCTCGCTCGAGTCCACGGGATGGTGCTTCCCGTCGAACAGAACGACCTGGCAGTCCGTCAGGTCGTACCCCGCGAACACGCCCTCGCGCGCCGTCTCCACCACGCCCTTCTCCACCGCCGGGATGAACTCCTTCGGCACCGACCCGCCCACGACTCGCTCGGCGAACTGGAGCCCCGACCCGCGCGGCAGCGGGTTGACTTCCAGCGCCACCCGCGCGTACTGCCCATGGCCCCCCGTCTGCTTCTTGTGGGTGTAGTCGGCCGTCGCCTTCTTCGCGACTGTCTCCCTGTACGGCACGCGCGGCAGGCTCAGCTCCACCTCGACGTTGAACTTCCGCCGCAGCCGCTCGACTGTCACCTCCAGGTGCGCGTCGCCGAGTCCTTCGAGGATCACCTCCCCGGTCTGCGCGTCTCGCGTGAGGCGCAGACCGGGGTCTTCCTCCACCAGCCGCTGCAGGCTCGGGCCCAGCTTGTCCACCCCCGCTTTCGACGTCGGCCGCACCGCCATGCTGTACACCGGGTTCGG
>JADLBT010000188.1 GCA_020847555.1 Gemmataceae bacterium
GAGCAGTTCGATGAAGGTGAAGCCGGAACGACGAGTCATGTGCCTGCCAGGGGGAAGGGGTCCGCTGCACACTCAGGCAGGACCGGTGCCACGGACTGAAAAACCGTAACCCGTTGAGAATTAAACAGTTGTCTCTGTTACGCAGAGGGTCGCAATCCGCACAGCATGGTGGGAACGCCACAGCCTGCCAAGGACCGGGGTTGTCAAGATTGGTGAGGAAACGTGCACGATCCGGGGCCAGGCGATCCTGGTCCGCGCTCGTTGCACGGATCGGCGCGTCGACAGAAAAAGACGTGTTTGAAACCCGGTCGGGGATTCCCCGTTGTATGCAAGCGCCTACTTTCATCGTTCGCCCATTCGCTCCTCAATGACCACAGTGCATCCAACCGCAGCGTCCACGATCGGGGGTGTCAGCCGGCAACGGCTGCTCGAGGCCGCGCTGCAGGTGTTCGCGGAATCGGGATTCCGTGGCGCGACGACCCGCCGCATCGCCGAGGCAGCGGGGGTGAACGAGGTCACGCTCTTCCGTCACTTCAAGTCGAAGACGGTGCTCATCAACGAGGCGGCGAAGGCGTATGCGCGCAAGCGATCGGATGAGGCGCTGCCCGCCGAGCCGGTGGAGCCCCTGGCGGAGCTGACGGCCTGGTGCACGGCGCACCTGGCGCTGTTGCGGAACAGTCGCGGGGTGATCCGGAAGTGCATGGCCGAGGTGGAGGAGCATCCGCAGATGGCCGGATGCATGCGGATGGGCCCGGAAGTGGCGCACGACCAGCTCACGGCCTACGCGACGCGCCTGGTGCGGCAGCGGGGGTGGCGCGCGACGCCGGACGAGATCGTCGTCGCCTGCGTCATGCTGCAGGGATCGCTCTTCTCCGACGCGATGGGCCGGGACGTCATGCCGGACATGTTTCCCCGTCCCGTCCGGCGGGCCGGGGCGATGTATGCGCGCGGGTTCCTTCGCATGCTCGGGGGCGACCGCGCCACGCAGGACGGGACGGAACGTCCCGGCACCACCGGTGGGCGCACGCCCAGCCGCACACGACGCACCGGGCCGGCGGCGTCCCCGCCCCGCCCGGTGCGCGGCACCTAACGAGAACGCCATGAAACGCACCTTCCGATTCCTCACGATCCTGGCGGCCGGGCTGCCCGCGGCGGCGGCCGCCCAGCAGGGCAGGGCCCTCTCGATCGACGACGCCCTCCGGCTCGCCGAGGCGCAGAGCGAGGCCGTGCGCATCGCGCAGGCGGGCGTGCTGCGCGCGCGCGGCCAGCAGCTCCAGGCGCGGAGCCAGCAACTGCCGCAGGTGGGGGCGAGCTTCACCTACACGCGCACGCTGGCCTCGCAGTTCTCGGCCCTGGCCGATGCCGGGCCGCCCACGCCGCCGGTGGGGACCCCGCCGGTCCCGCCTGACGACGGCACGTCCTATTACGCCCCCTGCACGCGCTACCTCGCCGGGGCCGGCGCCACTGAAGCGCAGCGCCTGGCGGGGCTCGAGACGGTCGCGCGCTGCACCGCCAGCACCGGCGGACTGGGCATCGACTTCAGCAAGGTCGGCTTCGGCTCGAAGAACCAGTACCAGCTGGGCCTGCAGGGATCGCTCGACCTGTTCAGCGGCGGGCGGAACCAGGCCCAGGTGCGGGCAGCCCGGGCGAGCCTGACGAGCGCCGAGATCGAGTTGACGTCGCAACGCGCCAGGCTCGCGCTCGACATCACCGAGGCGTATTTCGATGCGGTGCTCGCCGACCGGCTGGTGGCGATCGCCGAGTCATCGCTGGCGCAGACCGAAAGCGTGCTGGGGCAGACGCGGCTGGCGCGCCAGGTCGGGAACCAGTCCGAGTTCGACCTGCTGCGCGCCCAGGTGACCCGCGACAACCAGATGCCGGCCTTGTTGCAGCGCCGCACGGACCGGGACCTCGCGTACGTGCGGCTCCGGCAGATGCTGAACGTGACCCCGACGGAGCCCCTCTCGCTGACGACGGGACTCGGCAACGAGGCCGCGCTGGTGGCCGTTTCACGGGCCGGTGTGGCGGCACCGACCGCCGGTTCCGACGACACCAGTTCGGTGGCGCGAGCCCCGGTCCGCCAGCTGGGAGAGGCGCTTCGCGCCTCCCAGGAACAGCTGCGCGTGGCGCGGTCGGCGTGGATCCCCACGGTGGCAGTGTCCACGCAGTATGGCCGGGTGGCATTTCCCACGGCGGTGCTTCCCGACCTTGGCAACTTCCTCACCAACTGGACGGTGAGCCTGACGGCGAGCGTGCCGTTGTTCACGGGCGGGCGCACGAAAGGCGCGACGCTGGTCGCCGAGGCCGGCGTGCGCGAGGCGGAGGCGCGGTTCGAGCAGGTACGCGAAGCGGCGTCGCTCGACGCGCAGCAGGCGCTGGCGCTCCTGAACCAGGCGCAGGCGGCCCTGGCGGCAAGCCAGGGCACATCGGACCAGGCGGCGCGGGCCTACTCGATCGCGGAGGTCCGCTACCGCGAGGGCCTGTCGACGCAGGTGGAGCTCAACGACTCGCGGCTGCTGCTCCAGCAGGCGAGCGCGAACGCGGCGCTGGCGGTGCGGAACCTCCAGGTGGCGCGGATGCGCGTGGCGCTGCTGCGGGACCTGCCGTTAGGCATCGGGATCGTGAACATCCCGGTGTCGACCGGGGGATCGGGCGGTGGGGTGAACGTGCAGCCGGCCACGCCACTGGGGGGAGTCTCCGGGGCATCGGCCGGCCAGTCGCGGGCGGCGGCGAGTGTCGTCCCGCCACAGTCCTGAGCACTGAATGGCCATTCGACCAAGAACCACACTACCGAGAACCGATTCCATGAAAGGCACGAACAGACTGCGGGCGCTGGGAACCGTCCTGCTGGCGGGACTGGCCGCGACCGCATGCAAGGAGAAGGAAGCCGAGAGCGCGACCACCAATACGCCGGCGACCGTGGCGGTCGGCACCGAGAACATCGCCATCGTCACCGAGGGCGAGCTGGCGAGCGGTCCGGCGATCTCGGGCGCGCTGGCGCCGGAGCGCGAAGCGACGGTGCGCGCCCAGGTATCCGGTCCCGTCATGAAGGTCAGCGTGGACCAGGGCACGCGCGTGGCGGCCGGAGCCCTCCTGGCCCAGGTGGACGACCGGACGCTGCGGGACGCCTTCCTTTCGGCGCGGTCCGGGTTCACGACGGCGCAGAGCGCGGCCGAACGGGCAAAGCGCGACCTCGAGCGCAGCGAGCGGCTGGCGCAGGCCGGGGCGATCGCGGAGCGCGACCTCGAGCAGGCGCGGCTGCAGAACACCTCGGCCACGTCCCAGCTGGCCGATGCGCAGGCACGCCTGACGATGGCGCAGAAGCAGCTCGACGACGCCCAGATCCGCGCGCCGTTCGGGGGGATCGTGAGCATGCGCTCGGTCAGCGAGGGTGACGTCGTCCAGCCCGGGACCGCGCTGTTCACGGTGGTGGACCCGGCCAGCATGCGCTTCGAGGCATCGGTGCCGGCCGACCAGCTGTCGCAGGCCCGGCCCGGCGCCCCGGTGACGTTTTCCGTGAGCGGCTACCCGGGCCGGCGGTTTGCCGGCCGCGTCGCCCGCGTCAGTCCGTCGGTGGACGCCAGCACCGGACAGGTCCAGGTCGTCGTGTCGGTACCTAACGCCGGCAGCGCGCTGGTGGCGGGCCTGTTCGCCGACGGACGGATCGCGGCCGAGCGACGGACGGGGCTGACGACGCCATACACGGCGGTGGACCTCCGGGGGCTCAACCCGACGGTGCTGCGGTTGAAGGGCGGCGTGGCCGAACGGGTCGAGGTGAAGCTGGGGGTGCGGGACGAGGACCAGGAGCGCTACGAGATCCTGTCGGGGGTCATGGCGGGGGACACCCTGCTGATCGGCGCCGCGCAGGGCATCACGCCGGGCACGGCGGTCCGGGTGAGCGTGCCGTCGGACC
>JADLBT010000189.1 GCA_020847555.1 Gemmataceae bacterium
CCCTTATCGGCCTCGCGCAGAAACCCGATGATCTGCTCGTCCGTGTATCGCTTCTTCACGTCCAACCTCCTCGCGCCGGGGTTAGACTCTAAAGCCTTCTGCTACTCAAAAGCGGGGGGACGTCGGCGGAACGCTTGCGGATGGCGAAGGTGGGCGCACGCACGATCGGCGGCAGCACGCCCTCAAAGCGCTCGCCCGTCTCGGGCAGTTCCGCCGAGACCAGTGGTGCGCCGGCATGCACCTCCTGGTGCACGTGGGAGGCCACCAACCGGATGATCCGTTCGGCCGCCGCCGCCGGCATCGTTATCCCTGTGGGCGTGCGGCCCGCACCCAGCCGGTCAAACCACAGGGAGCCGTCCGGGTTGAGCAGAATCTCGACAATGTCCGGGTCGGCCAGCGCACCTGCAATCACCGGCCCCAGCGCGCTGCGGAGCATGCGACTCTGCCGGTCCAGCACCTGAGCGGCGGACGTAAGTGTCGAAATCAGCGGCCCGCTCATGGCACGTCCTCGGGTGGGCTCGGGTCCGGCGCGAGGAACTCCGCATCCTCCGGCCGGATCTCGGCGTGCACGGCCTTCACCAGACTCCCGCCCCGCTGCAGGTGCCGGCCCAGCTGCTCGACAAACTGGGCAAAGCGCGCCGCACCTTGGGCGCGAGCGCGCTCCTGATGCTCGGTCGGAATGGGGAGATTCGCCGCCAGCGTGTAGCGCACGAAGAGCGCCAGGGTCTCGAGCCCGATCTGCTGGTCGCGCTCCAGCCGTTCGAACTGGCGAGTCAGCCGGTCCAGGCGCGTGGCGATGGCCGCTTCCCGGCGGTCGGCACCCTCCGGCGACAGAAACGCAGCCAGCGCGGCGGCAACGATGCTCGACTTGGACAAGCCCCGCATGGTGGCCAGCTCGGCCAGCCGGCGCTCGTGCTCCCGCTCCAGAAAGATGTTCAGGCGGGCGCGACTCACAGCGCGATTCCGTCGACAGGATTACGGGCCAACTGTCGTGAGGCTCGCGGGAATGGCAGTGCCGGCGAGGAACGGGCATGGCGCGGTTCGGGCAACGTTCCCATGCCCGGCTCGAACTCCGGCGACTGCCCGGCTCGGCCGTCGTCGTCCCCGCCGACCGGCCCGGGTGGTGGCAGGCTGGAGTCAGTGGGAACGACGACAGCGCGTCCGGTCCAGTCGTCGGCCCGGAGTGCGGGCCGATCCACATAGCCACCGTCCGACAGCACCGGCGGCGGCAACAGCCGACGGGTGAAATTGCCGTCCTCGTAGTAGCGGAGCTTCTGCGCCCGCACCGGGGCGTGGCCGGCAACCATGACGATCTCCTCGTCCGGCGGCAGCTGCATCACCTCGCCGGGCGTCAGCAGCGCCCGGGCCGACTCCTGACGAGACACCATCAGGTGCCCGAGCCAGGGCGCCAGCCGGTGACCGGCGTAGTTGCGCTGAGCGCGGAGTTCCGTGGCCGTGCCCAGCGCGTCGGAGACCCGCCGTGCCGTGCGCTCGTCGTTGGTGGCGAAGGCGACCCGCACGTGGCAGTTGTCCAGGATCGCGTGGTTCGGCCCGTAGGCCTTCTCGATCTGGTTCAACGACTGGGCGATCAGGACCGCGCGGAGCCCGTAGCCCGCCATGAAGGCCAGCGCCGACTCGAAGAAGTCCAACCTGCCCAGTGCCGGAAACTCATCCAGCATCAGGAGCAGCGGTTGGCCCGAGCGCCCCCGCACCTCCAGCGACTCGGTCAGGCGCCGCCCGATCTGGTTCAGGAGCAGGCGGATGAGTGGCTTGGTGCGGGAGATGTCTGACGGCGGCACCACCAGGTACAGCGAGACCGGGTGTGGGCCTTCGACCAGGTCCGCGATTCGCCAGTCACAACGAGCGGTCACGGCCGCGACCGTCGGGTCCCGGTAGAGACCCAGGAAACTCATGGCCGTGGACAGCACACCGGATCGCTCGTTGTCGCTCTTGTTCAGCACCTCCCGAGCGGCGGAGGCAACCACCGGGTGGGGTGCGCCCTCCAGGTGTGGCGTGGCCATCATGGCCCACAGGGTCTGTTCGAACGTTCGGGCCGGGTCGGACAGAAAGTTCACAACGCCCCGCAGCGTCTTGTCGGGTTCCGCGTAGAGCACGTGGAGGATGGCGCCGACCAGCAGCGCGTGGGAGGTCTTCTCCCAGTGGTTACGCCGTTCGAGTGCGCCCTCAGGGTCGACCAGGATGTCCGCAATGTTCTGCACGTCGCGGACTTCGTGGACGCCCTGGCGAACTTCCAGCAGGGGGTTGTAGGCGGCCGATCGGGCGTCGGTCGGGTTGAACAGCAGGCAATGCGAACTCTTTGACCGCCAGCCCGCCGTTAGCTGCCAGTTCTCGCCCTTGATGTCGTGGATGACCGCGGAGCCGGGCCAGGTGAGCAGCGTCGGAACCACCAGTCCTACGCCCTTGCCGGAGCGTGTCGGCGCAAAGGCCATGACGTGCTCCGGGCCGTCGTGGCGCAGGTAGCTCTGCCCCACCCTCCCCAGAAAAACCCCCGCCGGTCGCGTCAGGCCGGCCTGCGCGACTTCGCGGGGTGTCGCCCAGCGGGCGGAACCGTAGGTGGTGACCAGGCGGGACTGGCGGGCC
>JADLBT010000190.1 GCA_020847555.1 Gemmataceae bacterium
CCGGTCGGTTTCGGCGAGGTGTTCGCGACCCTGTACCACAACCTCGGCATCGACCCGGCGACGACGGCGATTCTCGACCCGACGGGTCGGCCGCAGCATCTCGTGGACGCGCCCGCGCTGCGCGAGTTGGTGTAGCAGCCACGCGAAGGATTCTCTCGAAGGGGCCGGCGCCTGGAGGCGCCGGCTCCTTTCTCTTTCCCGACGCGGTACAATCCTCGGAGAGGAAGGCTCCCTCGCCCGTCGCCCGAACTCTGCAGGTTCCACGCATGCCGCTGCGCGATCATTTTCACCCACCGTTGAGCGAACGCCGCCCCTGGGAGTCCTTCCACGCAACCTGGGCCAGCGCCCTGGCCGACTTCCTCAACCAGGACGTGCTGCCGGCGGGCTACATCGCCCTGGAACAACTGCACTCCGGGGCGGCGGTCGAGATCGACGTCGGTACGTTCGCGGAAGGGACAGCGCCGAGCAGCCCAAACGGCGGGGGGACGGCGACGGTGCCCCGCACGGTCTGGACGCCGACAGCGGCGCCGATCGCCCTGCCGGCCACCTTCCCGCCCGGATGCACCATCGAGATCCTCTCCACCGAAGGCGGGCGAACGCTGGTCGCCGCTATTGAACTGGTAAGTCCCGGGAACAAGGACCGGGCAGGCAAGCGACGCCTGTTCGCGGCGAAGTGCGCCACTTACCTGAGCCGCGGGATTGGGTTGATCGTGCTGGACGTCGTTAGCAGCCGTCAGGGCAACCTGCACAACGAACTGATCGATTTGCTCGACCCTGGGGCAGGGTTCCGGATGACGGCGGACCACTCGCTTTACGCGGTGGCCTACCGCCCCCTGCAGGCGGCGGGGGTCGGCCGGATCGAGACGTGGCCCGTGCCGCTGGAACTGGGCCAGGCACTGCCCGCACTGCCGCTGTCGCTCGCCGCCGAGAACTGCCTCCGCGTGGACCTTGAAGCAGCCTACATGGAGGCGTGTCGCCGGCGGCGGCTGGACGAGGTCGCGGGGTGAGCGCGCCCCCTATCGCTTCTTCTCGGGAATCAACTCCAGACACGCCAGCCGGCCCTCGCCGCGCACGTACAGCAGCCCGTGCGACAGAATCGGCGCCGCCCAGCACGGCGGCTCCAGCAGCGGGGCGTTCGTCCCCGGGACGCGCAGCTCGGCGCGCGACACCTCCTCGAACCGCTTCGGGTTCACCTTCAGCAGAAGTAGCGTCCCCTCCTCGGCCAGGCAGACAAAGTGCCCATCCACCCGCAGCAGCGACGTGCGCGTCAGGTCCGGCTGGGTCCACATCACCTTGCCGGTGGCGATCTCGATGCAGCGCAGCTCCGCGTTCTCCAGGTGTCGGCCGCTGCAGCCGTACAGGTAGCCGTCGTGGTGGATCGGCGTCATCCAGTGGCACTGCATGCTCTTGCCGCGCCGCTTGTCGCTGTCGGTCCAGAGCACCTTGGGGCCGCCCGGCTTCACCTGGAGCAGGGCGCCGCCGGGGCCGTAAGTCTCGCTAATGAACACCCGGTCGCCGACGACGACGGGGTTGCTGGCGTTGACGCTCTCGTAATCCTTCGCCCGGTACGGAAAGTGGAAATCGAGCTTACCGCTCTTCGGCTCGAACCCGACCAGCCCGCCGCGCGCGAACACGAAGCCCCAACGCCGCCCAGCGATCGTCGCCAGCACCGGGACGGCGTAGCTGGCCAGCTCGTCGGTGATCTGGTAGCGCACCTTGCCGGTGTACTTGTCGAAGGCGACGACGCCGCTGCCGTTCCCCTTGACGTCCGCGAAGTCGATCCGATCGCTCCCCTTCGGACTCCCGCCGACCTGGGCGATGAGCAGGTCGCCCTCGACGACGGGGGTACTGCCGACTCCGAAGAAGTTCTGGACGATGCCGAAATCGGCGCGCGTATCGACCTTCCACAACATCTTGCCGTCGGTGGCGCGGAGGCAGTGCAGCATTCCCTCGACGCCGTAGATGTACACCCGATCGCCGTCGAGCACCGGGTAGCAGCGCGGGCCGCCGTTGTAGTTGTAACGGTCGCGGTAGAACGTCGGGTACTCGAACTTCCAGATGGGCTCGCCCGTCTCGCTCTTCCAGCAGTGCAGGGTGGCGGTGTTGCCGCGGCGGTCGAACAGGAACAGCCGGCCCCTGGAGATGGACGGCATGGCGTATCCCTCGCCGATCTGCTTGTGCCAGACGATACGCGGCCCGCCGGCCGGCCACGGCGCGCGGATGCCCTTCTCGGACGAGACGCTGTCGGCGGTCGGACCGAGGAACGCGGGCCAGTCGGCGCCGGTCTTGCGCGTGCGCAGGTCCGGCGTGAGGGCGTCCTTCGGGAGCGGCTGGGCAGCCGGTGCCGCAGCCTGTTTCTCCGGCTCGGCCGGGGTCTGCGCCGCCTGAACCGGCTGCTTCTCGGGAGGGCTGGCCTTGGTCTGCGCGCCGCCGCAGCCGGCGACGAGGAGACAGAGGGGAATGAGCAACGAGCGCATGACGGTTGATCCTCGCGGGGGAGGCGGGGCAAGCGGGTGGGCGGCGCGGTCCTCTGCTGAATCACTTTACCGGACGGCGCGGGGGCCTGGCTACCCACACGTCCGTCAGGGCCGGCGAGGTGGGGACACCGGCCACCGCGTCCCTATAACCTACCTCCGATGAGCACACTCCCTCTGATTCCCGCGACGGTAATTGGCAGCTGGTCGTTCCCCGGCTGGTACGCGAAGTTCTGCGACGACGTCGCCCGGCAGCCGGATCTGTTCGGCCCCGACGACCGCGACGAGGCGGTACGCGACGCGGTGCGCCTGGCCATCGACGACCAGCTTCAGGCCGGCGCCGACCTGATCACCGACGGCGAGATGCAGCGCGTTGATTTCAACCTCGGGTTCTACGACCACCTGACCGGCCTGCGGGCGCTGCCGCAGGCCCGCCGGTGGGGGGCGCCGGCGCACGACCAGCGCAGCCGCTATGTCTGCGTCGCTCCGCTGGCGGCACCGCACGGGCTGGGCCTGGTCGAGGAGTACCGGCGACTGCGCACGCTCACCACTGCCACCGTCAAGGTGCCAGTGCCGGGGCCGTTCACGCTCGCCGGGTGCATCCAGGGAGGGGAGGTCTACCGGGACCGGACCGCCGTCACCGAGGCGCTGCTGCCGCTCGTCAACCGGGAGATGAAGGCGCTCGCGGCCGCGGGCGTGGCGTTCATCCAGCTGGACGAGCCGAGCTTCGCGTGCCACCCCGACCACCCGGAGGAGTTCCTCGACCTGATCGGCCGGACGGTGGACGGCGTGGCGGCGAAGGTGAGCATGCACATGTGCTTCGGCAACTACCGCGGGCGGGCGGTGGGCTGGCGCAGCTACCGGCCGCTGTTCCCGCACCTGGTCCGGGCGAAGGTCCAGCAACTCGCGCTGGAGTTCGCCAGCCGCGAGATGGCTGAGATCGAGCTGGCGCGCGAGATCAAACCGCCGCTGGAGCTGGCGGTCGGGCTGGTGGATGTGAAGAACACCTGGGTTGAGCCGCCGGAGCTGGTTGCCGACCGGCTGCGCCTGGTGCTGAAGCACATCGAGCCGGAGCGCGTCTCGGTCACCCCCGACTGCGGGTTCTCACAGACGGCCCGCTTCATCGCCCGCCGCAAGTTGCAGAACATGGTCGAGGGGGTACGCTTCGTGCGGCGCGAGCTGACGGGAGGGTAGGGTTGAGCGGGGACGGCCGGGCGTGAAAGGACTGCGATGCTGTGTCACATCTGCCGCGAGCCGGCGATCGGTCAGTGCCAGAACTGCAACTTGTTCTACTGCGCTGAGCACGGCCGCGTGTACTGCGTCAGCTGTGACGACCGCGCCGTCGCCCGCCGTCCGCCCGCCCGCCCGCCGGCAGTCGTCAGCCGCAGCGAGGGCCGCGGCGCCACATGCTACCACTGCGGGCGGCCCGCCGAGCGTGGCTGCCTGCGCTGCGGGCGGTTCTTCTGCCCCGACCACTCCGACCTGACAACCACCCAGCGGATGTGCGGCCGCTGCGCGTCGCGCCGGTTCTGGACGACTGTCGGCGTCGCCGTGGTCCTTGCGACCGGGGCACTCGTGCTGCTGTTCCTGCTCCAACCTTGACCGGGGCTGCGGACGCCCTCCGGGGGCTGACCATGAGATCCGTTCGCTGGCTCGTCCTCCTCCTCCCCGCCGCGCTGGCCGCCGCGCTCCCGCAGGCGTCCGCCCAGGTGAAGCGGGTGTACGTCAAGAAGGACACCCGCGCCGAGACGATCCTCGCAACGCTCCGGGCCAACGGGTTTCCCACCCTCGAAGGCGCGTGGCACTGCATCGGTCCGTTCGACAACTCGGCCAGCGCTCACTTCGATACCGTTTACCCACCGGAGAAGGAGATCGATCTCACGAAGACCTACCCCGGCAAGGCCGGTCAGCGAGTCGGCTGGAAACGCTTTCCGGGGTTCGCCATCGGCAAGGCAAACGACCTGGCCCGGTTCGCGCGGAACGAGCATGCGTTCGTTTATCTCCACCACGAGCTGGATGTCAAGGAGGCGCTGGCCCTGCCGCTCGCGCTGGGAAGCGACGACTCGGTCGCGGTCTGGCTGAACGGGACAAGGCTACTCGCCCGCAACGTCGCGCGCGGCGTTGCCCCGGATCAGGATCGGGTGATGCTGAAGCTGCGCCCCGGGAAGAATCGACTGCTCATCAAGGTGGGGAACGTGGACGGTCCGTGGGCGCTGTACGTCTGCCCGGGGTTCCCGACCGTCCTGGATCTGCGGTTCGGCCGATTCGTGGAGCGCGACTTCCCCGGCACGAGCGGGCCGCTCGGCGGCTCGCTCCTCGCCGCCGAGGCCCGCCACTACCGGCTCGTCACGCTGCCGGTGCCGCCGAACATCTCCCTGGAGGTGGGCGGACTGGCGTTTCGACCGGACGGCAAGCTGCTCGTCTGCACGCGCCGCGGCGACGTGTGGCTGATCGCGAACCCCGGCGCGGCTGACCTCACGCAGGTCAAGTACAGTCTGTTCGCGAGCGGCCTGCACGAACCGCTCGGGCTGCTGGTGGACGGCAAGGACGTTTACGTCACCCAGCGGCCGGAGCTGACGAAACTGATCGACCGCGACGGCGACGACGTGGCCGACGATCACGTCACGATCTGCGACCGCTGGGGCGTTTCGGGCGACTATCACGAGTTCGCGTTCGGCCCGGTGCGGGACAGGACCGGCAACTTCTTCGTCGCCCTGAACGTCGGCTTCGCGGGCGACCACCAGTCGCGTGTTCCGTGGCGGGGGTGGTGCGCCAAGATTACGCCGAAGGGCGAGCTGATCCCGTGGGCGACTGGGCTGCGCTCGCCCAACGGCATCGCCGCCAGCCCTGACGGCGATCTGTTCTACTGCGACAACCAGGGCGAGTGGGTGGCGACAAACAAGATGCACCACATCCGCGAAGGCGATTTCTACGGGCACCAGGCACCGCTGCGCTGGGTCGGGCGCTCGCCCTTCGCGGAGCGGATCCCCGAAACGCACGCCAGCGGGATGCTTTACGACGGCCAACCGGGCAAGCGCGGAGCGGCCGGGATGCCGACTCTCGTTCCGCCGTGCGTCTGGTTCCCTTACGGGCGGATGGGACAGTCGGCCAGCGAGCCGCGCTGGGACACGACGGACGGCCAGTTCGGGCCGTTCGCCGGCCAGTGCTTCGTCGGCGACCAGACCCGGGCGCAGGTGATGCGCCTCGCCCTCGAAAAGGTGAACGGCCGCTATCAGGGGGCGTGCTTTCCATTCCGCAGCGGCTTTCAGTGCGGCATCAACCGGATGGTGTTCGGCCCCGACGGCAGCCTGTACGCCGGCCAGACCAATCGCGGCTGGGGCTCGTTCGGCGGCAAGGCGTTCGGACTGCAGCGCCTCGCCTACACCGGCGTGCTTCCCTTCGAGATCCAGACGATGAAGCTCACGAAGCGCGGGTTCGACCTGACCTTCACGAAGCCCCTCGAAGAAAAGACCGCGGACCGGCCGGCGGCGTACAGCCTGCAGTCGTTCACCTACTACTACCACAGCGCGTATGGCTCGGACGAGGTGGACCGGCGGGCCGAGAAGGTCGCGGCGGTGCGGCTGAGCGCCGACCGGCGGACGGTGTCGCTGGACGTGGGTGGGCGGCGGCGGGGGCGTGTGTACGAGCTGAACGTGACCGACGTGCGTTCGGCGGACGGCGATCTGGTGCTGCACCCGGAGGCGTACTACACGCTTAACGAGTTGCCGTGAGGCGGGGCGGCGGGGGGTCGTTCTCGTCCCGCCGCCAGCGGCCAGGTTTGAGCCTACACGCGCTCCAGCAGGGCTGCCGGGAAGTTGGCGAACACCGCCGCGAGCGGCAGCACGGCTCCGCCGTTGTGCTGGCCGGCCGCCAACACCTCGCCGGTGTACACGTTTCGGTAACGCCGCCCGGCGTCCTCCGGCGGCAGCAGCAGCTTTGTCTGGCCCCACACCTCCGGCCCCAGCGGCGCCCGCTCCACGCCGCCCGTCAGCCCGATCACCAGGCGCGGCACCGCCACCACCACCGCCTGGTCCTCCAGCCACCGGGCGAAGGCGCAGACGTGGTCCTTCTTCTCCCCCGCCGCCTCCAGCGGCTGGTACGATCCGTCGAGGAATACCGGCCCGTGCTCGCGGCGGAAGTGCAGGCCGCGCCACGTCAGGTACAGCTTCACCCGCCCGTCGCCCGGGCTGCGGACCAACTCCTGCGCCAACCCCGTCAGGTCTGTCTCTGCCTGCTCGGCGCGCTGGCGCAGGTCCGCCAGCAGCGCGCGTCGGTGCTCGTAATCGACCGGCCGGCGGTTGTCCGGATCCACCAGGCTCAGGTTCCACAGCTCGCACCCCTGATAGAAGTCCGGCACCCCGGGGCAGGTCAGTTTCAGCAGTACCTGCGACAGCGAGTTGAAGTACCCGAAGAACGCGACCCGCCGCTGCAGCGCCAGCAGGTCCGTCAGGAATGGGTCGGCCGGGTCGTCCGGCAGCAGAGCGGTGACGAAGTCGTGCATCGCCCGGTCGTACTCCTCGTTCGGGTTGACCCAGCTGGTGTGGATCTTCGCCTCCTTGATCGCCTTCTGCATGTAGCAGGCGATCCGCTGGCGAAACTCGTCGAACGCCTGCGCCGTCAGCGGCTTGCCCTCCGTCTCGGGCCACGCCCCCAGGAGCGTCTGGTACAGCAGGTACTCGTCGTTGGGGTCCGGGGCGGGCATTCCCTCGACCTCCGTCTTCTTCGGCGCGTTCAGCCGGCTCCAGCGGTCCAGGGCCGCCGCCCACTCGTCCGGCATCTCGGACAGCAGGTGGATGCGTGCCCGCACGTCCTCGCCGCGCTTGGTGTCGTGCGTCGAGCTGGTCAGCATGGCGTGCGGCCACTGCTGCCGGCGCTCCAGGTTGTGGCGGTGGAACTCGTCCACCGTCACCCCGTACTGCTCCGGGTGCCCGCCGACCTCGTTGAGCGACACCAGCCGGTTGTAGACGTAGAACGCCGTGTCCTCCAGCCCCTTGGCGAGGACCGGCCCGGTCAGCTGCTGGCACTTCATCACCCAGTCGATGATCTGCGGCCGGTCCTCCTCCCGGAAATCGTCCAGGTTGCGCAGCAGGATCGTGTCACGGACGAAGTCGAAGATCGCCTCGGCCGTGCGCGGGTTCTGGTTCTTCGCGTCCTCGACCGCCTGCTCGATGAACAGCCGGTCGCGGAGCGACACCGCGTTCGGCCCGGTGATGTACGTCCGGTAGATGGCCAGCGACGAGATGATCTCCCGGATCACGAACGTCAGGCTGTTGAGGGTGAAGTCGCGGTAGCGGCGGTTGCGCTCCGAGATGCGGTCCAGCTGGTGGCTGAGGGAGTTCACCTCACTCGCCATCGATACCAGCATGATGATCTTCTGGCACGAGCTGATGAGCCCGAGGAAGTCCTGCTCCTGGCCGATGAAGTCCCGATACACGGTGGTGAAGCGTTCGCGGTTGGCCCGGTCCACGAAGATGCCGCCGGCCGAGTTGGCGAAGTCGTACCCGGTCGTTCCGGCCACCACCCAGTCGTGCGGCAGCGGCTCGTTCTCCCCCAGGATCTTCTCCGCCACCACGTACAGCGGCAGCGCCGACCACTGCCCGGCCTCCGCCTCGATGGCCGCCTGGAACTGGGCCGCGACCGCCTTCTGCAACCCCTCCGGCGCCCGCGTCTCGGCCAGCAGGGTCCGGGCCCGATGCAGGACATAATCCTCCTGCAGCTGGCGGAAGTACCCGGCCGGGTTCCACAGGCCGTCCGGGTGGTCGATGCGCAGCCCGTGCGCCTTGTCCTCGGCGAGGAGCCGGAAGATCGTCTGATGGACGGCCTGGAAGACCTGCGGCTGCTCGACGCGCACCGCCGCCAGCTCATTGATGTCGAAGAAGCGGCGGTAGTTGATCTCCTCCGCCGCGACGCGCCAGTACGCCGGCCGGTATGCCTGGGCGTTGATCAGCCCGTCCATCAGGTCGAAGGTCCGCGGCTCTCCCGGCTTGCCGTTGAACGCCTCGACGGCGACGCCGATCGCGGCCGCCACCTCCGGGCTGGCGGCCGTCAGGGCGGCAATGCGGCGCTTGATGATCTCCTTCTCGCGATTCCGCTCCTCCTTCTTGTCCGGCGGCAGCTCGGCCCGCGGCGGCAGGTAGCTCAACGCCGTCAGGATGCTGCGCAGCTCCTGCACGTGCGGGTGGTCCGCGCCGAGCGTTTTGTCCAGGTTTTCCAGCTGGTGCTCCAGGATGTCGCGGTATGTCGTCGGCGCAACCGGCAATTTGCGGTCGTAATAGTAGAGAAAAAACGCGCCCTCCTCAAACGCCAGCCGGAAGCGGCCGTTCTCCAGCTCGGTCCCGTACTGATCGCCGAGCAGCGGCAGCAGGAGCTTGTTTTCCAGGTCCGGGTTGGCCGGGTGCCAGTCGATGTCGAAGTAGGTGGCGTAGATCGAACTCGGCCCGTTCTCCAGCACGTCCATCCACCACGGATTGGCGTCTCCGACGCCCATGTGGTTGGGGACGATGTCGAGGACCAGCCCCATGCCGCGCTCGTGCAGGGCGGCGGACAGGGCGTTGAGTTCCTGCTCGCCGCCCAGCTCGGGGTTGATCTGGCTGTGGTCGCAGATGTCGTACCCGTGCATGCTGCCAGCCCGCGCCCGCAGGACCGGGGAGGAGTAGCAGTCGGTCACGCCCAGGTCGTGCAGGTACGGCACCAGGTTGCGCCCGGCGGCGAATGGGAAGGTGGGGTTGAACTGCAGCCGATATGAGGCGAGCGGGGTGCGGCGGCGCCGGAACACCGCGCGCAGGATCTCCTGCACGGTCGGCGTCTGCTGAACCTGCGTCACCTTCGCGCGCAGGTCGGCCACCTGAACGCCCAGCCGCTCGCCGAGGGTGACGAACTGCCCGAGCCACGCCCGGGCCTGGTCGTCGCCCTCGGCCCCGCGGTCGAGGAACTGCGCGCTGGCGTCGTGGGTCAGTTCCATGTAGACGTTCTGCGCCCGCCACAGGTCCACCTCGAACGGCAGGTCGCGAGCCAGCGCCACCACGCTGTCGAGGGTCTGGAGCAGGATCAGGTCCGTCGGGTTCTCGCGGAACCGCTCCGCCATCCGGCCGATCGATCGCTTGAGCTTGTACGCCAGCCCGGCCGCATCAAGCTGGATGTGCCACGTGCCCGCCTCCGCCAGCAGGTGGCGAATGTGGTCCGGGTTCGGCTCGTCGTCGGCGACCGCCCAGCGCAGGTCGGTATTGAGCAGGAACTCGGCGGTCGCCCGGAATGCGTGCGGGAGCGGCACGTTCAGCCCGGACAGGAACCGGACGGTCGGCTGCTGCTGCTCGTACAGCCGGCGGTAGACGTTCTCCGCCTCCGTCAGGGCCGGCCGCAGCACCCGCTTGGTGATCTGCCGCTGCTCGTCCCGGAACAGCGATCGGAGGGAGTACGCCGACCCGCCGAACCCGCGGTCCATCAGCCGGATGATTTCCGGGAAGTCGGCCTTCGCGAACGCGGTCGAGAGACTGTTGAGCAGCTCCTGGTACGAGTCCTCCCCCAGGAACGGGCGCACCCCGCCGTTGACGTTGTGATCGCCGAAGTGGAGGACGGCGAAGTTGAGGGACTCGGCCTCGCCGGTGATCTCGGACGCCACCCGGGCACGGCCGACGAGGAGCTTCGCCTTGCCCGCCTGGAACGTGTGGGAGTCCTCACGCTCGACCGTGAAGCAGTAGACGCGCGCCCGGTGCGGGTACGGCTCGAACAGCGACGACACCGCGTAGTGGGCGCCGATCTGGTGCCAGCCGACGGCTGCCGGCTTGACGAACTTCTCGTAGACGGCGCGCCCGTTCTGGTGCTCCGGCAGGTTGCTCCGCGCCCGCCCCAGCCGCTCCAGGAACTCCGGTTCAAGGTCCAGGCCGAACCCCTCCCGGGCCAGCTGGAGGACGCGGCCGGCGTACTGGATCACCTGGACCGTCTCCAGTCCGGACACCTCGTCGAAGAACCAGCCGCAGCTGGTGTACATGAGCAGGGCGTTGCGCTGCAGCTCCATCAGCTTCAGGACGGCGACACGCTCGTCCGGGCCGGGCTCGTGCAGGGCGTGGCGGCCGAGAAACTGCTGGACGTTCTCCGGCGACCGATCGAGGAGGACCGACAGGTAGTCGTCGCGCGCCGCCCACGGATCACGGAGGAGGGGTGCGGCGGCCTCCTCGAACGGTCCGGCGACGGCATCCCGGAGCCAGTCGAACGCCTCTCGCAGCGGACCCCGCCACGCCTGGCTCCAGCCGGGCCGGCCGCCGCTGCACCCGCAGTCCGACCGCCAGCGCTCGACCCCGTGGGCGCAGCTCCACGCCGTGTTCTCGATGATCTCGACCTCGTACTCGGGCGGGTGGCGCTCGAGGAACTCGCCATAGTTGGTCAGCCGGGTGTGCGGGTCGGCCTCCAGCTGCTGCAGGGCATAGGCCAGGGCCATGTCGCCGTGCGCGTGGTGGTGGCCGTAGCTCTCGCCGTCGGTCGCGACGTGAACGAGCTGCGGCCAGTCGCGCGCCGCGGAGAACCCGTCGCGCAGCCGGGCGATGAGGTGCTCGCCGCGCGCCAGCAGCCGCTCGAACGCGACCGCCCGGGCGATCGGACCGTCGTAGAAGAACAGGCTGATGCTGCGCCCGGATGGCAGGTGCTGGACGTAAGCCCGGCTCGGGTCAATGTGCTCGCCGGCCACGTCGCGCCACTCGTTCTCGCCGACGCGCCGGACCCGGGCCGCCTGATGGGGCGAGAGGATGGTGAACCGGATGTCCAGGTCGGCCAGCACCTCCAGCGTCGGCACGTCGGCCGCGCACTCCGGCAACCACATACCCTCCGGCTTCCGTCCGAAGCGAGCCTCGAAGTCGCGGATTCCCCAGCGCGCCTGGGTGTACCTGTCGCGCTGGTTGGCCAGCGGGAGAATGATATGGTTGTACGCCTGGGCGATGGCCCCGCCGTGACCGGAGAAGCGCTCGCGGCTGAGCCGGTCGGCCTGCAGGACAGCGTCGTACACCTCCGGCGCCTTGTGCTGGAGCCAGGCCAGGAGCGTCGGACCGAAGTTGAAGCTGATGCGGGCGTAGTTGTTGACGAGGCGGGCGATGCGCCCGTCTCCGTCGAGGATGCGGGCCGCCGCGTTGGGGGCGTAACACTCGGCGGTGATGCGTTCGTTCCAGTCGTGGTACGGATAGGCCGAGTCCTGCGACTCGACGGCCTCGAGCCACGGATTCTCGCGGGGCGGCTGGTAGAAGTGGCCGTGGATGCAGACGTAACGTTCCATTGCACTGTCCTCCCGCCGCCACCACCAGCCCGGAGCGCCAGCGCCGAGCTGGTCGCGCCCGTCGCTGGCGCTTCGGGCTGGTGGGGCTGGTTAATCCCCGCCCCCCTCGAGCGCCTGCAGGACGCCCAGCAAGGGCAGTCGCGTCATCTCCGGCCGGTAGATCAGCTCGCTGTGCAGCTCATGCACGCTCCGTTCGAGCAGGAACACGTCGAGGAGCACCTTCAGATCCTCGCGGCCGCCGGGCAGCGCGGGGGAACCGGCCGCGCCCTGGAGGTACGCGCGCAGGAACGTTGCGCTCACCCAGGCGTGCCACACCCGCGCCCACGGCTCGAGAATCTGCACGTCCTCCGGGCGGATCACCCCCGGCGAACGACCGCGGCCTGTCAGGTGGCCGAGTACCGTGCTGTACGCCGCGTAGTGGAACGACCGCAGCATCGTCACCACGTCACGAAGCGGCGACCGTTTCAGGCGCCGGTCGTTGATCGATCGATCCGCCTCTCCCTCGAAGTCGATGATGGCGAAGCCGCGGCCGGTGTACAGGATGTGCCCCAGGTGGTAATCGCCGTGGAAGCGCGTCCGGTTGGCGTGCAGCTTTCGCGCCATGATCGACCGGAACCGCTGGAGGATCGTCTCCTCGGCATCGAGGACGCGCCGGGCGTCGGCCCGGGCGTCCTCCGGCAACTCGTCCAGCTGCTCGCGGAGCAGGTCGAGCGTCCGCCGCCGCAGGTTGCGCAGCGACTGGTAGAGCGAGCGCTGGTAGAGCGTCCCGAACGGCTCGGGGGTGAAGGCGACGTCGTCCGTCTCCGACGCGAGGGCGACGTGCATCTCCGCCGTCCGTCCACCCAGCAGCGCCGCCGACTCGAGGTAGCCGCCGATCAGCTCGCGGACCGCGTCCGGCACCTCCTCCTGGGCCAGGTCCAGCAGCGGCCCCGTCACTTCCGGCACCTGCTGCGGCGCCGGCAGCGCCAGGACGCGCTCGCAGTACCGGCTCAGCTCGTCGAGGGTGAACTGCCAGGCGTGGCCCTCGTTGACGACGTAGCTCTGCAGCACCCCGAGGGTGATCGGCTCCGTTCGGCGGGTCCGGTACTCCACGCAGCCGACGACCGTCGGGACGTGCGCGAACCCCTTGGCGTTCAGGAAGCGGACCATCTCCAGGTCGGGGTTCAACCCCTCCTCGGCCCGGCGGAACACCTTGAGGATGAGTCGGTCGCCGAACAGGATCGACGTGTTCGTCTGCGGCGTCAGGTTGAGCGACGGCGTCAGGGGCGCCTCCGCCGGACCACTCGCCTCCGCGAAGCCGGCGAACGTGGTCGCGACCAGCTCGCCGCTGCCGACGCGGTACGTCCGCCCGGCCGCCATGCCGGCGAGCATGGCGGAACAGAAGACGGGCTCGGCGAGGGCGTCGAACAGCACCCCCTGGGGGACGGGGGGCGGCGCATCCCCTTCCTGCCCCTCCCGCGGCCCGCGTCCCTCGCTCTTCAGACCGACCCGGGCGACGGCCATCGCCGAGGCGCTCTCCAGCAGCCGCTCGGCGGCCTCGCCGGACACGAGCGTCAGCGGCAGCACATACGTGGCCGGTCCGCCCCTGGCGAACTCGGCATGGACCAGCGCGATGTACGTGGCCGCCTCGGCCGGGCCGTCGGCCGGCGGCTTGCCCGGCGGGCCGGGGTAGCGGACCCGAAACGACTCGCGTACCGCGGCGGACTTGACCTTGTCGCCATTGATCACCCACGGCTGCCGACTCAGAAACCCGGGCAATACCTCCTCCAGCCGGCCGCGCCCCGCCGCCCGGAACAGATCCTCCCAGCTGCCCTTGACGGTCAGCGTGGGCAGCCCCTCTTCCGGGGTGGTGGTCAGGGTGATCCGATCGGGCCGGCCCACCGGCTGGAGCGAGAACCAGTAGAACGTGTGCGGCGCCAGCGTCAGCAGGTAGGGCAACCGGCCGATCGGCGGGAACGAGTTGCGGCTGAATAGCTCAACCGGCGTCTGTCCCTGGAACGCGGACAGGTCCAGCTCGACGAATTCGACGAAGCGCGACAGGTTGGCGACCACGAGGACTGTCTCCTCCCCCTCACCCCCCCGGCCCCCCTCCCCCACGAGGGGGGAGGGAGTGGGGGGAGCGTACCGGCGCAGGAAGGCGAGGATCTTGCGGTTGGCCGGGTGGAGGAACTCGAGCGTCCCGCGGCTGAACGCCTTGTGGCGCTTGCGCAGGGCGATCAGCCGCTTCATCCACCACAGCAGCGAGCTGGGGTTGTTCTGCTGCGCCTCGACGTTGATCGCCTCGTAGTGGTACTCCGGGTCGATGATGACCGGCAGGTAGAGCTTTTGCGGGTTGGCCCGGCTGAACCCGGCGTTGCGGTCCGCCGACCACTGCATCGGCGTCCGCACGCCGTTGCGGTCGCCGAGGTAGATGTTGTCGCCCATGCCGATCTCGTCGCCGTAGTACAGGACCGGCGTGC
>JADLBT010000191.1 GCA_020847555.1 Gemmataceae bacterium
CGCCTCGTAAGCGGCAGGCCGTGAGTTCGAATCTCACCATCGGCTCCTGAGCGCCCCCCGGCCAGAGCGGACGGGGGGCTTCTTTTTGCCCCGAACATGTAACGGTGCAAGCAACCGATGAACGCCAGTCGTCATCCTCGACGGGTCGAGGAGGTCGCCGTAGGGATCCGCCGTCGAAGGGCCAGGGGGCCTCGCGACAGCAGCGGGGTGGCACACGGCGGTAGCTCAAGGCATGTCCCCAGATCGGGTCGATCCTGATCGGATAACAGCGGGTGATCGTCGGGTGTTGACCCCGATGCCTTGGTCTTTCATACGCCCTGGGTCCGTGCTCGCCCGCCCGGACTTCCGTACTGGCCCCCGAAGCCGGCCTGCCCTCGGCGCGCGACACTGGAGAGGACGGACCGCCCGATTCGCTGGCAGAACACCTGCTCCCGGGGGCACCAACATGACAGCAGCGACTTCCACCGTGACATCCATCGCCGCCGCTGAGGCAGACCGCGCCATCGCCGTGCTTGCCCTGGCGTTCAGCGCCGACCCCGTGAACCGGTGGGTGTGGCCGCACCCGGACCAGTACCTCGCCGGCTTCCCCGCCTTCGCCAGGGCCTTCGGCGGGGCGTCCTTCCAGCACGGCACGGCTCACTGCGCCGAGGAGGGCGTCGGCGCGGCGCTCTGGCTCCCACCGGGGGCGCAGACCGACGAGGACGCGGTCGTCGAGGTTCTTCGGGCGACCGCGCCCGAGGAGCATCTCGACGATCTGATGGAGGTTCTGGATCGGATGAGCGGCTACCACCCGGCGGGGCCGCACTGGTACCTACCGCTGATCGGAGTGGACCCCGCCCACCGGGGACGGGGGGTCGGCTCGCGGCTGTTGCAGCACGCACTCAACGTCTGCGACCAGGACGGCACGCCCGCGTACCTGGAGTCGTCGAACCGGGCGAATATCCCGCTGTATGAGCGCCACGGCTTCGAGGTCGTCGGCACGATCCGAGTTGGCACCTGCCCGCCGCTCTTCCCGATGGTGCGGCCGGCGCGTGGGCGGGCCGCCTGACCGTGAGGCGAACCGCCGCCACGAGGACGAGACGGTCCGCCGGTGCGGCGTTCAGTCGTCGAGGACGAAGGTAACCTGCATGTGGACCTTGTAGGACTTGATCCGGTCGCCGTCGATGGAGACCTCCTGCTCCTTGATCCAGGCGCTCCTGACATTCCGGAGCGTCCGCGTGGCGCGGGTGATCCCCTGCTGGATGGCGTCTTCGAAGCTCTTCTCCGACGTGGCACTAATCTCGGTGATGCGCGCAACCGACACGGTCGGCCTCCTTCGGGGCGGCCATCATCGGCGCCGCCCGACAAGCCGCCCTCGCACGATGCGTGCCCGTCCTGTGGGTGGCGGAGTCAACATGACCGCCCACCAGGGACGCGCCTCCGTGCCGCGCGGCGATGGCCGGTTCCGCGCTATCGCTCGCAGCGCCCTCATCCCGGACGGCGTCGAACTGGTGCGGGTCCGGCTGGCGGACCGTGAAGCCGCGCCGTCCTTGGTGCACTGTGCCGCCGTAGTCGAGGTCGGCGTGGAGCGGACAGCACACGGCGCAGGCCGTTGGGCGTCTGAAATGCGAAAGACCTAGACGGCAAGCACGTCGCGGAGCACATAACACCATCTCATCCGCGACCGTCCGCACATGTCCAGGCCTGCCACGGCAGCCTGCTCACTCGAAGGTGCGGACGACGTGCTCAGGACGAGGCACGCCGCGCCTATGACCAGCCGGGCACTCCCACGCAGCTTGCATCTTGTTGACATCTGGTCGGGGGATTCCTATGATCGCGCCACCGGCACATCTCAGGCGCACACCGCCGGCCCACAGGGAGCAGTACATGGCAAACGACCACAGTGCCCTCACAACACGTACGCGGATGGCGCGTCGGCAGTTCCTGCGCGGCGGCCTGGTGCTGACCGGTTCACTGATCGCGGGTGGCCTGTTGCAGGCGTGTGGTTCCGGGCAGGCGCCGCCGAACCCGCCGACGGCCGTGGCGGCGAAGCCGGCCGAAGCCCCCAAGCCGGCCGAAGCCCCCAAGCCGGCCGCGCCGGCTGCGGCTGCATCTCCGGCGGCCGCTGCACCGGCTGCGTCGCCGGCCGCGGCCGCCCCCGCCGCGTCACCGGCAGCGGCAGCCGCTGCATCACCGGCTGCCGCCCAGGCGGCCCCGGCGGCGCCGAAGCCGGCTGCCGCCGGCCCGGCCAAGCGCGGCGGCGTCCTCATCGTCGGGGCGACCGACGAGGCCGCCAGCCTGGATCCGCACTGGCAGAACGCCCTCGCGCGCGCCCAGCGGACCCAGATCATGTACAGCTATCTCGTGCAGGCCGACAACGACCTTCGGATTCAGCCGGACCTCGCCGAGAAGTGGGAGATCTCGCCGGACGGCAAGACCTACACGTTCACACTCCGCAAGGGAGTGAAGTTCCACAACGGGCGCGAATTGACGTCCGAGGACGTGAAGTACAGCATCGAGCGCATTCGTGACCCAAACAAGGCTTCTCAAGGCAAGGGGTTGATGGCCAGCATCGACACCGTTGATGCGTCGGACAAGTATGTCGCGAAGGTGATGTTGAAGGAGCCGGACTCCGGGCTGCTCGCTGCCTTCACCTCGGCCTGGGGCGCCATCGTCGCGCGCGAAGAAGTCGAAAAGGCCGGCGGCTCCCTCGACAAGGCGGACGCCGGCAGCGGCCCCTACATGCTCGACGAGTGGGTGCCGAACCAGTCGCTCAAGCTGAAGCGGTTCCCTGACTACTTCGACAAGAACGTCGCGAACCTGGACGGCATCACGTTCCAGGTCATCCCGGAAGAGTCGGCGATCATCGCACAGCTCCGCAGCGGCAACGTCCACATGACGGTGCTGAAGGACAACAAGAACTACCAGATCGTCAAGGACGTAGCCACGCTGGATGCCATCCGCGGCACCCGCCTCGGTTTTGACTACCTGGACATCGACAATCAGCGCGAGCCGTTCAACAAGGTCGAGGTCCGGCAGGCGCTCCAATACGCCCTCGACCGCGAGGAGTTCCTCGCCGTCTGCACGTCGGGTCTGGGACAGTTGCTGGCCCCGGTCCCGCCCGCGCTCAAGGACTACGCTCTCGACCCGAAATCCCTGCCGGAGTACAAGCAGGATATCCCGAAGGCAAAGGAACTGCTGGCGAAGGCGGGGCTGGCGAACGGCTTCAAGACCTCCATCGAGATCATCCCGCAGTTCGCCACGATGGTGACGGGCGCGCAGGTGCTGGCCGACCAGTTGAAGAAGGTCGGCATCGAACTGGAGATCAAGCAGTTCGAGTACGGCGTCTGGCTGGAGCGCTTCAACAGCCACCAGTTCGAGCTTGCCTGGAACGTGACCGGCGGAAACGCCGACCCGGACCCGCTGCTGCGGAGCCGCCTGCACTCCAAGACGGGCGCCAACCAGAACAACTCGACAGACACCGAGATCGACAAGCTCCTGGACGACGGCAAGGCTATCACTGACCTTGCGAAGCGCAAGGAGCACTATGCGAACGTCCAGAAGGTGCTGGTTCAGAAGGTGCCGCAGGTCTGGATGTTCTCCAGCGACCTGATTACCGTGACCAAGAAGGCGGTCAAGGGGTACCAGTCTCACCCGTCCGGCTTCTACCAGGGGTTGACCACCGCCTGGCTCGATGGCTGATCGCGGCCTAACTGTGGTGGTCGGGGGGTTCACACCCGCCGACCACCGGCTGCCGCTACTGGCCGCGCGAGCGCGGGTCCAGCACGTCTCGGATGCCGTCGCCAAGCAGGTTGAACGCCAGCACCGTCATCATAATCGCCAGGCCCGGGAAGATGCTCATCCACGGGGAGGTTTCGAGGAACGAGCGTCCCTCCTGAAGCATCGTTCCCCAGGAGGGGAACGGCGGCTGCGTCCCCAGGCCCAGGAAACTCAGGTACGCTTCCACCAGGATCGCCTGCGACAGCGTAATGGTGGCCTGCACGATGAGCGGGGACAGCACGTTCGGGAAGACATGCCGCAGCAGCACGCGCGGCGACGACGCGCCGATCACCCGCGCAGCCTCGACGTACTCCTTGCCGCGCTCCACCAGGACCGGCCCGCGCACCACGCGCCCGAAGACCGGCGCGTACAC
>JADLBT010000192.1 GCA_020847555.1 Gemmataceae bacterium
ACCTTGCCGTAGACCACCCAACGGTCGGTCCAGCCGTCCCCCTGAGCGGCCACGATCGGTTCGAGGTAGTGGTGGTCCTTGAAGCTCGGATCGACGTTGCCGTCCCAGTCGAGTTGATCGACCAGGTAGTCGAGATCGTGGTGCTTCTCCTTCGGCACATCCTTGACCAGCAGTTCCCACGGCACCGGCCGGCCCTCGACGAGCGACTGATACATGCCGAACACGTCCGACCCCCACTGCGGCTCGTAGGTCACGAGCGAACCCGGGGCGTGCAGGATGTCCGGCGGCACCAGCCACCCGGTCCCCGGCTTGAGGCGGTACGCCTTGCTGAAGTCGAGGATACCGTTGTCGCCCTCGTTCCAGCGCTCCAGGCAGCGGCGGATGTCCTTCCTCGTCGTTCCCGGCTCCAGGCCGAAGAACGTGTACGGGAAGTTGTTGCCGGTATAATTCAGTTGGGGTGGAAAATAATACGACTCCGGCTTACCTTGTTGCCCTACCAGTGCGGCCTGAGCGTTGCTCTGGTGCATGTGGTGTGGAATGGGGCCGAGGTTGTCGAAGAACTTGCTGTACACCGGCCAGCGCTGATAGCGCCCCCAAATCGTCGGCCCGACCAGATCCTCCCCCGCCTGGGCGATGGCCTCCCGCAGCGTGAACGCCCTCTTGCCGTCGTGGACGACGTAGCTCAGCCCTTCGTCCCACGGCGCCCCCTCGTTGGCGGCCGGCGTGGTCGAGCTGAACCAGCGCTCGTCGATCCCGCCGCGCTTCGCCCCCAGGGCGTACAGGTCGTTCGGATGCAGTTTCAGGCGACGCCCGGGCATCAGGAAGGAACGCGGCACCCAGGTCGGGGCCAGGCGGAGAATGCCGTTGGAGGTGCTCAGGGTCTGCTTGAGGAAGGCGGCGTTCGTCCTGTCAGGTTGTTCCGCTTTGGTCGTCTGCTTCGTCGCGGTCGCTGCTTTCTTCGCCATACCGTAACTCCTGGGGGTGCGACACTCCGGGAAGCCTGCCCGGGAATCCTGGGGGAGCAGGACCACCCACCCCGGACCCAGGAGCGGCCTCCGGTCGCGCGTCTGTGGCGTGCTGGTAACTCGTGGCGGAGGCACGGGCAAGGATAAAGTGGGCGTCCCGTTGCCGGACCAGCCCGTTGGCCTCTCGGAGAGTTGGCTTACGAGATCGGCCCCGAGATTCATCCCCGGGCCGTGAAAGTTCAAGATTTTCCACGCTCGACGAACCACTTGATAGAAGGGCATGTCGTAAAGTTGACCGGATGGGCAGGCAAGGCAAGGAGCCGGACGAGAAGCAGGAGAAGCAGGTGATGATCGCTCGAACAGGAACCCCTCTCAGGTTTCGCCCGCGCATGGTACTGGCGTTCGCGGAGACGATCCGAGCCGCCCTCTCGGCGCGCCACTTCCGCCGGCTGGGGTGGGAAGTTCACCTGGCCACCTCCGGGGCCGACGCGCGCCGCCTCGCTCGCGCCCTACGCCCGCAGGTGGTCGTCCTCGACACGACCCTTCCCGGGGAGAGCGGGTGGCTGACCTGTGCCAAGCTGACGCTTGGCAACCCCGAATGCAAGGTCGTCCTGGTCGGGGACGTGAACGCCGAGGCGGCCGAGTTCGCCGAAACCTGCGGGGCCGCGCGACTGGTCTGTCGCGCGGAGGGTCTGCCCGCCCTGGTGGAGGACGTCCACGGCGCGATCCTGCCCACCACCCACTGAGGGGCCAAGGGAAAGCCCACGGGTGGCGTCCCGTGGGCCAGGTGTCAGGGACTTGCCCCACGGGTCGCGTCCCGTGGGCTTTTCAACGCTTTCAAATCACTTCCAGGATGCACTCAATCTCCACCGGGATGTTGCCCGGGAGGGAGCCCATGCCGACGGCGCTGCGGGCGCCAACTCCGGCATCTTCCCCGAACACCTCCGCCATTAGCTCCGAGAAGCCGTTGATTACCTGCGGGTGGTCCTTGAAGCCCGGGACGGCGTTCACCATGCCCAGCGTCTTGACGAGGCGCTTCACCCGGTCGAGCGACCCGAGGGTGGTGCGGATCGTGCTCAGGATCGCCAGCCCGACCAGGCGCGCCGCTTCCTTCCCCTGCTCGGCCGTCAAGTCATCGCCGACCCGACCGGCGACCATCGAGTTTCCGTCGATCTTGATGGGGCCGTGGCCGGAAACATACAGGATGTTGCCGATTTGCACGGCCGTCCTGTACTTCGCCACCGGCTGCGGGGCCGGCGGCAGCGTCAGGTTCAGTTCCTTCAGGCGGGCTTCGGCGGTGGCAGGCATGTCGGGATCCTCATCGGGGTGAGTGACGTCCGCGGGCGACACGCACATTGTTACTGGCCCCCCGGGCTCGCGGCCATTGCAAAGCCCACGGGTAGCGTCCTGTGAGTTTCCCGAACACCTGCGCACATCAGGTCGCCTGTCCCTGCGCTACCGCTTCCAGATGTTCAGCGTCTGGTGGATCGGCGCCGGGATGGCGTTCAGCTGGGCGGCGGCCCGCTGGAAGTCCCCGGTCGAGCGTTCCAGCTCGACCTGCGCCGCCTTCTTCGTCTTGGCTGCCTTGGCGCCGGCGAACTTCTTCTTGGCGGCGGCGACGTGCTGCTTCGCCTCCTCGTAGGTGTCCACCTGCCGGGCATACGACCGGACCCACGTCTCGAACTGCTTGCGCGTGAGTTTCGACTGCCCCCCGGTGCCGGCCACCACCAGGAACTGGTAATCCGGGAACGTCGTGTAAGGTTTCGCGACGGGCGCGGGCGGGGCCGCCGGGGCGCAGACCTCGACGATACCCGCCTCCAGCAGGGGCACCGGGAGGACGGACCGGGGCGCGGCGAGGAGGCCGGCGTAGAGGACGCGGGCGCGCCGGCGGGCGGGGGGTTCCTTGGCCGCCGGGCGGTAGTCGTATGGCCTGGCGCTGGCGCCGCGGAACGCGCGGGCGAGTTCGGTCTTGTCCAGCACGTTGTCATCGTTGCGGTCCCAGGCCGCGAACCGGGCCATGAGCTGCTTCGTGTACCGGGTGATGTCCGGATCGGGCTTCTTCTTGCCCGTCTGGGCGCCGAGCCCGCGGGGGGCGCTCGCGAGGAGAACGGCCGACAAGATCGCGGCGCAGCCTGCCGCCGCCAGCCAACGGAAACGGTTCGTGCGCATGGGACACCCCACCCCCGATGTGGAAGCGAAAAACCTGCCGGGAACATCCTGGCCGAAAGGAGTAACCCCGGTGCCGGAATTTGGTTCCGACACGCGGCCCGGGGCGGTCACACGAAGGCGTGGTAGACGGCGCGGGTGCCGTGGTAGAGGCAGATCTGCTCGATCCGGCGGAATCCGACCTCGCGGAGCATGGCCTCGACGCACGCCGGGTTCGGTCCCCAGTGGTTGCTCGCGTCGTTGTTCAGGACCGCGCCGGGGTAGTACACCGCCGCCGGGTGCGGGTAGTCGAGCGCGTCGAGGTGCGTTTCGAGAACGAGTTGCCCGCGGCAGACGGAGCGGACGTTGCGCAAGTAGTGCAGCGGGTCGGGAGCATGGTAGAGGACGCCGAGAAACAGCACCAGGTCGAACGTCCCGAGTCGGTCCGGACTGATCTCCTCGACGCGGACGAACGCCTCCTCGACGCGCGAGCGCAGAGCGGTCCGGGCCAGGTCGAAGCCCTCCTTGCTCGCCATCCCGCCGTAGGTCCAGCAGAAGCGGTCGGCGGCCACCACCCGGGCCGCCCCGCGCTGTTCGCACGCGAACGAGAAAAACCCGTCGTAGGCGCCGATATCGAGGACAGTCAGCCCGTCCAGCCGGGCCGGCAGGCAGAGGTAGCGGAGCTTGGCCGGGGTGTCGTCGATACCGGGAGTGATGAGGCCGTCGCCCAGGTCGATGCGGTGAAACCAGGGGCGGCCGAGCACCCGGCGCCGCAATTCGCGCCGGTCGTCGGGGCAGGGGGGGGGCGGGTAGTTCAGTCCGGGGCAGGCCGATCCATCCTGATGCAGCTTTTCCGCCGCCGACATGGGACACCTCCGTGTGCGGGCGACTACCAGCCGCGAGCGCCAGCGTGCGGGGAGAACCGCGCGCGGCTGGTAACCTATCAGCCGCAGCGCCCCCCACTATTTAGCACGGGCAGGCGCCCCGGGGCAACCGCAACCGCCCGGCCGCAAGGGGAGAGCGGCACAGCCGAGTTCGCATCCCGCGCCCGGCAAACTCACCCAGAACCGCAGAGTTTCGCTCTTTCCCCTTGCTTTGGGGCCTGGCGGTTTCTACTATTGAAGCTGACTGACCAGTCAGTCCGCCCTCCCCCGACTGAAAGCGTTGTTGATGAAACCGACTGCTGAGAAGAAACAGCGCTGTCCAGCCGACGACGCGCTGTGGGCAAGCCGCTGCGAGCAGATCCTCGATGTCGCCGTTGGGCTGTTCGCACGCCACGGGTACGCCGACACCGACACCCAGCTGCTCGCCGAAAAACTCGGCGTCGGCAAGGGCACGCTGTACCGCTACTTCCCCAGCAAGCGCGACCTCTTCCTGGCCGCGGTCGACCGGGTCATGTACCAGATGCGCCAGCGGATCGACGACAGCATCAAGGACATCGACAATCCGCTGGACCGGATCGCGGCCGCCATCCGGGCGTACCTCGGGTTCTTCGTTGAACACCCCGACTACGTCGAGTTGCTCATGCAGGAGCGGGCCGGCTTCAAGGACCGCAAGGAGCCGACGTACTTCCAGCACCGGGCCGCCAACATCGAGCGCTGGCGCGCCCTGTACCGCGGGCTTATCGCTGAGGGGTGGGTCCGCGACATGCCGGTCGAGCAGATCACCGACGTCGTCGGCGCCCTGGTGTACGGCACGATGTTCACGAACTACTTCATCGGCCACCGCAAGGCGGTTGACGTCCAGGCCGAGGAGATCCTCGACATCGTCTTCAACGGCATCCTCACCGAATCCGGACGGCAGCGCCGCTCCGCACGCTAGCCCGCCGACCTCTGTCCTGCGTCCCCGAGGAGGAACCCGTGTACCGCCTCACCCGCTCCGCCCGCCGTGCCTGGTTGCTCGCGCTGCTGCCGGCCTGCGCCGCGCTCGCCGGCTGCGGGAGCGCTCCGCCCCCGAACGGCTCGCCGAAGGCGCCGCCGCCGGCACAGATCCTGGTCAGCGTCCCGGTCAGGAAGACGGTGACCGACTACGAGGATTTTCCCGGCCGCATCGAGGCTCGGAACTTCGTCGAGATCCGGGCCCGCGTCACTGGCTACCTCAACCGCATTCACTTCATCGAGGGGGCGGAGGTGAAGGCCGGCGACCTCCTGTTCGAGATCGACCCCCGGCCATACGAGGCCGAACTCGCCCAGGCGGCCGGCGCCGTCCTCCAGATGGAGGGCCGGGTGCAGCGCCTGGAACTGGATTACGTGCGCGGCACCGAACTGCGCAGCAAGGGGGCGATCAGCCGTGAGGAGTTCGACAAGATCATTGGCGAGCGGACCGAGGCAACCGGCTCGCTCGCGGCCGCCAAGGGCATGCTGGACAAGGCCAAGCTCAACCTCGCCTTCACGAAGGTCCACGCCCCCCTGAGCGGCCGCATCAGCCGCCGCTTCCTCGACCCGGGGAACATGGTCAAGGCGGACGAAACGCCGCTGACCACCGTCGTTTCGCTGAACCCGGTCTACGCCTACTTCGACCTCGACGAGCGCAGCACCCTCAAGGCGCAGCGCCTCCTCCGCGAGGGCAAGGTGAAGTGGCAGCCGGGGTCGTCGTTGCCGGTCTTCCTCGGATTGGCAGACGCGCAGGGCCTGTGCGGCACCCGCGTCTGGCTCGACCCGACGAAGTTGACGGCCCACTCGCTGCCGCTGTCGGCCGCCGTCAGCGCGCTCCGAACGATACCCGGCGTTCGGGTGAGCGGATCGCTGGCCGGCCAGCCAGCGTGGCCGGGGCAGGAGGTCGAGTTGACACTCATCACGCCGACCGCGCTGCCCGATCCGAAGCAGCCGGGCGGTGAGCCCCGGCTCGTCACCGCGAACCTGCTCGGGGATCTCGTCCTCGCCAGCGGCTCGGGCGGACAGCCGACGACGCTGAAGGACGTCGCCCGGATTGACCGCAGCCCGAAACACCCCGGATTCCCGCGCCGCGGCGACATTACCTTTGCCGACAACCGGGTAGATCCGGACACCGGGACGTGGCGCCTGCGCGCCACGTTCGACAATCCCGACTACGCCCTGTACCCCGGCCTGTACGTGCGCATCCGCCTGCCGGTCGGCAATCCGTACTCGGCGCTGCTCGTGTCGGAACAGGCGCTCGGCACCGACCAGGGGCAGAAGTTCCTCTACGTCGTGAATGAGGCGAACAAGGCGGAGTACCGCCGCGTCCAGGTCGGCAAGATCCACGACGGGCTGCGCGTCATCAACGAGGGGGTGCGCGAGGGCGAGCGCGTGGTCGTGAGCGGGCTGCAGCGCGTCCGGCCGGGGGCCGAACTTCGGCCGACCGTCGTGCCCATGCCGGTCCTGGCCAACCCGGGCCAGCCGTCGAAGCAGAGCCCGAAACCGGGAGAGAGGAAGTAACAACCCCCACGGGCCGCCGGCCCGTGAGTTTCCCCCAGTGTGGTGCCCACGGGCTCGCCCGGTCCGTGGGCCTTTCCCGCCCTCCCCGGAGCGCCGCCTGTGATCTCGCGGTTCTTCATTGACCGGCCGATCTTCGCGTCGGTCCTGTCGATCGTCATCACCCTGGCCGGCGGGCTGTCCCTCTTCACCCTGCCGGTCGCCCAGTTCCCGTCCGTCACGCCGCCGACCATCCAGGTCAGCTGCAGCTACCCGGGCGGCAGCGCCGACGACGTCGCCAAGGTCGTCGCGTCCCCGATCGAGCAGCAGGTCAACGGCGTCGAGAACATGATGTACATGTCCTCGCAGTGCGCCAACGACGGGAGCTACAACCTGACCGTCACGTTCCACCACGGCGTCAACGTGGACGTCGCCCAGGTGATGGTGCAGAACCGGGTCAACCTGGCTGTCCCGCAGTTGCCGGAGGTGATCCGCCAGACCGGCGTCACCACCCGCAAGCGGTCGCCCGACATCCTGATGGGCATCGCCATCTACTCGCCCGAGGGCCGCTACGACCAGCTGTACCTGAGCAACTTCGCCCTGATGCAGATCAAGGATGAGGTTGCCCGCGAGCCGGGCGTCGGCGACGTCTTCCTGTTCGGCCAGCGCGACTACAGCATGCGCATCTGGGTGGACCCGCACAAACTGGCGGCCCGCGGGCTGTCGGCGGCGGACGTGGTCCGGGCGGTGCGCGAGCAGAACAACCAGGTCGCCACCGGAGCCATCGGCCAGGAGCCGATGCCCGGCCGGCAGGAGTTCCAGATCACCCTCAGCACCGTCGGCCGGCTCGAAACCCCCGAGCAGTTTGAGAACATCGTCCTGAAGACCGGGGCGAAGGGCCGGCTGACGCGCCTCAAGGATGTCGCCCGGGTCGAACTCGGCGCACGGGAGAGTAACATCCGCACGCGGATGGACGGCATGGACACCGTCTTCCTGGCCGTCTTCCAGATGCCGGACGCCAACGCCCTCAACGTCCGCCAACGCATCCTGGACAAGATGAAGGATCTGGAGCCGATCTTCCCCGAGGGCGTGGCGTGGGACATTGGCTTCGACACGACTCCGTACACCAGCGAGTCGATCCGCGAGGTCGTCCACACGCTCGGCGACGCGATCGTCCTCGTCGCGGTGGTGGTGCTCTTGTTTCTGCAGAACTGGCGGTCGGCCCTGATCCCGCTGGTGGCGGTGCCGGTCGCCATCGTCGGCACGTTCGCGGTGATGGCGGCCATCGGCTTCAGCCTGAACAACCTGACGTTGTTCGGCCTGATCCTCGCCATCGGTATCGTCGTCGATGACGCCATCGTTGTCGTCGAGGCGGTCGAGCACCACATCGAGAACGGGATGCGGCCGCGCGAGGCGACCATCAAGGCGATGGAGCAGGTGTCCGGGCCGGTGATCGCCGTCGGCCTGGTGCTCAGCGCGGTGTTCGTGCCGTGTGCGTTCATCAGCGGCATCACCGGCCAGTTCTTCCGCCAGTTCGCCCTGACCATCGCCGTCTCGACCGTCATCTCGGCGTTCAATTCGCTAACCCTGAGCCCGGCCCTGACCGCGATGCTGCTGCGGCCGCGCGACAAGCACTCGGAGCCGCCGCTGCCGCGGTTGTTCTTCCCGCTGGTCGGCGGCTGGCTGGCGTGGCACTATCTCGCTCCGGTCTTCGCGCGGGCGGTGCCGGGACTGCCGGAGGACGTGCAGAGGTGGGTGGCCGCGGCGCCGGAGTGGGCGGTGCCGGCCGCGGCGGTGCTGGCCGGGGTGATCTTTGGGTGGCTGGTGGGGCCGCTCTTGAATGGCATCCTGGGCCGGTTCTTCCGGGCGTTCAACGCCGGCTTTACCCGGGCGACGTCCGGGTACGTGCGCGTCGTCGGCGGACTGCTGCGCGTCAGCGCCATCACCCTGCTGGTGTACGGCGGGCTGCTCGTTCTCACCTACGTCCGCTTCCGGGAGGCACCGAAGGGATTCATCCCGGCCCAGGACATGGGCTACCTGATGGTGAACGTACAGCTGCCCGACGCTGCCTCGATCCAGCGCACCAGCGAGGTGATGAGCCAGCTCGAACAGATCGCGATGAATCTGAAAACCCCGGACGGCAAGAGCGGGGTGAAGCACGTCACCGGCATCTGCGGCCAGTCGTTCGTGCTGAACGCAGCCGGGTCGAACTTCGGGTCGATGTTCATCAACTTCCGGCCGTACCCGGAGCGGCGCGATCCGCGGCTGAGCGGCGAAGCGATCGCCAACCAGCTGCGCATGGAGTTCGGCAAGGTCGAGGGGGCGATGGTGGCCGTCTTCGGCCCGCCGCCGGTGCGCGGCGTGGGGCGGGCCGGCGGGTTCGCGATCATGATCGAGGACCGCGGCGACCTCGGCTCGGCCGCGCTGCAGAGGCAGATCGAGAACCTCGTCACCAAGGGGAACGGCCAACCGGGGCTGGTCGGGCTGTTCTCCGTCTTCCGGGCGAACGTGCCGAAGCAGTACATCGAGCCGGACCCGCGGGCGTGCCTGATGCGCGGCGTGAGCATGGCCGAGTTCAACATGACGCTGCAGGTGTATACCGGGTCGTACTACGCGAACGACTTCAATCGGTTCGGCCGCACCTGGCAGGTCATCATCCAGGCGGAGCCGGAGTTCCGCGATCACCCGGAGGACATCCCGCAGCTGCGGGTCCGGAACATCCGCCGGGCGATGGTGCCGCTCGGGTCGCTGGCCGGGCAGCGCACCGTCGCCGGCCCGCTGGTCCTGACGCGCTACAACCTGTACCCGGCCGCGGCGATCAACGGTCTGTCGGCCCCGGGCATGTCGTCCGGCGAGACGATGGCCCTGCTGGAGCGACTGGCGGACGACCAGTTGCCGCGCGACATGGCCTACGAGTGGACCGATATGTCGTACCTGGAACTGCTCGCCGGCAACACGGCGATGATGATCTTCGCGTTCGCCGTCGTCATGGTGTTCCTGGTGCTGGCGGCCCAGTACGAGAGCTGGGCGCTGCCGCTGGC
Source organism: Gemmataceae bacterium (assembly GCA_020847555.1). Next base: position 9,523 of record JADLBT010000192.1, read on the forward strand.
CGTCATCCTCGTGGTGCCGATGTGCCTGCTCAGCGCGATCACGGCGGTGAACATCGCGCGGCACGACATTAACATCTTCACCCAGGTCGGGTTCGTCGTGCTGGTCGGACTGGCGAGCAAGAACGCGATCCTGATTGTCGAGTTCGCGAAGCAGCAGCGGGCCGCCGGCATGTCGCGCCGGGAGGCGGCGCTGGGAGCGTGCCGGCTCCGTCTGCGGCCGATCGTGATGACGTCGTTGGCGTTCATCCTCGGCGTCGTCCCGCTTGTCCTCTCGACCGGGGCCGGGGCGGAGATGCGGCGGGCGCTCGGCACTGCAGTCTTCGGCGGGATGCTGGGGGTGACGCTGTTCGGCATCTTCCTGACGCCGGTCTTCTTCGCGACGATCGACTGGCTCGGCGAGTCGCACCTGTTCGCGTCGCGCTGGGTGCGGTTCGCCAGCGGGCTCGCCCTGGACGTGTTCGCGCTGCGGGGGGTGCGTCGCCTGGGCCGCGTCGTCGTGCAGGCCTGGCGCAAGCCGGGGGTCAACGGCGCCGCGACCCGAAACGGGAAGCCGACCGACAACGCGACCGGGGAGACAACGTCGGCCCGCACCGAACGCAACCCGTGAGCCAGCCTCGTAGGAGGAGGCTCCGGCCCCCGAGGGTTGGGCGATCGCCGGACGGTGCCGGCTCCTACGAAGATACGTAGATCGCCGGACGGAGACATGTAAGGGGCTGGCAAACTACCTATCCATGTAACCCGCTGACCGCTACCAGGGGTAAGCTGTGTTTACGAGCTTCTTCATCAACCGGCCGATCTTCGCGTCGGTGCTGTCGATCTTCGTTACCCTGGCCGGCGCCATCGCCCTCTTTGGGCTACCGATCGCACAGTATCCGGACATCACCCCGCCGACGGTTGAGGTGTCCGCCATCTATCCCGGGGCCAACGCTCAGGTCGTCGCCGACACGGTCGCAGCCCCGATCGAGCAGCAGGTCAATGGCGTCGAGAACATGCTCTACATGTCGTCGCAGTGTACGAACGACGGCAGCTACACCCTCACCGTCACGTTCCAGAATGGCGTCGATCTGAACATGGCGCAGGTGCTGGTGCAGAATCGCGTCACGCTGGCGACCCCGACCCTCCCGGAACTCGTCAAGCGGCGCGGCGTGACGGTGAAGAAGAAGTCGCCCAGCGTGCTGATGATCGTCAACCTGTACTCGCCCGGCCGGACCCGCGACAACCTGTACCTGTCGAACTACGCGACCATCCAACTCAAGGACGAGCTGTCGCGCCTCAAGGGGGTCGGCGACATCACGTACCTCGGCCAGCGCGACTACAGCATGCGCCTGTGGCTCGATCCGAACCGGATGGTGTCGCGCGGCCTGACCGCCGCCGACGTGATGCACGCGATCGAGCAGCAGAACACGCAGGTTGCGGCCGGGCAGCTCGGCCAGCCGCCGGTCAAGACCGGGCTGGCGTTCCAGTACACCATGAGCACGATGGGCCGGCTGAGCGATGCCGAGCAGTTCGCCGACATGATCCTCAAGGCGGACGAGCGCGGGCGCCTCGTCCGGCTGGACGACGTCGCCGATATCCAGCTCGGCGCCCAGTCCTACGACCAGACGTGTACCCTCAACGGCCAGCCGTCGGTCGCCCTGTCGATCTACCAGCTGCCCGGGTCGAACGCGCTGGAGACCGCCGGCCGCGTGCGGGCGAAGATGGAGGAGCTGAAGAACCGTTTCCCCGATGGGGTGGACTACGCCATCGTCTACGACACCACCCCGTTCATCGAACAGTCGATCCACGAGGTCTTCAAGACACTCCGCGACGCCGTCATCCTGGTCGCGTTCGTGGTGCTCTTGTTCCTGCAGAACTGGCGGTCGGCCCTGATCCCGCTGGTGGCGGTGCCGGTCGCCATCGTCGGTACATTCGTCGTCATGGCGGCGATGGGGTTCAGCCTGAACAACCTGACGCTGTTCGGGCTGGTCCTGGCCATCGGTATCGTCGTCGATGATGCCATCGTCGTCGTCGAGGCGGTCGAGCACCACATCGAACACGGCCTGTCGCCGCGCGAAGCGACCATCAAGGCGATGGAGCAGGTGTCCGGGCCGGTGATCGCCGTCGGCCTGGTGCTCAGCGCGGTGTTCATCCCGTGCGCGTTCATCAGCGGTATCACCGGCCAGTTCTTCCGCCAGTTCGCCCTGACCATCGCCGTCTCGACGCTGCTGTCGGCGTTCAACTCGCTGACCCTCAGCCCGGCCCTGACCGCGCTGCTGCTGCGGCCGCGCGACAAGGGGACCGCCCCGCCCTTACCTCGGCTGGCGTTCCCACTGCTGGGCGGCTGGCTGGCGTGGGAGTTCCTCACGCCGGAATTGTGGCGCCTCGACCCGTGGCTACCGGACGCCGCGCGGCAGTGGCTGGCCGAGGCGCCCGACTGGATCCTGCCGGGCGCGGCTGTCCTGGCCGGGGCGGCCGTCGGCTGGTTCGTCGCGCCGCCGCTCAACTACCTGCTCGGCGCCTGCTTCCGCGCCTTCAACGCCGGCTTCGAGTGCGCGACCGCGGGGTACACCCGGGTCGTCGGCGGATTGCTCCGCGTCAGCGCGGTTGCCCTGGTCCTGTACGGCGGGCTGGTTGCCCTGACGTATCTCGGGTTCGTCCGGACACCGAAGGGGTTCATCCCGAACCAGGACATGGGTTACCTGCTCGTGAACGTCCAGCTGCCGGACTCGTCCTCGATGCAGCGGACCGACCGGGTGATGCGCGAGATCGAGACCATCGCCCTGAAGACACGCGGGGTCAAGAACACGGTCGCCGTCTCCGGCCAGTCGCTGCTGCTGAACGCGAATGCGTCCAACTTCGGGTCGATGTTCGTCATGCTCGACGAGTTCTCGAAGCGGACCGACCATGACCTGCATGGGGACGCCATCGCCGCCCGGCTGCAGGCGGAGTTGCAGGGCCGGATCGAGGACGGGGTGATTAACGTGTTCGGGGCGCCGCCGCTGGAGGGGCTGGGGACGGCCGGCGGGTTCAAGATCGTCATCGAAGACCGGGGCGACACCGGGCTGAAGTCGTTGCAGACCGTCGCCGACGACGCGGTCGCGGCCGGCGGCCGGGATCCGAACCTCCAGGATCTGTTCACCAGCTTCCGGGCCGACACGCCGTGGCTCGACCTGAAGATCGACCGCATCCAGGCGAAGACGATGAAGGTGTCGATGGGCGAGGTGTTCAGCACCCTGCAGGGATTCCTCGGCGGGTACTATGTCAACGACTTCAACCGCTTCGGTCGCACCTGGCAGGTGAACGTGCAGGCAGCCGGCGACTTCCGCCAGCAGATCGAGACGCTGACCCAGCTGCCGGTCCGCAGCGATCAGGGGCGGATGGTCCCGTTCGGAACGTTCGCGTCCATCCAGGAGCGGAGCGGCCCGGTCCTGCTGATGCGCTACAACATGTACCCGGCGGCCGCGATCAACGTCACGCCGGCCCCCGGCGTGTCGTCCGGGCAGGCGATCGCGGCGACCGAGGACGTGGTGCGCGGGCAGACGCTGCGCAGCATGCGCTACGAGTGGACGGAACTCGGTCTGCTCCAGCTGCAGACCGGGAACACAGCCATGTACGTCTTCATCCTGGCGGTCGTGCTGGTGTTCCTGGTGCTGGCGGCCCAGTACGAGAGCTGGGCGCTGCCGCTGGCCGTCATTCTCGTCGTGCCGATGTGCTTGCTGTGCTCGATCGCTGGCGTTCTGATGGCGCGAATGGACGTGAACATCTTCACCCAGGTCGGGTTCATCGTGCTGGTCGGGCTGGCGTGCAAGAACGCGATCCTGATCGTCGAGTTCGCGAAGGCGCGCCGCGAGGCCGGGGCCGGCACGCACCAGGCGACGCTGGAGGCGTGCAAGCTGCGCCTCCGGCCGATCGTGATGACGTCCCTGGCGTTCATCCTCGGCGTCGTGCCGCTGGTGATTTCCGAGGGAGCGGGGGCGGAGATGCGGCGGACGCTGGGCGTGGCGGTGTTCAGCGGGATGCTGGGAGTGACGCTGTTCGGCATCTTCCTTACGCCGGTCTTCTTCTACGCCATCCAGTGGGCAAACGACCTGCGTGCCCGCCTGCGCGGTCCGGACGCCGAGGAGAATGAGGCGCCCGCCGGTTGATCCGGACCCGGGATTGCGCTACCAGGCCGGAGCGCCAGCGACAGGCGCTTGCAGAGGCCCATCGCTGGCGCTCCGAGCTGATTCTTACGCGATTCCTGAGCTGTGCTTGCAGTGCCTTCGTTCAGTTCCTGTCCGGGCGCGGAGCCACGCGCAACCCCTCGCCCACGAGCCGCAGATAAAGCCCGGTGCCGGCCCGGCCGTTGAACACACGCGCCAGCACGGGGTTCCACCCGGCGCGCAGACTGACCTCGACGGCGTCCGCGTCCGGCCGCGCGTCGCGCGGCTGCAGGTGTTCGTGGACCAGCTTCCCATTCACCCAGACGCGCAGCGATCCGCCCGACCCGGTGCGCAGCTGGACCCGCTGCGCGCGCGGCGAGAAAACGTAGGTGAGGGCGTAGGCCGACGTGTCCGCCTTCCCTGCCAACTCCGGACCGTTCAGGTCGAGATACCCCCGGCTATCCGCCTGCGCCAGCCGCCAGGCGACCGTCTCGTGCTGGTCCGCGGCCCCGGGGCCGGGTTCCTTCTCCGGCGGGTACGACGCCTTCGGGTCGGCGCCGAACGGTCCCGCCACCCAGAACTCCAGCCCCAGCCCGCGCAGCGACTCCTGCTGCTTGCGGTCCTTCAGGAATGCCACCAGGTCGAGGAACTGGTTGAACGACAGGTGCCTGACCACGTCGCTGGGCATCAGCGAGACCTTCGCCGCGGTCAGGGTGTCCAGATCCTTCGCGGCGATGCGCACGTCGTTCCCCCGGGCATCGCGCAGCACGACCTCGTCGGCCTTCTGGGCGACCTTCAGTCCAGGGACGACGCGCCCGTCCTTCGTCGTCGCCACATACACCTGATACCCATCCTTGATCTCCTTGCTCGGGTCGATCAGCGTCTCGATCACCTTCTCGACCGAGTGCGTCTCCCACACGCGCGTGAGGTCCGGACCGACCTGGCCGCCGACGCCCTCCAGGCGATGACAGGTAGCGCAGGCAAGTTGCTGGCCCAGGTACAGGGTGCGGCCGCGCGCCGCATTCCCGAGGGTCGCGACCAGGTTGCGCACCCGTGCTAACTCGGCCGGCTGCAGCGACACAAGCAACCCGCCCTTCATCACCTCGTGCAGCAACCGCTCCGCGTCGGCGTCCTTCGCGGCGTGGGTCCGGAGCGCGTCGGCCACCTGCGGCAGCAGGTCGCGCGGCAGTTTCTTCTCAACGAAGTACTGGCCCACCAGGCGAGCCCCTTCGGGCCGCGTCGCCAGCACTCCGACCGCCTCCTGCTGCAGCGCGCCGGCCTCGCCGAGCAGGTTGCGCGCCGCCCCCTGCGCCGCGGTCGCGTCGGCAGCCGCGAGCGCCCGCAGGGCCTGCGCCCGCAGGGCCGGCGCCTGCGCGCGGTCCAGCGCCAGGCGCCCGAGCGCGGGGACCGCCGACGAGTGCGGGAGGACCGCCAGCGCCGCCGCCAGCGCCTGCCGCTCCGCCGCCGACCGCGCGGTATCACCAAGCATCTCCGCCAGGCGCGGGGCCGCCTTCGCCGCCCGGCTGTCGGACGCCGCCCGAATCGCCGCCAGGCGCACGCCCTCGTCCCGGTCGCCCAGAAGTGCGACGACCAGTTCCTGCGCTCGCGCGTCCCTCAGCGCGCCGCCAACGGACAGCACCTCCAGGCAGGCGAGGGCGATCGGGGTCGGCTCCTCCTTCGACTTCTTCGCGTTGACCACCCCGGCCAGAACGTCCATCACCGGAGCGAGCGACACCGGCGGGTCGAGCAGGTAGTTGCCGTAGGACCGGATCAGGGCCGCCTTCTGGGTCGCTGTCAGGTGGTAATTCTTCAGCAGTGCCGGTATGGCGTCGCAGGCGGCCCGAGTGCGGAACGCCTGGAATGCCTCCACCGCCCGGGCCAGGTCGCCCGCTTCCCCGGAGTCGGCCAGTGACAGCACCTTGTCAACGCCGCGCTTGCCCAGCCCCTCGAGTGCCCGCACCAGGCCGTCGCGCAGGTACTCGTCCTTGCCATCGTCGAACTGCAGCGCCGCCGCCAGCACATCCTCGGCGCCAGCCGCGCCGACCTTGCCGAGGGCCAGAATGATTGCCCGCCGGGCTGCCCGGTCGGGGTCACTCAGGACCGCGACCAGCGCCTCGTGAACCGTCCGGTCGCCGGCCTTTGTGTTGAGGGCGAGCGCGTCGGCCGCGAGGCGGCGCAGGTCCGGGTCCGGCTCGCCCAGCAGGCCGACGACCGCCTCGGAAACCTTCCCATCCCAGAACGAGTACAGGGCGCCCAGGGCGGCGAACCGGCCCTCCGGGCGGGCCTCGCCGTCCTTCAGCAGCTTGAGCAGGGCCGGGCGCATCCGCTCCCCGCGGCGGACCGCCTCGTGCCGTGCCCGTTCGCGGTCGGTGAAGTCCTCGGCGCCGAGCGCCTTGACCAGGTCCGCGTCGGCCAGCTTGCCGAACCGCGCCCAGCTGTCGAGGCCGCGGGGAGCGAGGGCCGGCTCTTCCTTCGTCCCGGTCCAGGTCAGACGGTAGATGCGGCCGTGCTTGCCGTCGCCCCACAGCCGGCCGGCTCCGCCGGAGTCCGTCCGCCAGTCGCACACATACATCGCCCCGTCGGGGCCGACGACCATCTGGCACGGCCGAAACAGCGGGTCGTTCGACCGCAGCAACTCGAACTCCTCGACCACCTCGAACGTGGCGCCGTGCGGCTCGACCTTGTAGGCACGCACTACCTTGCGGAGCACGTCGGGGTAGTAGAGCAGTCCCCGGTACGGTTCCGGAAAGCGCGTGTCGTTGTAGATCAGCAATCCGGCGGGGGCGCCGCGCCCGGTCTTGAGCAGCGGGGTGACCTTGCCGGGCCGCTCGCCGTAGGCCGCGCCGCGCACATGGTCAGGAATGCAGCAGCGCGCCCCCTGGCGCAGTCGCCAGCCGAAGTCGTTCCCCTCGGCGACGTGCATCAGCCGGCACCCGGTGAACTTCGAGCCGTCCTCGTTGTCGTTATCGACGTGAAACAGATTGTACGCCGCGTCGAACGCGACATCCCGGTACGGGTTGCGGAACCCGATCGCGAAGGTGTGCATCTTCGATCCGTCCGGCCGACAGCGGAACACCGCGCCGGTGCGAAGGACCGTCGCCCGGCTGCCGTCGGACCCCTCGACGAAGTTGTCATCGTCCCCGGACGTGATGTACAGCCACCCGTCGTTGCCGATCGTCAGGCCCGATACCTGGTGATGGTGGAACCCGCAGAAGCCCTGGGCGATCACCTGCGACTCGACCTTCTTGCCCGCGAGTACATCCGGCAGTCTGTACCGGCGCACGGTCCCCTGGCCGGTGACGTACAGCCAGTCATCGTGGATCAGAATGCTGGACGGCAACTCCTCGTCGAGGATCTTCTTCGCCCGATCGTAGACACCCTTTTCCTTGTTGAACGACAGAACATTGACGCGATCCTTGACCGGCTTCTTCATGATCGCGACCTTGCGTTTCGTCCCGTCCTTGCAGGTGAAGACAACCGACGACTCGGGGAAGTTGGGGCCGTCAGCTGGAACCCATTCGAGGACGTAGAGGGTGCCGTCCGGGCCGAATGTCATGCCGACCGGGTTGACGACGGCCGGCTCCTCGGCGACGATCTCGACCTTGATACCCTCCGGGGTGAGGTAGCCCTTCAGCCGCGGGTCGTGCTGGCCCTGATCGATGACCTTCAGCCACTCCGGTTTCGGCTTCGCGGGCGACTGCTGGAAGTTCGGGGCACGCTTCTCCTGGGCGGGGGTGGAGGCGAGTGGCAGGGCAAGCACGGCGAGGGCGGCGCAGCCGAGGGTGAGGTGCTTCACGCTTGGGACTCCTCTGGGGCGGGCGAAGGATCGTCCCTTCAGCCTACACGGTGGCGGCGCGGAGGGGGAGAGGGAAGGCCGCGCACGGCACCCCTCCGGGGCGATCCCGTACAAGACGCTCTCACCCCGACGCCGACTGACGCGCGTATTTGCGCCGGTCCGACTCCTTCAGGAGGATCTTGCGCAGCCGGATCGCCTTGGGCGTCACCTCGACCAGCTCGTCCTCCTCGATGTACTCCAGCGCCTGCTCCAGCGTCAGTTGCCGCGGCGGCTTGAGGATGATCGTCTTCTCGGCGCCGGCCGCCCGGACGTTCGTCAGCTTCTTCTCGCGGCATACATTGACCGGCAGGTCGTTGTCGCGGCAGTGCTCGCCGCAGATCTGCCCCTCGTACACCTGCTCGCCGGCGCCGATGAACAGCGTCCCGCGCTCCTGCAAGTTCTCCAGCGCGTAAGCCGTCGCCCGCCCCTGTTCGGTCGAGACGAGCACGCCGTTCACGCGCGCCGGGATGGCGCCGCGCGACGGCTGGTAGTCGTAGAAGTTGTGGTGGACGATCGCCTCCCCGCTCGTCGCTGTCATCAGCCGCGTCCGCAGCCCGATCAGGCCGCGCGCCGGGATGGTGAACTCCAGGTGCGTCATCTCCCTGCGCGCGTCGAGTTTCAGGCACTCCGCCCGGCGGTTGCCGACCAGCTCCATCACCGCCCCGACGGACGACGGCGGCACCTCGATCACCAGGTACTCGATCGGCTCCAGTACCTTCCCGCCCACCTCCTTGGTGATCACGTGCGGCTTGCCGACCGACAACTCGTACCCCTCGCGGCGCATGTTCTCCAGCAGGACCGACAGGTGCAGCAATCCGCGACCGGATACGTGGAACTCGTCCCGCTTGTCCTCGCTCGGGACGACGCGCAGCGCGACGTTCGACTCCAGCTCCTTCATCAGCCGGTCGCGCAGCTGGCGGCTGGTGACGTAGGTGCCGTCCTGCCCGGCGAACGGCGAGTCGTTGATCCGGAAGATCATGTCGAGGGTCGGTTCGTCCACTCGGATCGGTGGCAGGGCGACCGGCTGGTCGATGTCGGCCAGCGTGTCGCCGATATCTACCCCGTCGATCCCGACGACCGCGCAGATGTCGCCGGCCCCAACCTCGTCCGTCTCGATCCGGCCGAGCCGATCGAACGTGTACAGCTGGGCAACCTGGTCATCGACGCGCGCCCCGTCCTTCTTCAGGACGGCCACCCGCTGCCCCTTGCGGATCTTGCCTGCGACCACCCGGCCAATGCCGATCCGGCCGACATAGTCGCTGTAGTCGAGGGTGACGACCAGCATCTGCAGCGGGACGTCGAGTTCCACCTCGGGCGGCGGGACGCGCTCGAGGATGGCGTCGAACAGCGGCCGGATGTCCTTCCCCGGGGCGGCCAGGTCGGCGGTCGCCAGTCCCTGCCGGCCGGATGCGTAAATCGGGTGGGTCGCCTGCTCCAGTGTCGCCTCGTCCGCGTCGAGTTCGACGAACAGATCGAAGACGCCGTTGAGGACATCGCCGGCGCGGGCGTCGGGGCGGTCGATCTTGTTGATGACGACGATTGGCCGCAGCCCGCACTCGAACGCCTTGCGCAGCACGAAGCGCGTCTGCGGCATCGGCCCCTCGGCCGCATCCACCAGCAGCAGGCACCCGTCGGCCATCTTGAGGACGCGCTCGACCTCCCCCCCGAAGTCGGCGTGGCCGGGCGTGTCGATGATGTTCAGCTTGGTTCCGCCGACCGTCAGGGCGATGTTCTTGGCGAGGATGGTGATGCCGCGCTCGCGCTCCAGGTCGTTGGAGTCGAGGATCTGCTCGCCGCGCAGCTCGTTCTCGCGAAACAGGCCGGACTGACGCATCATCTGATCGACCAGCGTCGTCTTGCCGTGATCGACGTGGGCGATAATAGCTACATTACGGATGTCGGTACGCTTTTTCATACGTCTCGGTTCGAGGGCTTGGCGGGTTTGGCCGTTCTCTGGTCGATGGCGCGAGAATGTTTTATCATATGTGGGCTGCGGATCTCCACGGCCGCGGTCCCGTGGCCGAATGGAGGGTATTGTAAGAGGGCCGCGCGGGCTTGAATAGGCCAGCAATCGCCACGGCGTCTCTGCCGTGGCCGAATTGAAGTAAACAGAAGGTCAGGCCGCCGGCGCGAAGAGGCGATGCGCAACCCATGAAAGGTAGTTGAAGGGACCGGGCATGGACCTTTACCTGATCCGGCACGCAGAAGCGGTGCCGCTGGGTGAACGCGGGATCACCAGGGACGAGGACCGCCCGCTCACCGCTGACGGGGAGCAGCAGGCGGCCCGGTTGGCGGCTAGCCTGCAGCGCCGGGGCGTGACCCTCGATTTGCTGCTCACCAGCCCGCTCGCGCGCGCCCGGCAGACAGCGGAGGCGCTGGCCCGGGTCGGAGATCCGCTGGTCACCGAGTTGCGGGTCTGCGAGGAGTTGGAGCCGGGGCGCAAGCGCAAGCGTCTGGCCCGGGCGCTGGCGGCGGCGGACCGTCAGCGGGTCGGTCTGGTCGGCCATCAGCCCGACCTCGGCGAGTTCCTCGGCTGGCTGGTCGGCGACCGTGAGGTCCGGGTCGGACTGGCCAAGGGCGGCGTGGCCTGTGTCCGCTGCGACGGTTCGCCGTCCAGGGGGAACGGGACTCTGGTGTGGCTGGTGACGCCCGCGTGGTTCGATTGAAACACCAGTCCCGGCGCCCACCGCCTGGGCACGGGGGACTGCGGCCCGTCAGCGGCGCGTGCGCCTTCCGCCGCTTCCTGTCAGGAGGGGAGTTGCTCTTGCACTCTTCCTCGGCGAGAATAGAGGAATCGACCACGCCGCGCCACCCCACCAGGAGCTGAGCATCATGGGCCTGAAGGTGAACAAGGGGGCCGCACGCCACCCATCCCGCCGAGCGATCGGTCAAACGCCCGACCCGCGGTGTGTGTCCGCCGAGGGCACACCGGCGGCCGACGCCACCCACACCGCTCCCGCCGGCATCCGCATCGCCAACAAGGCCGAGAAGCACACCGGCTGCCAGGTGACGACGGTCCGCCT
>JADLBT010000193.1 GCA_020847555.1 Gemmataceae bacterium
CAACACCATCGGCGGCCCCACCGCAGCCGACCGCAACGTGATTTCGGGCAACCTCGACGCGGGCATCTCCATCGCCGGCGCCAGCGCCGGGAACGTCGTGCTGGGCAACTACATCGGCACCGACGCCACCGGCACCGCCGCCCTCAGCAATGACATTGGCATTCGTATCTTCGACGGGGCGGCGAACAACACCATCGGCGGCACAACCGCAGCGGCCCGCAACGTCATCTCCGGCAACTCGACTGAGGGCGCCGCGAACGGCATCACGATCGAGGGTATCGGGACAACCGGTAACGTGGTCATTGGGAACTACATCGGCACCGACGCGGGCGGGACCACCGCCCTCGGCAACACCGGGTCCGGCGTCGCGATCTTCGACGGCGCATCCGGGAACCTCGTCGGCGGGACGACGGCGGGGGCCGGCAACCTCATCTCCGGCAACCAGGGCGACGGCGTCACCATCATCGACGCCGGGACGACCGGCAACGTGGTGCAGGGGAACTTCATTGGCACCAACGTCGCCGGCGATGCGATTCTCGCCAACGGCCGTACAGGGGTCGCGATCTTCGCCGGCGCGTCCGCGAACACGGTCGGCGGCGTTGTTGCGGGCGCCGGCAACGTGATTAGCGGCAACGTTGTCTACGACGTCTCCATCAGCGGCGCCGACACGAACGCGAACCTGATCGCGGGGAACCGGATCGGGACGAACGCCGCCGGCACGAGCAGCCTGTCGGCCAACATCACGAACAACCTGGTCGCCATCTTCTTCGGCGCGGCCGGCAACACCGTCGGCGGGAGCACGCCCACGGCCCGCAACGTCATCTCCGGCGGCGCCGCCGTGATCGGCCTGTCGATCTCGGACGACGCCCGCGCCAACCTGGTCGAGGGGAACTACATCGGCACCGACATCACCGGCACCGCCGCCCTCCCGAACCGGATCGGCCTGAGCATCTTCAACAGCGCCGTGCCCAACCCCGCCAACCGCACGATCGACAACGTCGTCCGCGGCAACCTCATCGCGGGCAATGTGACCTCCGCCGTGACCATCAGCGACACGAACACGAGCGCCAACCGGGTCGTCGGCAACCGCCTCGGCGTCAGCGCCAGCGGCGCCGACCTCGGCAACGGCTGGGCCGGCGTCTGGCTTTTCGGCGGGGCTGCCAACAACACGGTCGGCGGGACGGCCGCGGCGGATCGGAACGTCATCTCCGGCAACGGCATCGACGGCGTCGCCCTGAGCGGCGTCGGGACGAGCGGCAACGTGGTCGCCGGCAATTACATCGGCACGGACCCGACCGGCAGCGCGATCCTCGCCAACGACGGGTCCGGCGTCATCATCTTCGGTGGGGCGTCCGGCAACACGGTCGGCGGCACCACGTCGGGCGCCGGCAATGTGATCGGCGGGAATGTCGTCTTCGGCGTCGCCATTCGGGACGCCGGGACAACTGGAAACGTGGTGGTCGGGAACCTGCTCGGGACGGACGCGACCGGCACGCGCAGCCTGTCCACAAACGCTACGAACGACACGGTCGCCATCTTCTTCGGCGCCGCCGGCAACACCATCGGCGGCAGCACGCCAGCCGCTCGCAATATTATTTCCGGTAACCCGGACTGGGTCGGGGTGGCGCTCTCCGACGGAGCCCACGACAACCTGATCGAGGGGAACTACATCGGCACCGACCTCACCGGCACTGCCGCCCTCCCGAACTGGTACGGGGTCAATATCTTCAACAACGCTTCCGCACCGAACCCGGCCAACCACACAACCGATAACGTGGTCCGCGGCAACCTCATCTCCGGCAACACCTCGACCGGCGTGGACGTCGCGCAGCTCAACACGGACCGCAACCGCATCGTCGGCAACCGGATCGGCACCGACGCCACCGGCACGGCCGCCCTCGGCAACGGCGCCTCCGGAATCTACCTGTACGACGGCGCGGCCGACAACACCATCGGCGGCCCGACGGTCGCGGACCAAAACGTCATCGCCTTCAACGGGCACAGCGGTGTCCGCGTCGGTTTGAACCCTACCGATCAGGTCGCGAACAATTCCATTCGCGGCAACAGCATCTTCGGCAACGCGAACCTCGGCATCGATCTCGCGGGCGACGGCGTCACGCTCAATGACTCCGCCGGCCACGCCGGGCCGAACGGGTTCCAGAATTTCCCCGTTCTCACCCAGGTTACAGCCGCCGGGAACGATCGTACCGTCTCCGGCCACCTCGACGCGGCCCCCGATACCACGTTCGCGATCGACCTGTACGCCAGCGCCGCCGCCGACCCGTCCGGCCACGGCGAGGGAGAGGCCTACCTCGGCTCCGTCAGCGCCACCACGAACGCGGCCGGCCGCGCGTCGTTCAGTTTCACCTACACCGCGGACCCGGCCCGCTCGTTCCTGACGTCCACGGCGACCGCCCCGACCGGAAGCACGTCGGAATTCTCCGGCCACAGCCTGTCGCCGGTCCTCGCGGCCACCAGCGACGGTTCCGGGGGCAGCGAGTCGGCGCCCCCGCCGGTGCTTCCGGCCACCAGCGACGGTTCCGGGGGCAGCGAGTCGGTGCCCCCGGCGATCCTTCCGGAACCCGCCGGCACGAACGACCCGACCGCCCCGCCGAGTTTGGTCCCGACATTCAAGTTGCCCGTCGCGCCGCCGTTTGAGCCGCCGGCGGAAACGCCGAGGAGCACGCCCGTGCCGCCGCACCACGACGCGCCCCCTCCCGGTTTCGCGGCTCCCGTCTCGACGCCGACTCTTGCGGCCACCCTGACGGCGCTGCTGTTCCCCACGACCGTGGGGGCGGACGGCGTCGTGCCCGACTCGTCTCGCGCCTTCGCCGATATGGCCGAGGTTACGACCACCGCCGTCCTGGAGGCGCTGGCGCGCGAACTCGCAGCGACGGCGGTCCCGGTCGGCGGAGACATCCTGCCCAACGGCGAGACGAGGACGAACCCGAACGACGCGGTGCGGATCGAACTCGGCGAGAGTTTCGTCACTCCGGCCGGGATCACGCCGGTCGCCGGCAGTTTCATCAGCCCGGTGTTCGTGACGCAGCGACGGCTGGTAAGCCCGCAGGCGGCGGTGACCGAGCCCAACCTCTCACTGGCGCCCGAGGTGCAGCCGCTCACCCAGGCGACGCAGGTGGTCGCGGCCACGCTCGACGGCGACGACAGCGTCCAACTCGTAGAGGCTCTGCTGGAGGCGAACCGCAGGCGCTCGGCGCCGCCCCCCGCCCGGCCAGCCGAGACTGCGGCCCCCAGCACCGGGGGAGACGCGGACACGAACATCCCGGCTCGCCCGGCGCCCGCCCCCCAGCCGCCGGCCCCCGGCGCGGCGGGCGGAGCGGACGCGCCTGCGGCCCACGCGCCGGCGGCGGGTCTGGCGCGGTGGCTGCCGGTCCCGGCGGTTGCTGCCCTGGCCGCGGGATGGTTGTGGCGCCGGATCCGCTGCCGAGGGCTCCGCGACGGAAAGCAGCTAATGAACGACCCGGCCGCCGTTTGATTCGCGGTCCGAGTGAAGCGGTCCGGTTTGTCTTTCCCCCCCTCCCACGAGGGGAGAGGGGGGAAAAGCAGACAACTACTCCCGCACCGTGTACGAGAGGCGGAGCGCTCGCCGGGTCAGGTTGGAGGGCAGGCCGATGATCGAAACGGACCGGAAGGAACTCAAGTCGTTGCCGGTGACGCTGGTGCTCCAGCTGGAGGAACGGTGCGACCAGTTCGAGGCGGCGTGGCGGTCCGAGGACCAAAAAGCCACGCCCCAAATTGAGGACTTTCTTCGGGGCGGCTCCGCCGCGCCGCGCCCCGGAGCGCCCGCGTCCGACACGGCCCGCGACGCGGGCGCGGCGCCGGCGGCCGAGCAGCAGGCCACCGACAGCGAGCCCGCCCCCACGGAGAAGGACATCCCGGCAGGCTCTGGCAGCATGGATTCCCTCCGCCGGGCGCTCGTGCGCGAGCTGGTGCTGATCGATGTTGCATACCGCCGACGCGCCGGCGAAGCCCCCCACGCGGAGGACTACCTGGACCGCTTTCCGGACCTGGATCGCGCCTGGCTCGTCGGCGTCGTCGGAGCCGGGCCGGCCCCGACAACGACGGCCTCCGCGACGGAGATTTACCTGTCCGGGTCGCGTGGCTGCAGCCTGTCGGGGACGCCGCCGCCGGCCGACATCCTCCCCTCCCCTCCCGACACCGTCGAGGAACCCTTCGGGACGCTGGCCGCCGCCGCCATCCAGGCGTTCCGGCAGGATCAACCGCCGGGCTACGAGATCCTCGGCGAACTCGGACGGGGCAGCATGGGAGTGGTGTACAAGGCCCGGCAGAAAGGGCTCGACCGCATCGTCGCCCTCAAGATGATTACCAGCGACATCCCGCTGACGGCCGAGGCGGTGATGCGCTTCCACCGCGAGGCCCGGGCCGCGGCCGCCCTGGACCACCCGAACATCGTGGCGATCTACGCCCCCGGCGAGCACAACGGCCGGCCGTTCTTCGTCATGGCGTATGTGGAGGGCGAGACGGTCCGGCAGCTGGTCCAGCGCGACGGCAGGCCCTCCCCGGTCCGGGCCGCGGAGCTGGTGGCGGCGCTGGCCGACGCCGTCCACTACGCCCACCAGCGCGGTATCGTTCACCGCGACCTCAAGCCGGAGAACGTGCTGCTCGACGCCCACGGCCGGCCGCGCGTGACCGACTTCGGCCTGGCGTATCACCTCGGCACGGAGGGGGACGCCGAGCGTCTGACGCACGCCGGGGCGGTGATGGGGACGCCGGCCTACATGTCCCCCGAGCAGGCGAAGAGCAGTCCCGAGGCGGTCGGGCCAGCCACGGACGTCTACAGCCTGGGCGGCATCCTCTACTTCCTGCTAACTGGCCGTCCGCCGTTCCAGGGCCGGTGCATGAGCGACGTTCTGATCCAGGTCACCACCGAGGCGCCCTCGCCGCCGCGCCAGGTCAGCCCGCAGGTGCCGGCAGCGCTGGAGGCCATCTGCCTGCGCTGCCTGGCGAAGGAGCCGGCCCGGCGCCCGGCCACTGCCGAGGCCCTGGCGGAAGACCTGCGCGACGCCGTGCGCGTGCTGGAGCAGGGAGGGGCGGCACACGCCCCCGACCCCGCCGAGCAACCGCCCGCCGGCCCCCCCGTCACGACCGGGGCTGGTCACCAGCGGTGGTGGATCGGGCTGGCAGCCGCTCTGCTCGTCGGGATCGGGGCCGGCGTGTGGCTGGCGGCCACGTCCCGGACGACCGAGCCGGCACCTCCGGTCAACCCCAGGCCCGACGGCTCGGTCCCGGCGCCGGTGGCGAAACAGCTGCCGCTCCCGGAGAAGCTGCGCACCGACTTCGGCCTGGAAGTGACGATGCTCGGCAAGGTGCCCGGGAAGGAGGGATTCGTTCCCCTGCAGCCCGGGCCGGACGGCATCCTCACCCTGCGCGAGCAGGACGAGGTCAAGTTCCGGATCGAGGTCGAGCGGCCGGCCCACGTCGGGATCTGGTCGATCAACGCCGACGGGTCCATCTGTCAGCTGTTCCCCAACCAGTGGGAGCCGGATCACCTCTTCAAGCCGGGCGTGGCGCGGGTGGTGCCGCAGACGGACGCGGTGGCCGGGAAGACAAAGGAGAAGACGACGTTCGATTGGATCTGGGTCCAGGCCTCGACGAAGCCGTGGGATTCGGACCGGGGCCAGCGAGAGCGCGAGAGCCCCTTTCTCCTCTTCAAGACCGAGCGGGAACGCCGGGCGTGGGCGGAGAGCCGCGGGGAGATCAAGTTGCGCCCCGCCTCTCTCTCGGAATCCATCCTGAAGTTCCGGGTCGGATCGCGTCAGGACGGCCCCGCGCGCTGACCGGACCATCAGCCCACAGGAGCAGAAGATGAGCACCCAACGCGGCCGGTGTCGGGCGGTCGGGCAGACGGTTCGTCGCCTCGCCCTCTGTCTCGGCCTGTGGGCCGCGGCCGCGTCCGCCCGCGCCCAGGCGCCGGCGGACCTGCTTCCGCGGGCCGACCGGCTGTACCGGCTGGACCGACTGCTGGACGCCGAGCCGTTCTACCGGCTCGCGCTGGACACGGTGGAGGGCGCCGACCGCCGCCGCTGCTTCGACCAGTTGCTCGCGATTTACGTCCGCGTCGGCCGGCAGGACCAGGCGATTCAGACCGGGCTGCGGTACGACTCGTGGCTGCGCCGCATCGGCGACCTGAAGCGGGCACGCGAACTCGCCCTCGATCTTGGCAGCTGGTATATCGGCCTGGGCCACTACGCGGCGTCCGAGCCGTACCTGCACCGGGCTCTCGCCGACCTCGCGGCCGACCCCCTGCCGCCGTCCCGCCGGATCAGCACGCTGAGCTACCTCGCCCTGGCCGCGGAGAAGCAGGGCGACACCCGCCGCGCCGGCGACGCCTGGCGCGAGGTCGAGCAGTTTGCGCGCGTCCAGCTGGACGGTCCAGGTCAGACGCGCGATCCG
Organism: Gemmataceae bacterium; assembly: GCA_020847555.1. The sequence goes on from JADLBT010000193.1 coordinate 6,436, forward strand.
CAGCTGCGCATCGAATGCACGCGCCGGCTGGCCGACAGCTACCGCTTCCAGGGGCGCTCGAAGGAGGCCATCGGCCGGCTCGAACCGATCCTCAAGGTGTTCGACGACCTGAAGCCGGCGGACCCGCTCGAACGGCGCGACACCCTCCGCCAGCTGGCCGGCCACCTGACGGCCGTCGGCCGCTACGCCGACGCCGAGAAGCGGTTGCGGCAGGCGCTGGCGCTGCACGAGGAGCACGGTGCGGCGGATCTGCTCACCCGCGCCGACCTGTCGTGCGACCTCGGCGACTTGCTGGAGCGGCAGGGGCACCTGGCCAGGGCAACCCCGCTGCGGCAGCAGGCGGCGCGCGACTATCAGACCGTACTGGAAGGACCACAGACCGGCCGGCCGGAGGCGGCGGGGGCGCTGGCCGCGTTCTGGAAGCTGCACGTCCTGTTCCAGCGCACCGGCCAGCTTGACCGGGCATTGAAGCTGACGCAGGAGCAGACCGACCAGTGGGGCAGCGAGCTGATCGAGCCGCGACTGCACGCCGAGCAGGGCCGGCTGCAGGTGCTGCTTGGCGACTACGCCCCGTCGCGCCGGCTGCTCGACGGCGCGGTCCGCGACCTGGAGAAGCAGTCCCCGGTCAACCTGATCGACCTGCCGGCGGCGCTGCTCAACCTCGGGGTCGCGGAGCTGGCGACCGGCGGCCGGCACCGGGCGACCGAGCTGGGGAACCGCTGCCGCACGCTGTATGACAAACACCGCCTCCCCCCGGACCTGGTGCTGGTCGAGACGTACAACCTGCTCGGCACATGCGCCGCCCAGGACGGCAACTACCAGCAGGGAATCGCGTTCTTCCGCGAGGGGGCGGCCCTCTGCGTTCGGCTCGGCCCGGCGGCGGACCCGCAGCGCAGCAACCTGCTGCTCAACATCGCCCTGCTCCACAAGTCGCAGGGCGACCTGGACCGGGCGCTGACCGCGTGCCAGGAGGCCCGCAAGATCTACGAGCGCTTCGCCGTTCCGGACGCCCTCGGCTTCGCAGCTCTTGACGCTGCCACGGCCGCCCTCCTCGTCGCCCGGATCCGGCTCGACGAGGCAAACACGCTGGCGGACGAAATCCTGCGGCGGTGCCGGCTGCACGGGATCGACAGAGGGCCGCTGGTGCTGACGGCACGCCACTGCCAGGGGTTGTTCCAGCTGCAGCGGGGCAACTTCGCCGACGCGGAACGCGCCTGGAACGACATCGAGAAACTGCACGGGCCGAAGTCGCCGCTGCGGCCGCGCACCCTGAACTATCAGGCGCTGACACGCGAACTGCAGGGGCGGAACGCCGACGCCGAGACGCTGTACCGCGAGGCGCTGGGGCTGCACCGGCAGAGCCCGCGGGCGTTCCCGGTGGTCCACTTCATGACCCTGTGGCGGCTCGCCAACGTTGCCGATCGCGGCGGGAAGCGTGCGGAGGCGCGCGCCCTGCTGGAGGAGGCCATCGGGATTGTGGAGAAGGCACGCATGCGAACCTACGGCGACAGCGAGCAGCGTGCGCTGTTCTTCGCCCAGTTTGAGGCGGCGTTCGAGCAGCTGGTGGCCTGGTGCGTCCGCGACGGCGACGTACCCGGGGCGGTCGGGGCCGCCGCGCGCAGTCGCAGCCGCACCCTGCTGGATCAGTTGCTGCTGGCCAACGTCGATCCCCGCAAGAGCCTGCGTGGGCCGCGCGGCGAGGCGCTGCTCAAAAAGGACGACGAGCTGCGCCGCCGCATCGCGGCCCTGCGCGGCCAGATCCAGCTGGTCCGGGAGGAGGACGTCAAGAGCGAGGCGGTCCAGCGCAAGCTGGCGGACCTGGAGAAGGCGCAGCAGGAGTTCACCGAGGTCTTCCGCGAGATCCTGAACCTGCACCCGGTGTACCGGAGCCTGACTGGCCAGCAGTTCGCTGCCGCCGACCTGGACCGGCTGCGCGACCGCGCGCTCGGGTCGAAGAACCTGCTCCTGGTCTACCACGTCGGCCGGCGGCAAAGCTACCTGCTGCTGCTGGGCGGCCGCAAGCACGCCCCGGAGGCGTTCGCCCTGACGGTCCCGGAAGACATCGCGAAGAACGTGGCCCCGCCGCCCGCCCCATCCCTGGAAGAGACGCTGGGAAAGACGCGCGGCATCGTCCTGCGGGCGAAGGGCGCGGGGCAACCACCCCTCCCCGCCCTCCGCAAGCCGGCCGCGTCGGTGCCGCTCGGCCAGCAGGTGCTGCGTGCCCTGGTGGGGCACTACCTCGAACAGATCGGCCAACCCGGCTTCGAGCCGGCCCGCGGCGTGTACCTGCGGCCGCGCGATCCCGCCCGCCCGCCATCGACGCACCGGCCCGAGCTGCTCGCCGACGTCCTGCTGCCCGCCGCCGCCCGCGCGCGGATCCGGCAGCTGGCGCCGCAGTGCCTGATCGTGGTCCCCGACGGCGCCCTCCACAAGCTGCCGTTCGAGGCGCTGGTGCTGCAGGCCGGCAGCCAGCCCGTCTACGCCCTCGACGCCCTCCCGCCGATGGCCTACGCCCCGTCGGTGGCGATCCTGGCCCTGCTCGCTGACCCGGCCCGCCGCGGGGGGGAGGCTCCCCGGGGGCCGCGGTCCCTCCTGACCGTCGCCGACCCGGCGTACCCAAAGGTCGAAAAGAAGGCGGACAAGATCGAGCGTCCCGCCGACCCGCCCGACCACCCGCCGGTACTGGGGCTGTGGAGCCGGTTCCGGTCCCTGCCGGGGACGAGGGTGGAGGCCGACGCCATCCAGAAGCTATTTCCTCCGGAACGGGTCACGTCGCTGCGCGGGATGCATGCCACCGAGAAGGAGGTGGTGGGCGCCCTGGCCGGGCGGCACGTCGTCCACATCGCGGTTCACGGACTCGCGTTCGACGACCTCGACAAGAAGCTGTTCGGCGCCCTGCTGCTGACTCCGCCGTCTCCGGGCCGGGATTCCCCCGAGGACGACGGCATCCTGATGCTGCACGAGATCTACACCCTGCCGCTGAAGCGGTGCGAGCTGGCGGTGCTGAGCGCGTGCGTGACCAACTTTGGCCCGCAGCCGGCGCTGGAGGCGGGTGTCACGCTGGCCGGCGGATTCCTGTCGGCCGGCGCGGGGCGCGTGGTGGCGAGTTGCTGGGGCGTGGACGACGAGGCGACCGCCGAGCTGATGCGGGTCTTTTTCGCGGGCTTCACAGCCGCCGACCGGCCCGCGGGGTTCGCCCAGGCGCTGCAGCAGGCGCGGCGACGGGTCCGGGCGTGGCGCGACGCCGACGGGAAGCAGCCGTGGGCGGCCCCCTATTACTGGGCGCCGTTCGTCCTCGTCGGGCCGGCGGATTGAGAGGTCAGCGACGGACAGTACAAGCGTCCGTCGCTGGCGCTCCAGGCTGGTAGAGCGCCCGCGACCGCGGACAAGTCCACTTCGCCCAGGCCGCGCCGGTCTGGTATACTGGCCAGTCAAGGCGTCTGCGGCCCCTGATCGGCCCCAGGCCAGCGCCATACGATAACGAACTCCCACCCGAACCGCCTGCGGGCTCACCCCTTGCGGGCCGGCGAGGGACGCGAGCGATTTCAGATCAAGGAGACCAGGATGAAGAACGGACTGCTCCGGCGAGCCGTCTGGCTGTTGACCCCCCTGATGCTCTGCAGCACTCTCGGGTGCGGCACCGACGAGCAGGATAACGAAATCCAGCGCACCTTCACCGCCCTGGACGAGGTGACCAGAACCGTGGGCGAGGTGGGCAAGCCTCTCAAGGACGCCGTCACCAACCTTAAACCCGGCGAACAGATCACGGCCCTCGACGCCAAGGGGCAACCGAACCCAAACCTGAAAAAAGCATTCGAGGCGGCCGAGAAGCTCCGCAAGGAAGGCGAGAACCTGCCGCGGTTCAAGGAACTCACCGACCGGCTCGAGACGCGGACCACCGCCGAACACCGCAAGGAACTGGCCGCACGCTACCAGACCAGGTTGCGGGATCGCCTCAAGACCCTGATCGGAGAGGAGAACAAGCTCCAGCAGGAACTGAATACCGCCGAGGCTCGCGCCGACGAGGCCGCCAGGGCGGAGATCGACAGGATTCGGACCAAGCTGCGCGAGGCTCGCGAGGCGTTCGAGGTTCTCACAAAGGAACGCTGAGCGCCGGCCCACGGAGGCCGGGTCCGACGGCGACCCCACGCGGAGAGACGGAATGAGGCCGGCAACTGTCTGCGGGACCGCGCTCGTCGTGTTCGCTCTGCTGCTGCCGGCCGTGCCTGGCGGGGGCAAGGCCGCCTCCACCCAGGAGGAGGTGGTCAAGGAAATGCTCGCCACCCTGGAGCAGGTTCTCAAGGTTCTCGGCACGATTCAGGACCAACCGTCCGCCGCGGCGGCGCGGCCGGAACTGAAGAAGTCGGCCGACCGGCTGGCAGACCTGCGCAAGCAGGCGCGCGAAATCCGGCAGCCGACCCGGGAGGAGAAGGACCGGATCGAGAAGCAGTACCAGGGCAAGTTCGATGCTGTCCTCCAGAAGCTTCGTACCGAGTCCATCCGCGTCAAGGGGATCCCGGGCGGGGCGGAGGCGATCAAGGAACTCGCCGTCGCCCCGGAAAAGAAGCCAAAGAACCCGGAAAAGACCCCGGAGAAGAAGTAACGACGCTCTGCTCTGCTGCCCCTCGACCCGCCCGGAAAGCCGAGGCCACCGTGCCATGAACCAGCGCCGCTTCCTGATCCTGTTCGGGTCCGTCACCCTCGTCATCCTGGGCTGCGGCGACACCCCCCACGTCCAGCTGCGCGAGAGTATCACCAACTGGAACGAACTGGCCGACCTCGTCGCCAAGATCCCGGACAACGAGAACGCGGAGGAAGTTGCGTTCGACGTTTACAAGAACCACGTCGAGCCGCTCGAGAAGCACTGGGAAGGTCTCAAGAAGCGGCTGGAGAAGCTCTCGAAACTGGACAAGGATGGGAAGAAGGAACTCGAACAGGCGGTGGGCGACCTCGCGGACGACGCCCGGTACGCCATCGGCCGGCTGGAGGGGCTGTTCGGCGTCATCAAGAAGACGGCGGACAAGCCCCCGAAGTCCCTCAAGCTCCGCGGGCGTCTCAACGAGATTCTCGACAAGCAGATCCAGGCGGAGCAGATGCGTAGCCGCAAGAAGCAGGTGGACGTGAAGGAGAAATTCCCGGGTCTGTATGGGTGCCTGATGGCACTGGAGAAGTTCGCCGTCTCGCTCCCGGCGCCGCCGACGCCGACTGGCCAGCCGACGGAGAAGGGCAAACCCGAGCCGCCGAAATCGAACCTCGAGAAGTTCGCCTCCTCGTGGCAGTTCCCGCGCTCCGGTTCGGGCGGCCAGTCAACGGGCGGGTCCAGTGTCGCCCCCCCAATCGGCCCGCCCGGAGCGGTCAAGGCCTCGGCGCCGTCCGGCGGTGGCGGCCCGGGGCCTGGCGGGCCGTGACCCACCCACCCCGTCCTGCCAACCCGAAGCGTAAGCGAGGGTCTTTATCGCTCCCCTCGCTTACGCTTTGGGCTCGGACGGCGCCGGGCGCGTGAGGAACTCGCGCACCGCGACTGCGTAAACCTCCTGCAGCCGGCGCGTCACCGGACCGGGTCGTCCGTCCGCCACCGGCCGGCCATCGACGCGCACGATCGGCAACACCTCGGACGTGGTCCCGGTCAGGAACAACTCCGTCACCTGCCCCAGGTCGTCCCGGCGCAGTGTCTGCTCGCGCATCGGCACGCCCGCCCGCTCGCTCAGCCGCAAGGTCAGGGCGCGCGTGATCCCGGGCAGGATCGCGCTGCTGTTGGGGGCCGTCAGCAGCACCCCGTGCAGCACGCCGAAGAAGCTGGTGTGTGTCCCCTCCGTGAGCGTCCCGTCCGGCAGGTACAGCAGCGCCTCGACGCATCCCGCCTCGGCGGCCGCCTGCGCCGCCAGCACGTTGCCCAGCAGGTTCGTGGACTTGATGTCGCACCGATCCCAGCGCAGATCCGGGTGAGTGAGGGCCGCCGCCCCGCTCGCGCGCGCCGCGACGTAGGGATCCACGAACGATTGAACGTAGAAGAACTCCAGCGGCGTCGCTCCCTGCGGGAATGCGTGCTGGCGCGGCGCCACTCCGCGCGTCACCTGGATGTACGCGGTCGCCTCCTGGAACCCGCCCGCCGCAATCGTCTCGTCCACGCGCCGGCGCAGGCGGGGCACGTCCACCCCACGGATGCGGACCGCTTCCAGGCTCCGCTCCAGGCGACGGTAGTGGTCGTCGGCCAGCCACGGCCGGCCCTGGTAAATCCGCAGAACCTCGTAGACCGCGTCGCCCAGGAGGAACCCGCGGTCGAGGACGGGAACGCGAGCCTCGTCCAGGGGCATCGTCTGGCCGTTGAGGTTGGCGAGAGCGGCGGGAAGTGTCATCGGTCGTCCTGGAGGGAGAGAGCGTCGGTGAACCTGGTTGACGCGGCCGGCAGGCGGAGCGTCACGCGGGTGCCGCGCCCGACCTCGCTCTCGATCCCGATCGTACCGCCGTGGGCCTCGACGATCTTGCGCGTGGTCGCCAGCCCCAGGCCGGTCCCGCGCGGCTTGGTCGAGAAGAACGGGTCGAAGACGCGGGCCAGCGCGTTCGGCGGGATCCCCTTGCCCGTGTCGATGAGGCTCAGGCACACCGTCTGGTCGAGTTGGCCGTCCCGCGCGGTCGGCGGGTCATCCTGGCCGCCGGCCGCGCCGCAGTGGGCCGCCGGCGGGCCGGCTTCGGTCGCGGCCACGATGGTGATCTCGCCGCCCTCCGGCATGGCCTGCTCGGCGTTCAGCATCAGGTTGAGGAGAGCCTGCTTGAACAGGTCGCGATCCAGCGCGACCGGCGGGAGGTCGGCGGGGAAGTACGGCCGGATCTCGATGTCGGCGGCGCGGGCGGTCGGGCCGAAGAAATCGACCATCTCCTCGACCACCTTGCCCAGGTCGGTCGGGGCCAGGTCGAGGTTCGCGATGCGGGCGAAGCGGAGGAAGTCGTTGGACACTTCCAGCAGGCGGTTGCACTCGGCCTGCAGGCGCTGGATGCGGGTCAGACCCCGCCGCTCGCGCTGGGACCGCGGTTCGTGAAAATCCTCGGCCAGCAACTGGAGGTTCAGCCCCAGGGTGCTGAGATGGTTCTTCATCTCGTGAATGAAACTGCCGGCCAGCTCCGCCAACTCGGCGTACTGGTCGCTCGGTGAGGCTACCACAGTTTCCACGCGACACGCTCGGGCCAGAGGTCGGTTCCACCGTGCCGGGGCACCCGGATGGCCCCGGCCAATGTCTCATTGTAGCGATCCGGCATCCGGGCGGTAGGTTCCGCGCCGGCCGGACGGGTAGAAATCGCGCCGGCCCGGGGGTAAGATAAGACGGGTGAGCGGGCGTGGCCGTCCCAGGACGGCGAGGACCCGTCCGCCCACGTTGTTGGGCTCGTAGCTCAATGGCAGAGCAGGGGACTCGACGGCGGCAGCGGCCGCGGCGGTGCGGGGCGCGGCGACGTGCCAGAACCCACCCCGGTCAGCCCGGCCGAACCGCAGCGCGGGTCGCGTCATGCGAAATCATGACGAAGAACCTCCGTAAAGTCGGCGAAAGCTACCGGGCCAGGCCCCACGCCAACGCCGAGCCAAGCCTCGCTCAGGGGAAGGTGTAGAGACTGGACACGGAGGCACCGGCCGGCCCTGTGCGCGTCCGCCCGTCGGTGACGGGTTGGCCGGCGTGCGGGGCCGCGGTGAAGGCACAGTCCAGACCACGAACGAGGGCACGCTCGGCGGCGAAAGCCGAAGTGGCAGGCATAATCCCTTGGTTGCTGGTTCGAATCCAGCCGAGCCCACTGCCGCGGGAGAGGATCCGAAGGGTCGCCACGGATCGAAAGATCTGGACCAGCGGAGTTGAGAACAGGGGGCCGGGAGCATCTCCCGGCCCCCGTCTTTACCGTCGCGGGCACGGCGCTTACCTTGCCCGCGTTCTTCTTTGTCGCCCGCCGACCAGGCCGACCCCGGAGCCGCCCGCGGAGGGGAAGGGGTTTGGTCGCAAAGCCTTAACTCCTCACTCCCCTCAGCCTCACGGCAGCTCGCGGATACGGATGTTGCGCAGCCACAGCGGCAGGCCGTGGTCCTGGAAGCCGATGTACCCGGTCGGCGGCCGGTTCTTCAGCCTCGGATTGTCGAGCCGTACCTCGTTGACGACCTCGCCGTTGAGCTTCACCGTCACCGCGTTGCCCTTGCTGGTGACCTGCATGCGGTTCCACTCGCCGGCCGGCTTCGCGGCATTCTTCGTCGGCGGCAGGCCCGGGATGATGCCGCCGGAGTCGTGGTCGTTCAGCTTCGCACCCGGCTTCTTGCTGGCCGAATCGTAGAGCTGGACCTCGATGCCGGTCGCGACCGGGCTCTTCTTGTCGCCGACGTGGAAGTAGAAGCCGCTGTTGCCGCCCTTGGCGACCTTGTACTCGAAGTCCGCCTCGAAATCCCTGTACGGCTTGTTCAGCCACAGGTAGGCGTCGTAGCGCTGCCACCCCTTCTCCCCCGGACGCGGCTCCAGCGCCACCACGTCCCCCTTCCCCAGCTTCCAGTTGCCGGTGGTCGTCCAGTTCTGCTTCAGGTCGCCCCCCTTGAGCAGATCGACCCCGGCGGCCTGCTTACCCCCCTGCCCGACCGCGCCTCCGACGGCGAACAACCACAGCGCCACGGCGGGCGCGACGATCGGGAACAGACGGCGGCGAATGGACTCCATGTGTACCTCCTCCACGAGAAGCGGCCACGGTTGCGGTATCAGGGGGTAACGTAAACGCTCGCACGCGGAGGGGCAAGCCTTGTATCGTCCACGGGGCTACGGGGCGGGCGGTCGCGTTGCTATCGTAGGGAAAGAAGGTTGGCCCAGTCCTTCGCCGGGAACGAGGAATTCGGTGCAGGTGCCCATGACCGCCGCTCGCGCCAGCGTCGCACTCACCCCCGCGCATCTCCCGCGCCGGCGGGTGGTACTGCTCGGCGCCAGCAACCTGACGTTCGGCCTGCCCGCGGCGCTCGACACGGCGCGGCGGATCTGGGGCGCACCGCTCGACGTGCTGGCCGCGCTGGGCCACGGGCGCTCGTACGGTCGGTGGCACCGCCTGCTCTTTCGCGACCTGCCGGGCATCATCGAGTGCGGCCTGTGGGACGCCCTCGCGCGGTGCGGGCCGGCTCCGACGGCGGCCCTGCTTACCGACGTCGGCAACGACCTGCTGTTCGAGGAGACGCCGGCGCAGATCGCTGCCTGGATCGAGGCGTGCATCGACCGACTCCTTGCGGCCGGCGCGCGCGTGGCCCTGACGCCGCTGCCGCTGTGCAGCGTCGCCCAACTCTCGCCGCGGAAGTTCCGGCTGCTGCGGACCGTCCTCTTCCCCGGCTCCCGCCTGCAGTACGCCACCGCCGTGCAGCGCGCCCACGAACTGGACGAACGACTGCGCGGCCTGGCACGCGACCGCGGGCTGCAGCTGGCCGAGCACCGGCCGGAGTGGTACGGGTTCGACCCGATTCACATTCGGGGGCGCCACCACGCGAGGGCGTGGTACGACATGATGGCGTGCTGGGTGGACGCGCCGCCGCGCTTCGCCTCGGTCGGCGGGTCGCTGCGGCGCAAGGTGTACCTCGCCCTGCTCGCGCCGGATCGGCGCTGGCTGTTCGGGCAGGAGTACCGCAAGGTACAGCCGGCGGGCCGGCTGGAGGACGGAACGACGGTGGCGCTGTACTGAAACCTCACGCCGCCTGCGGCCTGGCGCCAGCACGCGGAGCCGCAAGCGGCACACTTACCGCACCCACGGATATCGTACCCATGAAACGTACCCTCGCTGTTCTGCTCGTCCTCGCGTTGATCCTGGCCCCCGCGCCGCACGTCGAGTCCGGCGCCCCGAAGAAGAGGTCTGCCATGCTGACCCAGCAACAGGCGTCGGCGTTCGCGCGCCTGGCGCTCAAGGGTATCCAGAAGGAGTACCCGAACAAGCTGGGGATCGTCCTCAACGGCGCCGCCGACGTCAAGGGTCCGAAGGCACTGCACCCGGCGTTCTACGGCTGCTTCGACTGGCACTCGTC
>JADLBT010000194.1 GCA_020847555.1 Gemmataceae bacterium
GCCCGAGCCGGCCGGGCCCGGCCGGACTGTGAAACTGGGCCACGACCGGGCCAGTAGCGTGGGGCCCGGGCTAGACGCTTGGCCAGAGCCGAACCAAAACCGGTTTAGCAAACCGGTTTAGTGACATTAGTAAACCGCATCGCGGATGTCAAGAGCCCCGCCCGCCGGTGGTTGCGCCGGGGCTGTGGGCCGGGTGTCTGGGCCGGGGTGTCTGCGCCGGGGCTGTGGTCGTGTCCCGTCAAGTGATGTGGGTCGGCCTCCAGCCTGGAGCGATCCCAGACGGCCATGCCCTCCTTCAGCAGCTCGGCGAGGGTGGCCCCCGGGACGCCGCCCGGCAGCCGGGCCGTGGAGCCCTGCGGCAGGTGGCGCCTGCCCACGGCCGGCCGCTCGTCGTGCTGCTCGACGGGGAGCGCGGTCCCGGGACGGAGCAGCGCGTCGCGGTCGGGCGAGATGCCGACGACGTCGTTGCGGCGGGCGAGCTCGCGGTTGGGCCGCTCGAGCGGGCTGGCGCTCCGGGTCCTGGCCCAGTGCTCGCGCGGGCAGGCGAGGTGGGCGAGGACGTCGCCCTCCGCGGCGGGCAGCGCGTCGGCGGCCTCGGGGAGCGAGGTCGCCAGGCGCTCGGCGACGGCGCGGAGCCGCGCCCGCGCGGACGGCTCGCCGGGTTGGGTGGACACCGTCCGCGCGAACGCGGCGACCGCGGCCCTGACGCCCAGGTGCGCGCCGCTGGTCGCGAGGCGGACGCCGCTGGGGCCCGCGCGACGGGCGATCGCAGGAGCCCGGCCCAGGACGCCTCGGACCCGGCGCCGGCGACCGCGCAGCCGATCGACTCGCGCCCGCCGTGCCCGTTGACGGCGATCGCGGCGGGGAGCGCGGTGCTCGCAACCCGTCCCGCCTCGCGCACCCTCCCGCACTGGGCGTCGAGCCGGGCACGCGGGCACCGGACCCGTCGAGCCCCCGCCCGCGGAGGCCGGCGAGATCGGCGCCGAGCTCGCCGACGAGGCGGCCCGCCCCGCTCCTGCTGGCCCCCGAGGCGCCCATCGCCCGCACCGGGCCGTCGACCCGGCGCGTGCCGACGCCCTCGACGCACGCCTCCCGGATGACCGCGGCCAGGGCCCGCTCGGCGCGCCGGCGCGGCCCGGCCGGCCAGTCGGGGAGGTACGAGCCCGTGCGCGTCTTGGGAATGGCGAGAACGAGAGCGGGTGGGCCATCGACGAACGCCTGAGACACCCACGGGGGTGGGTACTGCTCATGGCCACCAGTGGATACTTTCACGTGGCCATTGACACGGTCCAACTGCCCCTTGACGCCGTCGCTCGAGGCACGCAGGCTCCATGCCAACGGTAGGCATCTCCGGGTGCGTCCCGCCCGGGGGGACGAGGAGGTGTTCTTGTGAGGAGGTTGGCCGGTACCCTGTTCGCGGCTTGGTTGGCTCCTAGGTCTTCCCGCGCCGGCACTGGCGAACCCAGATCGACCCGCCTCGGGTCCGGAGTGGGCGGCCCCGTATCAGGCGGTGACCGACTCCGGGGCCACCTCCACGTCCCTGGCCTCCGCAATCGCAACTCGGGCCAGCCTCGGCCTCAACCAAGATCCGTCGTATGTTGCCGCGCTTGAAGCGGATCCAAGCGCATCGCGCCAGTACGGCATCGCGATGACTCAGGACGAGGTCGGGACCATCGATCGGCGTGTCGCCGTTCAGACGAGCCTTGACCAGATGACCAAGGTCCTCGAGGCGGATCCGTCATACGCGGGCCTCTGGATCGACCAGAACTCCGGTGGCGCAATTGTCATCGAGACTACGGGTGCAGAGGAGACCGTCCTTGGCGAGGTCCAGTCGACCACCCCTGTTGGTGGGAGCGTCCGTGCGGACCGAGTCCAATACAGCCTTACTGAACTCCAAGCTCTTCAGGACCGGGTCTCCTCCGGTTCGGCGGCCTGGCGCTCTGGAGGTGTGAAGGTCGTCGCCGTCGGCGTGGACGTGCGAATCAATCGCGTGGTCGTCGACGTTGAAGGACTAACCAGCCAAGCTGGGGCGCAGCTCGCTTCAGAGTACGGAGCCATGTTACTCGTCCGGGAAGGAACGCAGCCGCAACCGACCACCTGCAGTTCACGAACCGCGTGCGGCTCGCCCATCAAGGGTGGCCTCTCCATCACCGGGGGTGGCTGGGGCTGCACGTCAGGGTATCTGGGCCGCACGCAGCCCAGCGGAGTCCTGGTACTCGTGACGGCGGGTCACTGCATCTACGATTCCGGCCTGTCGGCAACCTGGTACCACAACAATGGTGCCATTGGAACCGGGTACAGCTATTCGTACTCCAGTGGCGCCTCCGCCGATGCCGGTGCGATCCAGTCGTCGGAGTCCGGCGCCCGCAACCAGGTCTACGCCAGCAGCAACACGGACATCAGGTCCATGACAGGGAAGCTCTCGAACTCATCCCAACCGGTCGGCGGGCTCATCTGCCTATCCGGAGCGTCGACGGGCTGGACGTGCAAGACCGTCCTCCAGACGAATATGGACGTCTACGTCGGTTCGTATCTCATCCACCACCTGTGGGAGACGGGCAGGTCCGGCGGCAGCGGCGACAGTGGCGGGGCGAC
>JADLBT010000195.1 GCA_020847555.1 Gemmataceae bacterium
CCGCGCTTGTGCTGTTACCAGCCGCGCAAATGAGCGGTCGCCTTTGCGCGCGGCTGGTAGTTTACGACGCCTTGCGGTGCTCCTGGGTCGAGCTCGGGAGCACGTCGGCGATGCTCCTCAGGACGTTGTCGTTCGGTATCTGGCTGCCGATCTCGACCGCGAACATCAAGCTCGCGATTCGCACGAAGTCGCCGTGGCGCAGACTCGCGACGTCAAGGCGCTCCCCGTTAACGAATACCCCGTTCAGGCTGTTGAGGTCCACCACCTGCCAGCCCCCGCCGATGAACAGGAAGCGGCAGTGACGGCGGCTGACGTCCGGCAGGGCCAGGCGGATGTCCGACTCGCTATGTCGGCCGACGAGCATGTCCGACCGGGTCAGCTCGATGCACAGTCCGCCCGGCTGCAGCAGCAGCCGCAACGGCTGAAACCCCTCGGGCAGCGCCGCGCCGGCGCGGTCCGGGTCATGGAGGCGCGGGCCAGGCAGGCCCTCCTCAGGCGTGCGATCGCTGTCCATGATTCTTCCTGTTCCGGCTGCGGTGGGTAGGCATGCGGCGGGCCTGGGCGGCCGCCCGGGGAGTGGTTCCCCGTTCCTGGGGCGGCTTGTACCACAACCGCCGCGATCTGAAAAGAGCGAGTCGCGGCACGTTTCAAAACGCCGGCGCGGCTTCATCCCCCCTTGCCGGGCACGCGCAGAATATAGACCGTCCCGGTCAGGTGCGTGTTGATGTAGGCGACGTACCGGCCATCCGCGGACACCGACACGTCCGGCACCGGCCAGGGCATCTCGGCGAGTGTCACCGGGTTGTCCTTCCCCGTTTCCCAGAGCAGCACCTTCCCATCTTGCCCGGCCGAGACGAGTTGCTTGCCGTCCGGCCCCAGGGCGACGGCGGTGACCGGCCCCTTGTGGCGGCGGAACTCCAGCGCCGCCTTCCCCGGCGCCTTCGCGTCCCACACCAGGACGGCCCCGGTCTTGCTCCCGGCCACCAGCGTCTTGCCATCCCGGGAGATCGCCAGGCGCGAGGTCAGCCCGTCCACGATGGCGTACTCTCCCTCCAGGTTGCCCGTCACCAGATCCCAGAGGCGGATCGAGCGGGCGCCGTCGTACCCAGCGAACAGGTGCTGGCCGGCGGGGGCGAAGACGAGCCCCCGGATCGCCGCCGGCTGACCCGGGAAGCGCCCGACCTGCCGGCCCGTCTCGACCTCCCAGACACGCACGATGTTGTCGCGCCCGCCGGCCGCAGCCAGCTTTCGGTCCGCCGACACCGCGATCGCGCCGACGAACCCTGACATCTCCCCCTGGAACCGGCGGTACGGACGCTGGTCCACCACCCCCAGCATCGACGCGACTTCCGGGAACCCGCTCTCCTGCAGCAGCACATATCGGCCGTCCGGGCTGAACGCGCTCAGGCCGAACGAGGCCGCGAACGATACCTCCTTGCCCGACTGCAGATCCCACAGCCGCACCGAGCGGTCCCGGGCGCTGCCGGACGTGACGTAGCGGCCGTCCGAGGAGAACGCGACCGTCGTTCCCTCGGAGCGGTGGCCGTAGACTGGCCGGATCTGCATCGCCTTGCCGTCCTGGATTTCCCAGAGGGTGACGGTATCGCCGCTCGGGATCAGCAGGCGCTTCGACTTCGGGTAGTATGTCAGGACATTCGTCTGTCCGGTGAATCCGGGGATGGTCGCCAGCGGCTTCTCCGGCTTCGCCCGGTCCCGGATCTGGACCTGATTGTTCGTCGCCGTCGCGAACGTGGCGCCGTCCGGGGCGAAGGCGACGCTCTGGATGCCCGGCGGCACATCCTTCTGGACCACCTTCTGCCGCGTGTGCGCATCCCAGAGGATCATCTTTCGGTCCGACGCCCCCGTGAGGATGTGCTTGCCGTCGGGAGCCAGGGCGGCGGAGACGAACGTCGCCTTCTTCTTCTCACGCGCGTCATACAGGATGGTGTCCTTCCACGTCTTGACGTCCCACAGACGCACCGTGCCATCGCCGGCGTTGCCGCCGGTCAACAGCGTCTTGCCGTCGGCGGAGAACTCGACGCTCCGCGCCCCGCCGGACCCGAGGACCAGCTGCTTCCACCGGCCGCTCTCCAGCTCCCAGACGATCGCCGACCCGTCCTGGCTGCCGGAGACGAGCTTCTTGCCGTCGGGTGAGAAGGCGAGCGCGACGACCGCCTTGCGGTGCCCGTCCGGACTGGTCAACTCCTTCAGCTGCTCGCCGGTGGCGGGATCCCACAGGTAGACCGGACCCTTCGCGCTGCCGGAGGCGAGTACCTTCCCGTCCGGGGAGAAGCGCAGCGCCCACACCCCGCCGCCTGGTTGCTTGATCGTCCTCAGCTCGCGCAGGGTGGCCGCGTCGCCAAACCGGATCATGCCGTCGGACCGCCCGCCGGTCACGAAGACCGACTCGTCGGGGGCGACGGCCACCGCGTTGACCTGATCGGCGTGGCGCACACGGTGTTCGCCGAGAACCCAGCGCAGCGGTTTGGGCTGCCCCTCGAAACGGTTTTCGGGCGGGAGTTTCGCCGGGTCGAGGCGGTCGAGGTACTGCGGATCGAACGTCACCGCGATCGGCTGGCCCGGGGTCGTCCGCCTCGGGAACCACTCGCCGCCTTCCTCGCAGACGACCCGGAACCCGACGTTGCTGGAGGTCGGGGTGCCGCTGCCGACCCGGGATGCCGACCGGCAGGCGACGGCCGGGTTGACCCACCCGCCGCCCCGGACGACCCGGGCGGCGCCGAGTACCGGCCCCTCCGGATCCTCACGCGGGCAGTTCTTGTAGTAGTCCGGGTCGAACCAGTCGTGACACCACTCCGCGACGTTGCCGTGCATGTCTTCCACCCCGAATCCGTTCGGCTGGGGGTAGGTGCCGACCTTGACCGTCCCCGGGCTCTTCGGCCCCTGCGCCGCCCCGCCGTAACGCGCGCTGGCGTCGAAGTTCGCCTGGACCGCCTCCACCTTCGGGCCGAAGTGGAACGGGGTGGTCGTCCCGGCTCGGCAGACGTACTCCCACTCCGCGCTCGTCGGCAGGCGGTAGACGCGGTTGGCTGCCTTCTCCTCGGGCAACTCCGAGAGGCGGTGGCAGAACTCGACGGCCTGCGACCACGACACGTTTTCGACCGGGTAGTCAGGCCCGGCGCGCTTCAGCTGCTCGAAGTAGGAGGGGTTGCTGCCCATCACCTTCTGGTACTGGGACTGAGTGACCTCGTAGGCGCCGATCAGGAACGGCCTGGTGATCCGGGTCGGGCACTGCGGCCCCTCGCTCGGCGCATGGCCCTCCTCGGTCGGCGGGCTGCCCAGCGTGACGTCGCCGGCCGGGATGCGGGCCAGCTTCATGCCGAGGGAGTTGGTGACGAACGATGGCCCCTTCTTCTCCACCTCTCCCGGGGTCGTCCCGCCGCCCTGGCCGAGGAGCAGCCACAGCAGCACCCCCACCGCCACGCCCACCACGCTGCCGACGACGATGAATCGGCGGTTCGAGGGCGGGCGGGTGACGTCGGGCGTCGGGATTGGGGCGACGTCCGGGTTGGACGGAGCCGGGACGCCGGGCGGGAGGCCGGCGGCCAGGGGCGCCGCGATTGGGGGCGAGCTGTTGGCGGCGGGCCTGATCGCCTCCGCGGCAGGAGGCGCGGCGGCTGCCGGCACCGCGACCGGGGGCGAGCCGTTGGCGACAGTCCTGATCGCCTCCGCGGCAGGAGACGCGGCAGCCGTGGGCGGCCGGGCCACGACAGCCGCGGCTGCCGCAGGCGCCCGGGACGCCTCGGCCTGGCAAAACGGGGCGAGGGCGGCGGCCGCTTCCTTCGGCGTCTGGTAGCGGTCCTCGACGCGCTTGGCCAGCAACTTCGCGACGACCGCTGCCAGGTCCGGCGGCACCTCCGGCCGGATGTCGCGGATCGGCCGGGGCTCGGCCCGCAGGTGCTGCTCCAGGCGCTCGAACAGCGACCCCTCGGAGAACGGCGGCTTGCCGGTCAGCAGCTCGTACAGGCTGCATCCCAGGCTGTACAGGTCGGCCCGGGTGTCCACCTTGTGGGAATCCATCGCCTGCTCAGGGGCGATGTAGTTGGGGGAGCCCATCACGGCCCCCAGCTGCGTCAGCGCCTTGCTTCCCTTGTTGGCCGGATCGTACTGCACTCGGGCCAGGCCCATGTCGAGGATCTTGACCAGTTTCTGCCCGCCGACACCGTTGGTCAGCAGGAGGTTTTGCGGCTTGATGTCGCGGTGGACGAGACCCTTCTCGTGGGCGTGCTGCAGCCCCAGCGCCGCCTGCCGGGCGCACTCGCAGGCGAACGCGACCGGGAACGGGCCGTGCTTGGCGAGGATCTGGCCGAGATCCTTGCCCTCGACGTACTCCATCGCGAAGTAGTGGTGCTCGCTGACGCGCCCGGCGTCGTGGGCGATGACGATGTTGGGGTGGGACAGCTGGGCGGCCGCCTGGATCTCCTGTTGAAAGCGGCGGATCGCCTCCGGGTGCGGGAGGTGCCCCTTGCGGATGAGCTTGAGGGCGACGACCCGCTTCATGAGCCGGTGCCGGGCTCGGAACACGCTCCCCATGCCGCCCTCGCCGAGCTTGTCGAGCAGGACGTACGGCCCGACGCTGAGGCTGCCGGCGTGGCCGCGCAGGATCGCTTCCGCCTGGAACGGGGTGAGCCACCCGCGCCGAACGAGTTCGCCCGCCAGCGCGCGCGGGTCGGTGAAACGCGGCTGCAGCTGGGTCGTGACCACTTCCAGCTGGTCATCCTCGAGGAGGTGGTGTTCGGTGAGGGCTTCGACCAGGTTCGCAGGGGTGGTGGGAGAAGCCATGACGACTCTCGGGTCCAGGGTTAGAACGCAGAGATGCATTCTAACGGAGGGCTGGCGGAAAAGCGAGCGCCTGAATGAAGATCCGATGAGGATCCGGGCGTGGCGCAGACAGGGGGGCTGAACCGTCCCGTGGGTGGAGCGCCAGGGACTTGGCCCACAGGCGCCACCCGCGGGCCAGAGTCCCAGCATCTCGCCCACGGGACGCCACCCGTGGGCTTTGAAGGCCATTCCCTCTATTCCCCGGTCTGCCCCCAGCGTGCGCGCAGCCGCGCGTAATCCTCCGGCGTGTCCAGGTCGCACAGGACGTCGGCCGACTCGACCGGCAGTTCCAGCGTGTCCGCCCCGCGGCGGCGGAAGTAGATGTTGAGCCCTTCGCCCGCCGGCAGGGCGCGCATCCCCGCAACGTGCTTCCAGTCGATCAGCGCCGGGTGGCCGCGCCGCCCCGCGAACGTGGGGATGAGGATCGAATGGTCCGTTCCAGCCCGCGCTTCGAGCAGCCCCCTGACAACCGTCGGGTCCACCGTCGGATGGTCCGCCGGCAGCAGGAGCCAGCGCGCCGCCGGCGGCGGCCGAAAGCGCTCCTCCAGCCAGGCCAGCCCACGCTCGACGGTCGCGCGCATGTCCGGCGTCTCCTCAGAGAGCAGCAGGACGTTCGCCCCCTCGGCAAGCGCCAGCGGGGCGAGTTCCGGAACGTGGGGACCGACCACAACGAGGGTGTCGTCCACCCCGGCCGCGCGCAGGGCAGCGACGACGCACTCCAGCACGCTGCGTCCGCCGAGCGGCAGCGCCAGCTTCGGCCGGCCCATGCGCGCGCTCTTGCCGGCAGCGGGGATCAGTCCGAAGGTTCGCATAGACGGGGTCAAACCGACACGTGCTCCCGCGCCGCGGCGATGGTGCCGCCGAGGTTGCGACAGGCGATCAGTTCGGCGACGATGCTGACGGCGATCTCGGGGACGGTCTGCGAGCCGATGGCGAAGCCGAGCGGAGCGTGAACCTTCGCCAGCGCCTCGGCCGGCACGCCTCGCGCTCGCAGATCCTCGTAAATGAGCCGGATCTTGCGCTTGCTGCCGATCATGCCGACGTAGCCCGCTGGCGTCCGGGCGAGGTGGTACAGCGCCTCCTCGTCGTGGGTGTGGCCGCGCGTCACGATCAGGCAGTAGACCGAGGGCGTGATGTCCTCTCGCGCCAGTTCCTGCAGGGTCGCGCCGATGTCGCCGACCACCAGGCGCC
>JADLBT010000196.1 GCA_020847555.1 Gemmataceae bacterium
CGCGCTGCGCGCGGTCCTCAGGCCGCTCAAGGGGCGGCGGCTGGTCGTCTACCTGACGCCGGAGGGGAAGCGCGGTACGGTCCTGACGCATGGGTTCCACGTCCCGCAGGAACTGGAGAAGCTGCGCACCCTGCACAGCGCCGGGGCTGCAGAAGAGGAGCCGCTGGCCGCGCCCGCGCAGCCCACCCCTTCGGTGAGCGAGGACCGGGTGCGCGCTCTGGAGACGCGGCTGCAGGAAGCCGATGAGGAAGTAAGGAGCCTGCGGGCGACGGTGGCGGCACTGCAAGCGCAGGTTACCAGCCTGGCGGAGCAACTCGCCACGTTGAAGCAGGCGCTGGGAGGGTGAAAACGTTCTGCCTACCCCAGGCTGGGCAGGACTTGCACTCCCTTCGTCGTCCCGGTATATCCGGTGCTCTCGCATGGATACGCCCCGGGTCTGATTTACCCGGGGTGTCGGTGCGCAGGGTATGCAAGGAGGAACAGCCTTGTCCAGGGGCAGCAGACAGGACTGTCAGGACCGCGACCACTCGATGGGCAAAGACGACGACAGCGTCGTGGGTATCGAGACGCTCCGCCGCGGCGCCGAGGCGGCGGCCCAGGGCGACGCGCCGAAGGGGGAGGAGAAGATCTCCGTCTTCTGGCGCGTCTTCGGCGGCACCCTGCTGAGCATCGGGGCGCTCGTCGTGATTACCCTCTACAACCAGTTCAGCTCGAGTATGACCGACATGCGCCGGGAGGTCAACCAGCTGCACGAGAAGCGCGCCGAGTTGTTGCGCAAGGACGAGTTCACCCCCCGCATTCAGTCGATCTGGACCAACCTCAAGGAGATTCAGCAGACCAGTCAGGGGCTGGTGACGCTGACGGAGAAAACGCGGGTACTCGACCAGCAGCTCGACCGCCAGGCGCGCAACGCCGAGGACGACCGCAAGGAAGTCCAGCGGAAGCTGGAGGAGCAGCGCAGAGCGGCCGAGGACGACCGCAAAGAGGCCCAGCGCAAACAGGAAGACCAGCGCAAGGCGGCCGAGGCGGAGCGGGCGGAGCTGACCCGGCAGCTGGAAGAGGTTCGCAAGGCGCTGGCCGGCGAGCGGAAGGAGCTGCTGGGTAAGCTGGAGGAGCAACGGAAGCTCCACGAGGACGAGCGCAAGGAAACGGCCCGGTCGCTGCAGGTGCTGGTCGAGCGCCTCGCCAAGGTCGAAGGCCGTCAGGGCTCGAAGGCGAAGGCGACCCAGCCGGACGAGTAGGCAGCCGGCAGGAGGCAGGAGGCAGGTAAAGCCCACGGGACGTGTCCCGTGGGCTTTATTGTAGCGCCCTGCTGCCTCCTGCCGCCTGCCGCCTGCCTGCTGCCTACCGCTCCCTCTTTCTTTTTCTCCGCCAGCCGCTTGTTCTTCCCCTCTCTGGCCCTTACAATCGCCGCGTCTACTCTGGGTGAAGCGGGGGACGGTTTGCGGCAGTTCTCGCCGCGCCGGCTTTGCCCCATGCCGCACACGAACGAAGGGAGGGTCCGTAGCAATGAACGACCCACAGGAACCCAGGAAGGACCGCTCCGGGCTGTCGCGCCGCGACTTCCTGCGCGGGTCCGGCACCGCCGCCGCGGTGACCGCCCTGGGCCAGGCTACCCTTGCCGAGGTGGCCGAGGCCGCCCAGCCAGCGCAACCCGCCGTGCAGGGCCAGGGGCCGGCGGGCGTCAAGATCACCCTGGAAGTGAACGGCCGGCGCATGAACACCACCGTTGAGCCGCGCGTCACCCTGCTCGACGCGCTGCGCAACTACCTCGACGTCACCGGCTGCAAGCGCGTCTGCGACCGCGGCACCTGCGGCGCCTGCACCGTCCTGCTCGACGGCAAGCCGGTCTACGCCTGCACCATGCTCGCCCTTGAGGCGCAGGGCAAGCCGATCCGGACGGCCGAGTCGCTCGTCGATGCGAAGGGCCAGCCGGAGGCGATCCCGGCCGCGTTCGTCCGCCACGACGCCCAGCAGTGCGGGTTCTGCACCCCCGGCTTCGTCGTCGCGATGAAGGCCGTCCTGGAGGCGAACCCGAAGGCCACGCCGGCCGAGATCGAGCACGGCCTGGCCGGGAACCTCTGTCGCTGTGGCACCTACGAACAGATGCGCGATGCCATTTACGCGCTGTGCAACCAGAAAAGGAGGGGCTGAGCGATGCCGTGGCCGCAGAAACGCCGAGTAATCGGCACCAAGGTTCCGCGCCTGGATGGCCCCGACAAGTCCACCGGCCGGGCCAAATACAGCAATGACATCAACCGCCCCGGGATGCTCCACGCGCGCATCCTGCGCTGCCCCCACGCCCGGGCGACGATCAAGAGCATCGACACCGCCGCCGCCGAGAAGACCCCCGGGTTCCGGGCTGTCTACCTGATCGCCAAGTCCGGCCACCAATGCACCTGGGCCGGGGAAGAGATCCTGGCGATCGCCGCCGATACGGAGGAGCACGCCGACGACGCCCTCCGGGCCGTCCGCATCGGCTACCAGACGCTGCCGTTCCTCGTCAAGGAGGAGGACGCCCGGGCGCAGCGGCAACTGGGCACAGTCCTGTCCCCGGCCGGCAAGGTGGTCGCGTCGAACGTCAGCACCGGCGGAACGTTCACGTCCGAGGACTTCGAGCAGCAGGCGTACCAGGGCGTCGCCGCCCAGGCCGAGGTCACTCTCGGCGTGCCGGTGATCTGCCACCAGTGCCTCGAACCACACGGCCTCGTCGCCGAGTGGGACGACAAGCAGGAAAACCTGACCGTCTACGCATCCACCCAGGCGGTGTTCGCGACCGCCAACCAGCTCGCCCAGCATTTCAAGATCCCGGCCACGCGCGTCAAGTGCATCACCCACTACATGGGTGGCGGGTTCGGCAGCAAGTACGGCCCCGATATCCAGGGCATCGCCGCCGCCCACCTGGCCCGCACCGCCCGGGCTCCGGTCAAGCTGATGCTCGACCGGACCGAGGAGGTGACCGTTGGCGGCATGCGGCCGTCCGCGTATGGGACGGTCAAGCTCGGCGGGATGAAGAACGGCGACATCCGCGCCTACGAGGTCGATTGCTGGGGCACCCCGGGCCACTCCGGCGGCAGCACGGTGAACTTTAACGGCCTGCCGTACGTCTACGTCAGCATCCCGTTCCAGAAGCGCAAGCACGAGGTCGTCCGGCTCAACACGCAGCGCGCCCGCGCGATGCGCGCCCCGGGCCACCCGCAGAGCTGCTACCTGACCGACTCGGCGATCGAGGAGCTGGCGGCCCGCCTCAACCTCAACCCGATGGACGTGCGGCTGCGGAACCTCCCGCCGAACGACCCGCAGGCCGTCAAGACCCAGCCGCTCTCGCTGCCGGCCCTGCGCCACACGATCTACACGCGCGAGATCGGCATCGCTCGCGAGGTGTCGCAGTGGGACAAGAAGTGGCACCCGCCGGGCCAGGGCGGTAAGGGGCCGATCAGGCACGGCATCGGCATGGCGCTGCACACCTGGGGCGGCGGTCCCGGCCAGCCGAACGACATCCGCGTCACCATTAACAGCGACGGGTCGGTGCTGGTCCGCGGGTCCACCCAGGATCTCGGCACCGGCGAGCGCACCGTCCTGGCGATCGTGGTCGCGGAGGTACTCGGACTGCGGCCGCGTGACGTCACCGTCCAGATCGGTGAAAGCCCGTTCGGCCGGTCGAGCGGGTCCGGCGGGAGCACGACCTGCCCGGGCACGGCGCCGGTGGCGTTCAACGCCGCCAACGCGGCCCGCGACGATCTGTTCCGGCGCATCGCCCCGCAGTTCAAGTCGGAGCCGGGCGACCTGCGTATCGAGGAGGGGAA
>JADLBT010000197.1 GCA_020847555.1 Gemmataceae bacterium
ATCGGCCATCAGGATTGCGGTACGGGACCGGCGCTTTTCCAGATGAACCATGTGCCGATGCTGCGGTAGGGGCGCCACGGCGCGGCCAGCTGGTCCAACTCGGTCTTGCCCGGTCGTTCGGGCAGGTCGTACTCGCGGCGCACACCCTCGCGCAGTCCGTAGTCGCCCACCGGCAGCACGTCGAGGCGGCCCAGCGAGAAGATGAGGAACATCTCCGCTGTCCACCGGCCGATGCCGCGCACCGGCAGCAGGTGGGCGATCGCTTCCTCGTCGGTCATCTGCGGCAGACCGTCGAGCGGCAGTTCACCGGAGTGGACCTTCTCGGCCAGATCGCGGATCGACCGGACCTTGTTCGCGGACAGGCCGGCCGAGCGCAGCTGCTCCTCGGAGAGGGCCAAAATCCCTGCCGCGGTGAGGCCGCCGTTGTCGGCGAGCGCGGTCAGCCGCGCGCTGATCGACAGGGCCGCCTTCGTCGAGATCTGCTGCGACACGATGGCGCGGGCGAGCACGGCGAAACCGTCCGGGTTGACCTGCAGGGTGCAGGCGCCGACGCGGGCGATCAGGCGCTTGAGGACGGCGTCGCGGCGAGCGAGATGGCGCCGGGCTCGGGTGAGCATGGCTTCGTCTCCGTTCCGGAAGCTGCTTTTCTTCCATGATAGCACCAGCGGCGATCCCCTGGCTCAGGCCGGCCGCGCGGCCTCATCCGCGACGTACCAGAGACAAAGGGTGACGTGGTGGCCCCCGGCGCCGGGCCGTTCGCTCTCCGACTGGGTGACCCGGACCAGCCGCCCGCCGACCGAGGCCAGCCACTGGTTGATGTGTTCCTCGTGCGGCGGCTGGACAACGGTTTCCCCGTGGCCGCTGACGAACGTGAAGATTTTCACTCGCTCTTGCATGGTCGTTCTCCGGACGATCGCTTCGATTCTCCCCGTTCATTCTACGCCCCCCGCCGCCCCGCCGGATGAGCCGCGGACCGTCCGTGCCGCGCAGCTTTGTCCGTGCCCGCGTGATGGGCGGCAAGTATAATGGGTCCGTCTCGCCTGCCCAAACGCGGCAAAGGGCGAGCCAACGCGCCGACCCTACCCCCGGGAGCCCCATGAAACGCACGTCCCTGCTTGCCTGCGCTCTGCTCTGCACCTGCCTCGCCCTGGCCGCCCAGCCCGCCGCCCCCGCCCTCGATCCGAAACTGCTCGACGCCTTCACCGCTCGCTCCATCGGGCCTGCGAACATGGGCGGCCGCATCGTGGACGTGGCCATCGTCGAGAGCAACCCGGCCATGATGTACATCGCCAGCGCCTCCGGCGGGCTGTGGAAGACCACTGACGCCGGGCGAACGTGGGCGCCCGTCTTCGACCAGCAGCCCACGCTCAATCTGGGCGCGGTCGCGGTCGCCCCGTCCAACCCGAACGTCGTCTGGGTCGGCACCGGCGAGGCGAACCCGCGCAACAGCGTTGCGTGGGGCGATGGCGTCTACCGCTCGACCGACGGCGGCCAAACGTGGCAGAACATGGGACTGAAGGACACCCACCACGTCGGCCGGATCGTTATCCATCCGAAGGATCCGAACGTCGTCTACGTCGCCGCCCTCGGCCACCTCTGGGGTTCCAACAAGGAGCGCGGGCTCTACAGGACGACCGACGGCGGCAAGGCGTGGGAGCTGTCGAAGTACATCGACGACGAAACCGGATTCATCGACGTCGCGATGGATCCCACCGAGCCCGCCACCCTCTACGCTGCCGCGTACCGGGTGCGGCGCAACGGCTTCTCGGGCGGCAATCCGGCCGTTCAGACCGGGGCCGGCGCGGGGCTGTACCGGACCACCGACGGCGGCAAGAACTGGGAGCGAATGACGCAGGGTCTGCCGGCCCGCCCATACGGCCGATGCGGGCTGGCGATCTACCGCAAGGATCCCCGCATCATCTACGCCGTCGTGCAGACCGACCTGACCACCGTCACCGTGCAGGGACAGGGGCCGAACTTGAAGCAGCGCACCGTCGGGGACGCGCAGGGGAAGAAGAAGGTGCCGCTGACGCCGGACCACGGGGGCATCTTCCGCTCGACCGACCGCGGCCAGACGTGGACGTGGGTCAACTCGCTCTGCCCGCGGCCGTTCTACTACGGGCAGATCCGCATCGACCCGAACGACGCGGAGCGGATCTACGTCCTGGGTATTCAGTTCCACGTCTCCAGCGACGGCGGCAAGACGTTCCCGACCAAAAAGAAGAGCATGGGGGCTCACCCCGACCACCACGCGCTGTGGATCAACCCGAAAGACTCGAACCATCTCGTGCTGGGCAACGACGGCGGGCTGTACTTCTCGCGGAACCGGGGCGCCTCGTGGGAGCACGTTCGCGGCATGCCGCTCGGCCAGTTCTACGCCGTCGCGGTGGACATGCGCCGGCCGTACCGTGTCTACGGCGGGTTGCAGGACAACGGCTCCTGGGGCGGCCCCAGCGCGACGCGCCGGACCGAGGGGATCACCCTGGCCGACTGGTACAGGATCCTCGGTTCGGACGGATTCCAGTGCCAGGTGGACCCGACCAACCCGGACGTGGTTTACGCCGAGGCCCAGTACGGCCGCCCGCAGCGTATCCAGCTGAACAAGAAGGGGAAGTCAATCCAGCCGGCGGCGCCGCGCGGCGCCGTGGCGTACCGCTTCAACTGGAACACGCCGCTGCTGCTGTCCGTTCACAACCCGCGCGTCCTCTACGTCGCCGGTAACCACGTTTTCCGATCCGAGAACAGAGGCGACGCCTGGGAGCGGATCAGCCCGGACCTGACGCGCGGCCGGCCGGGGCCGAGCAAGCACACCGGGCACACGATCAGCGCCTTCGCCGAGTCGCCGCGCCGGGCCGACGTGCTCTACGCCGGCAGTGACGACGGCCGCCTGCACGTTACGCGCGATAGCGGGGCCAGCTGGACCGAGCTGACGGCCAACGTCCCCGGCGTCCCGGCGGAGCGCTGGGTGTCGCGCCTCGAGTGTTCGCACCACGACGACGGCACCGCGTACCTGGCGCTCGACCGGCACCGGAACGACGACCGCCGGCCGTACCTGTTCCGGACGACCGATTTCGGCAAGACGTGGGTGCCGCTGACGAACGGTCTGCCGGCGGAGGGATCGGTGTACGTGGTGCGCGAGTCGTCGCGCAACCGCGATCTGCTGTTCGCCGGGACCGAGTTCGGGCTGTTCGTCTCGCTCGACCGCGGGGCGCACTGGCATCGGCTGCGCGGCGGGATGCCGAACGTGGCCGTTCACGATCTGGTGATTCACCCGCGCGACCGCGAGCTGGTGATCGGCACGCACGGGCGCAGCGTGTACGTCATGGACGTGGCTCCGCTGGAGGAGCTGACGCCGCAGGTGGCGGCGGCCGGCGCCCACCTGTTCCCGGTCCGCCCCGCGCTCGTGTTCCGACCGCACAAGTCGTCGTTCGCGCCGGGCAAGAGTTACGTCGCCCCGAACCCGTCGTTCGGGGCGACGCTCTGGGTCCACCTGAAGGCGGTGCCGGCGCAGCCGCCGACGCTGACGATCCTCGACCGGACCGGCCGAGCGGTGGCGAGCGTGAAGGTGGCGCCGCGGCCGGGCCTCCAGCAGGTGATGTGGGATCTGCGACTGGACGTGGACCGCGAGGCGCTGGTGCCGGCGGGCGAGTACACGGCCCGGCTGCAGGCCGGCAACGTGAGCCTGACGCGGCCGGTGCGCGTCGAGGCGGCGGAGTGACGCGCGAACATCACCGCGCCTTACCAGCCCGGCGCTGGCGCTCCGGGCTGGTAGGTAGGAGAAGTGTACGAAGGTGACTCATGAAACCGACCGACATCCGCATCGAGGCGGTGCGCTTCAGTTACGAGGACCACGCCTACCGCACGCCGATCAAGTTCGGCGGCGTGGCCGTCGATCGCGCGACCCTTCTCAACGTCGAGTGCAACGTGCGCACCGTCGCCGGCCGCGCCGCGTGCGGGTTCGGGTCGATGCCGCTCGGCAACGTCTGGGCGTTCCCGTCGCGCGTCCTGACCTACGATGCCACTCTCGCTGCCATGAAGGCGCTGGCCGAGCGCGTCGCGCGCCTCACCGAGTCGTACCGCGAACCCGGCCACCCCATTGATCTCACCTGGGCGCTGGAGCCGGCGTACCTCCGCGCCGCCGACGAGATCGCGAAGCAACTCGGACTCGCCGAACCGATCCCGGTGCTCGCGGCCCTCGTGTGTGCCAGCCCCTTCGACGCGGCCCTGCACGATGCGTTCGGCAAGGCACACGGCGTCAGCTGCTACCACACCTACGGCTCCGATTTCCTGACCCACGATCTCGGCCACTACCTCGGCGCCGAGTTCCGCGGCGAGACGCTCGACCGCTACGTGCGCCGCGAACCGCAGCCGCGCATGCCGCTCTACCACCTCGTCGGCGCTCTCGACCCGCTCGAACCGGCGGACGTGGCGAAACCCGTCGGCGACGGGCTGCCGGAGACGCTGCCGGAATGGATCCGGTTCAACGGGCTGACGCACCTCAAGATCAAGCTGAACGGCGACGATCTGACCTGGGACGTCGAGCGCGTGGTGCGCGTCGATCGCGTCGCCGCCCGGACGCAGGCCGAGCGCGGCGTCGGGCAGTGGTTCTACTCGCTCGACTTCAACGAGCGCTGCCGGGACGTCGCTTACCTGCTCGACTTCCTGCGTCAGGTGCAGGAGCGCGCACCGGCGGGCTTTGCGCGCATCCAGTACATCGAGCAGCCGACCGCGCGCGATCTGAAAGCGAACCGGCAGAACGTCATGCACGAGGCGGCCCGTATCCGCCCGGTGGTGATCGACGAATCGCTGATCGACCTGGAGAGCCTGCAACTGGCGCGCGCGATGGGGTACACGGGCGCGGCTCTGAAGGCGTGCAAGGGACAGAGCCAGTCGCTGCTGCTCGCCGCCGCGGCGCAGAAATATGGGCTGTTCCTGTGCGTGCAGGATCTGACGTGCCCCGGCGCGTCGCTGAGTCACTCGGCGGGGCTGGCGGCCCACGTCCCGGGTGTCGCCGCCATCGAGGCGAACGCACGGCAGTACGCGCCGGCGGCCAACCGGACGTGGGAGGACCGCCACCCCGGGATCTTCCGCGTCACTGCCGGCACGATGGCGACCGGCACTCTCGTTGGCCCCGGCCTGGGAGCCGTTCAGGCTCCGCCCGTCTGCTGACCCTGGCTGGCGCGCGGCGTGGCGTCAGCCTGCCTTCTTGGCCGGTGTCTTCTTTGGGGCGGTGGGATCCTCGGTCGGACTGCCGTGCCAGAGCGGGGGGATGTTCTTGCCGTTCCAGCGTTCCCACGCGGCCCGCAGGCCGGCCGCGACCGCCGGGTGCTGGGCGGCGACGTCGTGCTGCTGGCCGATATCCTTCGCCAGGTCGAACAGCTGCCAGCCGCTGCTGGTCTTCTTCTCGAAATCGCGCCAATCGACGAGCGCCCAGTCGCCCTTGCGCACCGCTTTCTGCGGGCCGAAGCGCCAGTACAGGGCGTCGTGCGGGACCGCTTTGTTCGTCCCGAGCAGGTACGGCACCAGATTGACTCCGTCGGCGTTGGCGGGTGTTTTGGCGCCCGCCACGGCGCACGCGGTGGGGAGGAGGTCGAGGGTGATGACGGGGTGGTCGTACGTCTTGCCGGCGGGCAACTTGCCGGACCAGACGAGGACGAACGGCACCCGGATGCCGCCTTCAAGAGTTTGCCCCTTGTTGCCCCGCAGCGGCCAGTTGTTGCCGGTGTTGTACGCCAGGAACGGGGCGAGGCCGGAGCCGCCGTTGTCGCTGACAAAGATGACGAGCGTGTCCCGGTCCACTCCGGCTTCCCTGAGGTGGGACACGAGACGCCCGATCGCGTCGTCCAGGCCGAGGAGCAGGGCCAGGTAGCCGCGCCGCGCCGGATCCTTCACGTCGGCGGGGATGCGGTCCTTCATCGCGGGGGTGATTTCCAGCGGCGTGTGGACGGCGTTGTAGGACAGGTACAGGAACCAGGGCCGGTCTCTGTGCCGTTTCATGAACCCGATCGCCTCATTCGTGAAGACCTCGGTGGTGAATCCGTCCATATGCTGGATCTCCCGGCCGCGGTAGATCAGGTTGCGCGACATGGCCGACGCGAACTTCGGCTCGGCGTCCTTGCGCAGGATGAAGTTGTGGGCGCCGACGAGGAACCCGAAGAACTCGTCGAAGCCGCGCGACTGAGGGTGGTGGGCCTTGCTGAAGCCCAGGTGCCACTTCCCCACCAACCCGGTCGCGTAGCCGGCGGCGCGGAGCAGGTCGG
This sequence comes from Gemmataceae bacterium, assembly GCA_020847555.1. The sequence continues at coordinate 6,261 of JADLBT010000197.1, forward strand.
CGAGGGTACGCTGCTCGAGGGGCAGGCCGAGCCTCTCCGCGGGGCCGACGTGCGGGTTGAACTCGTGGCCGAAGCGGGTCTGATACCGGCCCGTCAGCAGCCCGGCCCGCGACGGGCTGCAGTAGGGAGCGGAGACGTAGCCGCTGGTGCAGCGAACCCCGGCCCGCGCCAGCTTGTCGAGGTGCGGGGTCGGCGCCGCCTTGCCGCCGTGGATGCCGAGGTCGGCATACCCCAGATCGTCCGCGACGATGAGCAGGATGTTCGGCCGGGCGGGTCTGGAGTCGCCTGAAGCGTGGGCAGTACCGGCCGGGGCCAGCACGAGAGCCAGCAGCGCAAGGGTGGTTCGCATGTCGAGAGTTCCTCGTTTGTGGGGGAAGAGAAGTATTGTGCAAAGCCCACGGGTGGCGCCACCCGTGGGCTTTCCAGATCCCTTTGCGCTCCACGTCGCTTCTCCCGACTACAGGAGCGCGGCGCCGAACACGAAATCTGGCTCGTCGCTGTTGCGCAGCGCGGGGCGGCGGAGGAGCGCGGCGCCGCGCTGCTGGCTCTCGATCCGCTGGCGGACGCGCTTGAGCTGGTCCGCGCTGAGGTGTTTGCCGTGACGCAGACGCACGATCGCCGTCAGCGCGTCGGCCACGGACTCGAACGCCTCCTGGCGCGGTTGCTCGGTAGGCTGGGCGGCCTTCCCGGAGGCAACGACCAGCGGTGCAGCCGCCGCCGCGGCCAGCCCCGTTGCGAACTCCCGGCGTGTGCAGCTGCGCTTCGTCATCGGCTCGACCTCCCGGGTTGACCCCGCCGCGGGCGACTGGCCGCGGCCGATGGATAGAGTAGCCAACCGTCCACCGTCACACAAGCTTCTGGAAAAACCGTTTGCGCGCCAGGGCCAGTGCGCCGTGGACGACGACCTCCTCGCCCAGCGCCGCCGGCACGATCTCGTAGCAATCTCTGAAGGGCTTGAAGACCCGTGCCGCAACGAGTTGGCGCAGCGGCTCGAACAGAAGCGGCTCGCCCATCAGCGATACACCGCCGCCGATGACGATCCGCCGCGGGGCGAGCAGCGCGATTACGTGGCAGATGGCCTCGGCCAGGGCTTCCCGTGCCACGCGAAGGGTATCACAACTGATCGGCTCCCCCTGCAAAGCGAGTTCCGCAATCAGCTGTGCCGAGAGGGGCCGCCGTCCCCTGCGCCGTTGGAACGCCGCCGCACCCTGATGCCAGCGGAGGACATTGCGCACATGTTCTTCCATCCCCCAGCCGGAAGCCAACTCCTCCAGGAGCTGAGGGCGCCCGTGATACTCAATCCGCAGGTGGCCGATCTCGGCGGCGCCACGCCCGCAGCCGCGGTAGATCTCCCCGTTGAGGATCAGCCCGCCGCCGATGCCCGACCCGATCGTGATGTAGAAGACCGGCGACAGCCCCTCCCCCGCCCCGAACAGCGCCTCCGCCAGCCCGGCCACGTCGGCGTCATTGCCCAGCACCGCATCCCAGCCGAGCAGGTCCGTGATCCAGTCCGCCAGCGGGAAGTTGTCCCAGCCCTCGATCTGGTGCGATTTGATGACCGTGCGCGTCGCGTCCTCGACCGGGCCGCCAAAGCCGATGCCGACCCCGCGCACCGCGTCGCGCCCCACGCCCGCGCGGCCGAGCAATTCCGGTACGGCGGCGGTGATCTGCCGGCGGATGCCCTCGGCGCCCGCGGCGACGTCTACCGTGCCGCGCCACAGGCCGCGCAGGACGCCGTCGCCCTCGCCCAGCCCCAGCTGCAGTTTCGTGCCGCCGATCTCGATGCCCAGGTACACGGGTGCTCTCCACACGGCCTCGGAAACTCCCGGCGTTCCCGTTGCATCCCATCCTATCAACCGGCACCCCTCGGATGGCTGGCCCCCTCCCAGGAACGCATCCATTCCCTACAATGCTTGTTTTCAATGAAGGGGAACCACCATGCGCACGATCCAGGTCGGCAACATCAGTGAAACGGTCGTCGAGCGGGCGGACTACCCGCCGGAGCGGATCAAGGCCATCCTCGGCGGAGAGACCGTCGCGGTTCTCGGGTACGGCGTGCAGGGCCGCGGCCAGTCCCTCAACATGAAGGACAACGGTGTGCCCGTCATCATCGGCCAGCGCCCCGGCGGCAAGAGCTGGGATCTCGCCGTCCAGGACGGCTGGGAGCCCGGCCAGACGCTGTTCCCGACCGAGGAGGCGGCCCGCCGCGGGACCATCATCCAGTACCTCCTTTCCGACGCCGGCCAGAAAGAGCAGTGGCCCGCACTCAAGCCCTATTTGACCGCCGGCACGGCGCTTTATTTCTCGCACGGGTTCAGCATCGTCTACCGGGACCAGACGGGCGTTGTCCCGCCCAGGGACATCGACGTGATCCTCGTCGCTCCGAAGGGATCCGGGACGACCGTCCGCCGGCTGTTCCTCGAAGGCCGCGGTATCAACGCCAGCTTCGCCATCCACCAGGACGCGACCGGGCGAGCGCGCGACCGGGCGCTGGCGCTGGGCATCGCGATTGGGTCCGGGTATCTGTTCGAGACGACCTTCGAGAAGGAGGTGTTCAGCGACCTGACCGGCGAGCGCGGCGTGCTGATGGGCGCCATCTACGGGCTGTGGCTGGCCCAGTACGAGGTGCTGCGCGAGCACGGCCACTCGCCGAGCGAGGCGTTCAACGAGACGGTCGAGGAGGCGACCCAGAGCCTTTACCCGCTGATCGCCGAGAACGGCATGGACTGGATGTACGCCAACTGTTCGACGACCGCCCAGCGCGGCGCGCTCGACTGGTTCCAGCGGTTCCGCGATGCCGCCCGGCCGGTGTTCGAGGAACTCTACCGGAAGGTGGCGGCCGGCGACGAGACGCGCCGCGTCCTGGACGCGAACAGTCGGCCGGACTACCGCCAGCAGCTGGAGAAGGAGTTGAAGGCGGTCGCCGACAGCGAGATGTGGCAGGCCGGCGCCGTCGTCCGTTCACTCCGGCCGGAGCGCGCGGCCAAGTCGCAGGGATAGAATGCAGGTGGGGGCGCTTCCAGGAACTGGCTCGCATGGACTGGATCACGGAAACGATCGCGATCGGTAACCACCTCGACGTGCGGAACCTGGACCTGCTGCGGAGCGCGGCGATCGGGTCGATTCTGGGGCTGACGCACACCCTGGACGGGGTCGAGCCGGCGGAGGTGGGGGTCAAGCAGATCCGGATCGTCCCGCTGGAGGACGGCCCGGGGAACGAGCGGCACCGCTTCCGCCACGCGGTGGACGCCCTGGCGGAACTGGTCGCGGAGGCGCCGCCGGTGCTGGTCCACTGCCACGCCGGGCGCAGTCGTTCCGCCGTTCTCGTGGCCGCCCACCTGATGCGCAGCCGGGGTCTGCGCTCCGAGGACGCCCTGGCGCTGATCGCGGCCCGGCGCGAGATTGCGGTCAGTCCGGTGCTGCTGCGGTTGCTCGACGACCTGTAGAAACGATCAGAGAACGGGCGTCAACCTGACGAGGAGCCCGCAGAAAGCGTGCGTCCGTTCAATTAGCCGAATTCGCGAAAATCGTCTTGACACCGCGGGAATGGCAGGTTATTTTCCTCGATTAGATACGATTTGGCCTCTTCTCTGTTCCGGCCCCGCCGCTTCGCTCCCGCGAACGGCGGGGTTTTTTAGCCGCCGAATCCCTCGCTTCGACTCACCGCACTATCTCCCCCCGGCCCCCCGGATTACCCAATCCCAACGTGCGGGCGCTGCCGGTTGTGGCTCGAAGGTGATTGGTAGCGAAAGACGGCCGCAGGAGTCTTTGTTCCTCCACCAACCGCTGGACCGCTCCGGGATATAATGACGGGGTGTGAATGAGCAATCTGCCTGGACGGATTTCCAGTAGAGAGCGCCGTTCTGCAAAGGAGTTCGCCATGCTGTCTCAGGAAAGCGTTCGCGAGCTGCACGCCTCGTGGTTGCCGAACCTGACCGATGAAGGGCTAGCCCGGCTGATCGAGTTGCTGGAGAAGGGGAGCCCGCTGCTGATCCACGGCAGTTTCACGCGCGTCGTGCCGATGGGCTGTCTGGCGACCCACGCCGGCTGGAATCATCCGCGGACGCGCCACCTGTCGCTCGACGCCGGGATCACCTGGCTGCACCGAGTGGCGGGACTGAACCCGGCGACCTCGCACGTTATCCGCGAGTGGGACTGCGGCGGCGCCCAGAACTGGGAGATGCGGTCCGAGTTGCTGCAGGTCTTCAAGGAGGCGCGCCGCGTCCGCGCTGCGAGACGCCGCCCGGTGGATCGGACCCGCGCGGCCGTCACGGTGTAACCGCCGCCGCTGGAGTTCCGCGACTCATGTTGCCGCGCGTTCTCGAGCCCGAGGTCATGGATTCGGCCGAGGAGGCCCGCGACTACGACGCGATGGACCACGCCCAGGTCAACCGCGCCTTCGTCGCGGACTTCCGCGCCGTCTGGAATCGGCGCGGCCCCATCCTCGACGTCGGCACCGGCACCGGGCAAATCCCCATCGAGTTCTGCCGTCAGGTAGCCGACGTCCCGGTCACCGGCATCGACCTGGCCGAACACATGTTGACCGTCGGGCGCGCGAACGTCCGCCGGGCCGGACTGGCGGCCCGCATCCACCTGGAGCGCGTGGACGCCAAGCAGATGCCCTTCCCCGCCGCCGCGTTTGCCGCGGTCATTTCCAACAGCATCGTTCACCACATCCCCGAACCGCGCCTGGTACTCGCCGAGATGGTGCGTGTCCTGGCGCCCGGCGGGACGCTGTTCGTGCGCGACCTGCTGCGTCCCGCGGCTGACGCGGCGGTGCGCCACCTCGTCCAGACCTACGCTGGCGATGCGAACGACCACCAGCGGCAGCTGTTCGAGGACTCGCTGCGCGCGGCGCTGACACTCGACGAGGTGCGTGCTTTGGTGGCGGATCTTGGGTTCGCGCAGGAGGGTGTGCAGCAGACGAGCGACCGGCACTGGACGTGGCAGGTGGCGTAGCCCCCACCCGGCCGTGTTGTGGCGGATCACGGTCTCGGCTCGCTCCCGAGGATACGCGGCGACGGTATCCGAATCACCTGCCGACGGGTCGCGCCCTCGGCGCGCCCAGTGCGCGCGTCTGCTCCAGAGCGGCGGCGAGCCGGAAGTGTCAGCAACGGCCCGGTTGCGGGTACCGTCGCTGACCCTTCCGGCTCGTCGGATCCTGGCCGCTCGCGCCTGCGGTTTTACAGCGTCCACCCCTTGCGGTACGCGCGGCGCAGGTACTGGTCCGCCGCGCGGGTGTTGGTGACGCGCCCCGCCCGCCCGTCCCATTCGAGCCGCTGCCCGCTGCGGTAGGCGGCGTTGCCGAGCAGCACCGCCTCGGCCAGCGCGCCGCTGTACCCGAAGTTGCACGTCGTCGTACCGCCGGTCCGGATTGCCTCCAGCCATTCGCGGTAATGGCCGAGCGAACGCGGGATGCTCGGCCTGGGTGGCTGGAAGTCCCGGAAACGGTCCTCCGGCAGCAGTCGATAACTGGAGTAACCGGCTACCAAACTCCCCTTCTCACCCTCGAACAGCACTCCCGACGAGTAGCCGCGGTGCGTCACCTTCCCGGACAGGTCCGGGCCGGGCACGCCGCTGTACCACGTCAGGTGGACCGGCGGTTGATTGCTCCTTTCCGGATAGCGATAATCCACCTGCAGCAGGTCGGGGACATCGATGTCGGCCTTGTATGTGACGCGGCCGTTCGCCGAGACGGTCGTCGGCGTGCGCAGGCCGAGAGCCCAGTGGGGCAGATCCATGTAGTGACACGCCATGTCCGCGAGGACGCCGCCGCCGAAGTCCCAGAACCAGCGCCAGTGGAAGTGGTGGTGGGCCGGGTCATACGGGCGCGCGGGGGCGACGCCGAGCCACAGGTCGTAGTTGAGGCCCTTGGGGACCGGGACCGGCTTCGCCGAGCGGTGGCGCAGGTTGGGGCGCCCGCTGCACCAGACATGGACGCGCCGAACCGGGCCAAGCGTGCCGGCCTGGACGATCTCGACGACGCGCCGGTAGTTGTCGCCAGCGTGGATCTGCGTACCCATCTGAGTGACGAGCTTCCCGCGCGCCGCCGCGTCCATCATGGCGCGGACCTCGTGGACCGAGTGAGCGAGCGGTTTCTCGCAGTAGACGTGCTTGCCGGCGCGCAGGGCGGCGACGGCGATCGGGGCGTGCATGTGGTCGGGCGTGCTGATGACGACGGCCTGCACGTCCTTCTGGTCGAGTACCCGGCGATAGTCCTCGTGGAACCGGGCCGTTGGGAACTGCTTGCGTGCGGTCGCGGCGCGGTCCTGGTCCACGTCGCACAGGGCCACGATTTCTTCGTGGCGGACGCCGCCAAGGTTGGCGGCGCCCCGCCCATCGACGCCGATGACGGCGAGGCGCAGCCGGTCGGCGCGAGCGGGCTGGGCGGCCGGCAGGCTGTCGGCGAAGGTCGCGGCGGCCGCGGCGGCCGCGGTGGACTGCAGGAAACGGCGGCGGGAGAGGGAACCTGGCATGGGAAAATCCTCCTGGAAGAAACGGCGGCGCGGTGGTGCAGTGATTATCGCAGCGCAGAGGGGGGTTGCCCAGGGGCTGGTGCGTCCGACCGCGGGCCACGCCAAAGCGTGGCTCGGGCCGTGTGGCATGCACACCCGGCCGGTGTCCCGTTCGCGGCTCTCGTGGCCGGCCAGGGCGGCGGGCGATAGGGTGTCCTGTGACCCGGGGCCGCCCGATTGCGAGGATTCACTCTTGGCACGCTTCTTCAAGTTTCGCACCCGCGCCGACCTCGAGGCCGAGGCGAACCGCCTCGGCCTCGATCTGCGCTTCAGCGACGACCTCTCCCCTCTGTTCGCCCCTGTCGCCGTCGGCCCACTGCGGGCCGGCAACCAGCTGTGCATTCAGCCGATGGAAGGCTGCGACGGGACGCTCGACGGCAAACCGGACGAGCTGACGTTCCGCCGATATCAGCGGTTCGGCGCAGGCGGGGCGAAGCTGATCTGGGGCGAGGCGACGGCGGTCCTCGACGAGGGGCGCGCCAACCCGCGCCAGCTGCTGCTCAACGACGCCACCGCCGCCGACATGGAGCGCATGCTGCGCGAGTGCCGGCAGGCCCACCGCGCGGCGTTCGGGTCCGACGGCGATCTCGTCGTCGGGCTGCAGTTGACGCACTCGGGCCGCTACAGCTACCGCCGGCCGCTCCTCGCCTTTCATGACCCGATCCTCGACCCGCGCATCGTCCTCGACAAACAGACCGGGCGGACCGTGGACGCCAGCTACCCGCTGCTCGACGACGACTACTTTCGCCGCCTGCCGGACCACTACGTCGCGGCGGCGCAGCTGGCCCATCGGGTCGGCTTTCAGTTCGTCGATGTCAAGCAGTGTCACCGCTACCTGCTGAGCGAGCTGCTCGCGGCACGCACGCGCCCCGGGCCTTACGGCGGCAGTCTGGAGAACCGCACGCGGCTGGCGCGCGCGATCATCGCCCGGATCCGGGACGAGGTGCCCGGGTTGGTGGTCGCGTCGCGGTTGAACGTCTTCGACAGCATCCCGTATCGCCAGCGGCCCGGCACCGATGAGGGCGAGCCGTGCTCGTGGCAGCCGCCGGTCCACAGCGCCTGGGGCGCCAATCCGACCAACCCGCTGGAGCCGGACCTGACCGAACCGTTGCAGTGGATCGGCGAGATGGCGCGGCTCGGGGTGGCGCTGGTGAACGTCAGCATGGGCAACCCGTATGCGACGCCCCACGTCCTCCGTCCTTTCGAGTACCCGCCGCCGGACGGCTACCCGTCACCCGAACATCCGCTCATCGGTGTGGACCGCCATTTTCGCCTGGTCGGAGAGGTCCAGCGGGCGTTCCCCCAGCTGCCGGTGGTGGGCAGCGGGTACAGCTACCTGCAGGAGTACCTGTTTCAGGCCGGCGCGGCGAACGTGCGCGACGGGCGGGTGACGTTCGTCGGCGTCGGGCGGGCGGCGCTGCCGCACCCGGACTTCGGACGCGAGCTGGCGGAGCACGGCCGCCTCGACCGCAAGCGCGTGTGCCGGACGTTCAGCTATTGCACGGCGCTGATGCGGGCCAAGCACAACGAGCTGGGGCAGTTCGCGACCGGCTGTCCGCCGTTCGACAAGGAGGTGTACGGTCCGATCTGGGAGCAGGCAAAGCGGAAGTGAGAGTCCGGTAACCGTTCGCCGGATCCCGCCGCAAGGTGGGAACCGCGCCGGACCACGGGCCGAGCGGGAGCTGCGCAGTGCGCGGCTCCTCACCGACCCGCACGCAGCTCCCGCAAGGTGGCCGCGTCGGCGTGCGCGGGCACCCACACGTCCACTCGGACCCGCACCCGCTTCGCGGTGGTTTCCGGCGGCAAGCGCACCAGCGCTCTCCAGGCGGTGCCTTCGCGGCGCATGTGCCAGACCGTTCCGGGCGGAATCTCCGGGAGCGTCAGGACGTGCGGCGGGCCGGAACTCTGCGGCAGGATCAGCCACCGCCCTGACGCGGACTTCTCGACGGGGTTACCCTTCGCCGCCAGCGCAACCGCCGCCCCCTTCTCGTCGAGCCAGCGCGGGATCTGGTCGCTCGTGCCGGCGTCGAACCACACGGTCCTCCCCGCCGGCAGGTCCACCACGAAGGCCCGACCCACGCCAACCGCCGTCGCTCCACGCAGCGGCACCTGCCGTTCCTCGACCTTGACCTCCTTGCCGCCCCCGGCATCGAGCCGATAGCGGAACACCGGCCATTTCTCCCGGTCGAGTGCGTAGCCGTCGAAGAATACCCGCCGCTGTCCGGTGAACAGCTCTCCTTCTGGCAGCGGAGTGCCGAAGGCTGGGTCGCGCGCCTGGGCGGCGAAGTCGGGCGGTCGTGGCCCGTCGCTCACGCCCCACGGGAAGCCGGGCGGTGCCGACCAGAAGCGCAGACCGAGCACCTTCGCCGGCGCCCCGCCCCGGTTGTCCCAGGCCGGCGCGGCGTCGAGGAAGTGGCCCGCCCAGGCGTAGGCCGCCCGGCACGCGGCCGCGTCGAACGCAACCGACACGCCCCCTGGGTAGCCGACCGCGACCCCGCGTGCGATCGGTCGCTTGCCCTCGTCCGGCAGGAACGACCGCACCAGCACCGGCCGATCCTTCACCGCGAGCACCAGCCCCTTCGGCGGCCCCAGCCCCTCCGGCAGCGGCAGCGTCGGGCCGAGCGCCAGGTACGCCCACATCGCCTCGGCCTGCGTCTCGGGGTTGCCGTCGAGGACGTTGTCGAGCAGCGAACGACCATCGGGGAACACCGTCGGCATCTTCGTTCCCGGCTGCATGCGCTGGGCCGACTCCAGCCAGCGGCGATACCACTCGTAGTGCAGCCGACCCGCGACCAGCGCCAGATCCGGTCCGCGCGTGCCGGCGCTGGGTGTGCCCGCGATGTCGTGGCAGGAGGTGCAGCCGAAACCGCTCTTGCCAATCAGCTGCCGCCCCGCCTGGATGACTGCAGGAGTGTGCGCCGCCTTCGGGGGCGCGTCCTCGGGGGCGGCGCCGTCGAGCGCGGCCAGCGCCTCCGGCAGCTTACCGACGTGGACCGCCCCGAACTGCGGCATGCGCAGCCCCATCCACGACCGCGCGCGCCCGCCCGCGGTCAGCACTTCGCGCAGCCACGGTACGCGCAGCTTGTGCCCGACCCCGGTCAGCGGCGGGGGCAGGACCGACTCGGCGTCCTCGACCTTCTCGTACTTGCGCAGCTGCTCAACCAGGTCGGGCGTTATCCCACCCTCGCCGTCGCGCGCGTGGCAGGCGAAGCAGTTGAAGCGTCGCAGCGCGACGCGGGCGGCGTGCGCCGGACTCGGCGACCCCGGCCCGGTGCTGCCGTCCTTCAGGAACACGCGCAGCGCCGCGCGATCCGCCTCGGTAAGTGAGAATTGCGGCGCCTTGCCGCGTCCGGCTGCGTCGGGAGCCAGGCAGCCGCGGGCGTGGCGGTTCGTCTCCCGCAGCGCGGCGAACCCGGCCTGGAAAGGCACCGCGCCAACCGCCTGGCCCTTCGGCGCAATCGTGTGACAGCTGGCGCAGCTGCGCTCGATGACCAGGCGCCGCCCCAGGTCGATCCACTGCTGCTGCGGTGTCAGGCGCGCGAACGCGACGTACTCGGCCGCCGGCGGATCGAGCTGGCGGAGTGCGGTCCGTGCCTTCTCCTGCGGCGGCGCGGCGGGGAGAGCGGGCACCTGGCGCGGCCCCTTGTCGGAGCAGAGGAAGTTCGCCAGGTCGGCGGCCTCCTTCGGGTTCAGCAGCATGTGCGGCATCCGCCCGCCCGGATCGACCGCCAACGGATCGAGCAGATACTCGGCAAGCTTCTGCGGGGTCGTCTTCCCGCTGACGTGGAGCAGCGGATAGTTGGTGTGATGGTCGTCCGCCCGCTTCGCTCCGCCGGGCGGATTGCGGTGGCAGGTGATGCACCCCGTCACCGCGAACAGGCGGCGGCCGCGCTCGACGCTGGCCTTCAGCTGCTTCGGCAGGGTCGCCGGCCCCTGCTTTATCGGCCCGCCCAGTGAGCCGAGGTAGCGGGCGACGGCGTAGGCTTCGGTCCGGCCCGCGTCGTCGTCCGCGAACAGGCGCGGCATGACGCGGCCCGGTTGCTCGTGCGGGGCCATCGTCAGCCAGCGGTAGAGCCAGCCCACATGAACGCGCCCGCCGACCGCGGACAGGTCCGGTCCTTGGCGCACGGCGAGTCCCTTCGCGAGGCGGTCGTCGGACCGCGGCCGGTGGCAAGTGGTGCAGCTCAGTTCCTCGGCCAGAAAGCGGCCGCGCTCCGCCTGGCGGTCGCGGGCGAGTCGGGCGGGCGCCGTGGCGGGGAGGTGGCCGAACACGGTGGACGGCAGCGGTTCCCTGTAAAACTGCGGCGACTTCCACCAGACCTGGACCCGGGCGGCACCGGGCAGCCGGGTGAACTCGCCGGCCAGCGCGTACACGCCCGCCTCCAGCCGAGTCGCCGGCCCCTGCACGGCGGCAGGCGTCGCGTCCCTCACCTCCGCGCCGAGGACTTCCTTGCCCGCCACGGTGAGGCGGAGCTTGCCGCGCAGCACGGCGCTGAACTGGTACTCCCCGGCGCGCAGGATGGTCAGGTAGCCTTCCCAGCGCACCGTCCCGCCGCGGGCGGTGAGTCGCGGATGCAACCCCTCGCCCTCCCCGAGCGCAAACGCGATGGTCGGCTCCAGCTGCGTGATCTCCGCGCCGCCCGGCGGGCCGTCACGGCAGATCATCACCAGGCCGGGACGTAGCTCGGCGCGCTTCACCTGGGCAGCGGCCGGAAGATGGGATGCCAGCCAGGCACCGAGCAGCAGGCCCGCGCCGCCGAGCAACCAGCCCTCTCGTCCTCGTTGCCCGCGTTGCCTCATGATCGCCTCGGCGCCTGGCCGCTGTGCCTGTGTGGGGGACCGTCCCGACCTGCACGGGGATCCGCTCGTCCTGGTGATTATCGGGGACGCCACAAGAGGCGGACACCCGCGCGTTGAAATCGTGAAGCGCCGGGGCCGCGGCAGCTTACTTGACTCGACGGCCGCGCCCGCTTACGGTAGAGGCGGATAACCTGGCTCACAACCATCACCAGGCTTGCCGCGGGGCTTCCGGCCTGCCGTACACCTGCCCGCCGAGAAAGGGGTTCTCACCATGCTGACGATCTGGGGCGACAGAGGCCGCTTCTGCGACGGCATCTCGCGCCGCGGCTTCCTCAAAATCGGCGCCTTTTCCTTCGGCGCGGCCGCGCTCAGCCTGGCCGACGTCTACCGCGCCGAGGCCCGGTCCGGTTCGTCCTCGCCGCACAAGGCGGTCATCAACATTTACCTCGCGGGCGGCCCGCCGCACCAGGATCTGTGGGACATCAAGACCGAGGCGCCGCGCGAGATTCGCGGGGAGTTTCGACCAATCCAGACGAGCGTGCCCGGCATCCAGATCGGCGAGACGTTCCCGCGCCTGGCCGGTCTCATGAACCGCCTGGCGGTGATCCGCTCGATCGTCGGGGCCAACGGCAGCCATACCGGCTTCCAGTGCCTGAGCGGTTGGCCGCAGGCGGCGCTGGCGAACCTGGGCGGCCGTCCCAGCATGGGGGCGGCGGTCGCGAAGTTGCAGGGTCCGGTAGATCCGTCGGTGCCGCCGTCGGTCGGCCTGGCGGGGCGGACGCAGCATCTACCCTGGTCCGATTCGGGGCGGCCCGGCTTTCTCGGCACGGCCTACGCCCCGTTCAAGCCGGACGGCGAGATGATGGGCAGCCTGCGCCTCAACGGCATCAATGCCCGGCACCTTGGCGATCGCCGGCGCCTGCTCGCCAGCTTCGACGGCCTGCGCCGCGAACTCGACGCGACCGGCGCGATGGAGGGAGCGGACGCGGCCACGCAGCGCGCCCTCGGCGTGCTGACGAGCAGCCGGCTGCTCGACGCCCTCGACATTTCGCGCGAGAGCCAGCGCGTCCGCGACCGCTACGGCGACGGCAAGCCCTACCAGTATCAGTTCGACGGGGCGCCGACCGTCAACGACCACCTGCTGCTGGCGCGGCGCCTGGTCGAGGCGGGCGTGCGCGTGGTGACGCTGTCCTACGGCCGGTGGGACAGCCACGGCCGCAACTTCGACCTGGTGCGCGATCACGGCGGCAAGCTCGATCAGTGCCTCAGCGCGCTGATCGAGGATCTCGACGTGCGCGGGTTGCTCAACGACGTGTCGGTGGTGGTGTGGGGCGAGTTCGGGCGGACGCCGCGCATCAACAACAACGCCGGCCGCGATCACTGGCCGCAGGTCAGCTGCGCACTCCTCGCCGGTGGTGGCATGCGCACCGGCCAGGCGATCGGCGCGACGAATCGCCTGGGCGAGTACGCGGTGAGCCGGCCGGTCGGTTTCGGCGAGGTGTTCGCGACCCTGTACCACAACCTCGGCATCGACCCGGCGACGACGGCGATTCTCGACCCGACGGGCCGGCCGCAGCACCTCGTGGACGCGCCAGCGATGCGCGAACTGGTGTAGCAGCCATGCGAAGGATTCTCTCGATGGGGCCGGCGCCTGGAGGCGCCGGCCCCTTTCTCTTTCCCGACGCGGTACAATCCTCGGAGAGGAAGCGTTCTATCGCTCCGCAAGAACCTCGAAGGCACCACGCATGCCGCTGCGCGACCATTTTCACCCACCGTTGAGCGAACGCCGCCCCTGGGAGTCCTTCCACGCAACCTGGGCCAGCGCCCTGGCCGACTTCCTCAACCAGGACGTGCTGCCGGCGGG
>JADLBT010000198.1 GCA_020847555.1 Gemmataceae bacterium
ACCGTGCAGCGATAGTCTTCGTGCGGGACATAGTGCAGATTGGCTTGCTTCTGCCGGAAAAACTGGAATCGGGCGTGATCGTTGCCGAACTGGTACGGCTTCTCGAAGCAGTCGTGTTCCTCAGCCTCCATTTTCCACAAGTGCAGGTTCTCCTCGGGTCGCCCCATCTCGGCAGTGTTTCGCCCACGGGTGTCCGCCAGGGCGAACAGGTAGAGGAGCTTGTTGCTCACCGACCATGAAAGCGACACAACCTCATTCGACGGGCTCGATCTCTCCAGAAGGAATGCCGGACGCCCGTGGAAACGAACCATCCGAGCGATCTCTTCCCGAACGGCCAAGTCGCATTCCAGATCCCGCAGCACTGACCTCGCCAGATGCTCACCCTTGATTGCGTGTTTGGGTGAGGTAACCCGTCCCGTTGCCGGATCGACCTGCGATGTGAGCGGCTTTGCCGAGTCGTGAAACAGAGCGGTGAAGATCAACACCGTCTGTTCGTGCGGCGTCAGCACCGGCCAATCAGCAAGCCTGGGAAGCTGGGCGCAGACCATCTTCGTGTGAGTCCAAACATCGCCTTCGGCGTGCCACCCGACATCCTGCTGACAGCCGGCCATCGCTCGACACCAGGGCTGATCGTTCGCCCAGGCGATGATCTCATCGAGCGATGCCTGTGAGAGTTCGTTCCATTTCATTGCCAGATGTCCGCCCCTTCTTTGAGCAGATTCGGGACCATTACCTGATGTTGCCAGTGCGTGCTTTGCTTGACCTTCTCCACGAACTCAGGCCGCACGAACTTCGCCCTGCCCGTGACTGACGTGGCCGCTTCAGCGCGGAGGTAAAGCCCCTCCATCAGGTTGTCGATTCGCCTCGTCATCGGGTTCTCAAACACGCTGTCGAACAGCGAGGGACCGATCAGTTCCTCAAGCTTTTCCTTGTCGATAGTCCCTTGATGCAGCACTGGCACGGTTTCGATGCCTGTTCCTTCCAGCAAGGCCAGTCGCTCTTCCAGGCGAAGAAAAGCCTCTCCATCCTTGTCATAAATGTCGAACTCGAAGAAATAGTGCGGCAGCCGGCGGTAGTGGACCGAGTGCCGGGCGTAGACCCACTCGCCGAAAAGGATGAAGCGGTCTTCCAGCCGCTTTTCGATGACGCCACGCTTCACCGCCGTCCATTGCTTGAACAAGTCGTACTGCGGGTGCATCCCTTGCGTGATGAGGTGGCCCCGGCACTGAAGGACCATCTGCCCAGCCGAAGTGAAGTGGATGCCGACATTCATGCCGTCGATCTTCTCCTCCACGATCAGCGACTTGTCCGCAATGAACTCGATGGACTCCGCTTCGCTCATGTGCTTGTCGTCGTCCGTTCCTTTCGAGCCGAACAAATGCGGCGTTCTCGGGTACTTGACGAAATCGTCACGGGAAGCGCCCATGACTATCCTCCTTCCGCTGAAACATCGCCATCTGAGTCGGCGGGCCATACTCCCAATGTTCCGGTCCCACGGGCAGAAATCGCATGACGTACCCGAACCGTTCGGCGATCCCCTGCGCCCACGACTGAAACTCCTGACGGCTCCACTCGAAGCGGTGATCCGGGTGACGAAACTTCCCCGCCGGCAACGTTTCCCAAGTCACGTTGAATTCCCGGTTCGGCGTCGTCAGGACTACCGTTCTGGGACGGGCAAACTCGAACAATACTCGCTCGAACGCCGACAACCGTGGCGGATCGAGGTGTTCGATGACCTCGACAACGGCAGCGGCGTCGAAGCCTTCGAGCCGCTTGTCGCGGTACATCAGCGAGCCGTGGATCAGCTTCAGACGGTTCGCCTGCATTGTCGGGAGTCGATCCACCTTCAACCGGCGTTGCGCCACTTCGAGAGTACGGATCGAGACATCCAGGCCCACTACTTCATCGAACTGCCTGTCCCTGAGCAGTTCTCGAATCAGCTTGCCTTCGCCACAGCCCAGGTCGAGAACTCGCTTGGCTCCGCTGGCTCGCAATGACGCCACGACGGCTCCGAGCCTCTGCTCGTTCAGGCTGATGGGCTTCTCCAGCACCTCCTCAACCTTCTCCTTCGGCTGGTCGCCTTCGTCGGTTTCTGCCGGTTCCTCTTCCTCAACCAGCCGGGCCAGCGCCAACCGGAAAAGGCTGGGCTGGTATTTCAGGTAACGTCGAGTGATCTCCTCTTTCTCCGGGTGGTTTGCCAGCCAGCCTTCGCCTTTGGCGAGCAGCTTTTCCATCTCGTCATCGCCGACCCAGTAATGCTTGTTGTTGTCGAACACCGGGATCAGGACGTACAAGTGGGTCAGCAACTCTGGCAGCGTCGTGTTCTTCCGCACGGTCACCGCGAAATATGGACTCTCGCCCCACTCGGGAAACCGCTCGTCCAGAGGCGAACGAATGGCTTCGACCTCATAGCCCAGTGGCTCGAAGACGCCACGAAGGAACCGCTCGCCGCCTCGGACGGGCAGCACGTCGATCCTGGCCGTCAGGGGAATGGCCGTCGTCGCCAACTCGGGCCGGTCCTTGCAACGGCCTTGAAGGGCCGAGCCGAACACCTGCGCGATGGCCACGCTCATGAACGACGAAGCCGCGTAAGGCCGGTCGTTGACGTATTGCGCCAGCAGGAAGCTCTGTTCAGCGTTCCTGCCCCGGACCATCCCCACGGCATCCACGTCGAGGAGTAGACACGCCGAGCATCGCTCCGCGCTGACCTCGGGGTAGTAAACGTGGGCCTTGCCGAAGCTCAAGTCGAACGACTGGAACCGCTCGGGGTGCTTGTGGAGCAGGTAGCCGAGATCGTTCGCCGGTTGATGTGTCGTGGTGATCGTCAGCAACATCGCTTGAGCCTCTGACCGCAGTGCCAATCAAGTCCGCATTCTGCTATTCCATCAGGCTGTCCAGTGTTGGCCAGATCAGGGTCTGGGCAACGTCGAACATCCGGCCCAAGAACGAAAGAAGCCCGCAGCAGCCTTCGCCGCCACGGGCTGTCTGGTTTCGCTTCAGCGGGCGTCAATCCAGAAACGCCACGTTTCGCATCGCCTTGGACTGGCCCTCCGTGTTCATCAAGACACGATGCCAGCCATGCAACATGATCGTCGCATGGTCGGCGTGCCGGACGCGGCCCTTGACGTAAACGCCTGGGTTCCGACGCATGGTCCGCCAGCCCCAGCCTTTGGCCTTGGCGCTTCCAGCAAGGATCACCTTGTATTGAGCTTCGGTGACGCCGTTCGGGTGTCGAGAACAAACGTAAACCGTTTCACCGCCCGTCCGGTAGCAGAACTCGGCCCAGTGAGGCTTGCCGCCATTGCCTCGGCGCAACGGCTCGTTCGCCAGGACCAACTTCTCGTCCACCGCCAAGTCACCATCGGGGATGAAGAACCACTCACCCTGGCGGATGTAGGCGGCGTTCTTGCGACGGTTGCGGGCCTTGGCGCGAAGTCTCTTGCGAGCCTGGGCCATCTGGACCTCGGCAGGCTTCAGGGCTTCCTTCGCCTGACGGACGTTGCCGACCGGAGCCTTTTCAGGAATGCCGGCGACGAACCAGTGGCGCTCATCGTGGCCGCAGAGGAACTTGCTCTTTTCCTTACCCTCTCGGACGAGGAGCAGCAGGTGGCGGTCAGCGGGCTGCACGTCGAGGACGGCGATCTCCGCGTCGGCCCCCGGCTGGCAAAGGATCTCGAAGAACTCCCCCTTGCGGTCAGCCTGGACATCGAGCGAGAACGGCCCGGTCATGCGGGAACGACGAACCGGACGGTCGGCGATCTTCAGGCGAGCGCCAATGCGAGCAAACTTGAGGTCGAGAAGGTTCGTGTCCATGACGGGAATGACAAGATCCCGTCAGGTCGGGTTCGCACCAGAGTGGTGACAGATGTCCGGCAACGTGATTGAGCAAAATGAAAAAAGCCGGGGACGCATCCCTGGCTTCTTCAAATGTACCGCCTACCGTACCGATTTAGCCAACGATTTGTCCAAGAAAACGGTCGTCGTAACTTCTTGTCATTATTGGCTTTATAAGAGG
The DNA here is from genome assembly GCA_020847555.1 of Gemmataceae bacterium. Next base: position 4,016 of record JADLBT010000198.1, read on the forward strand.
CCCCTCCCGGATTCGAACCGGGGATGGCGGATTTGCAATCCGCTGCCTTACCACTTGGCTAAGGGGCCGGTGTGTAGTGGATGGTAGCGGCCGGCCCCTGGAGTGTCAACCTGGCCTGCCGACCCCGCAACGACGGTCCGCCAGGCCAGGTCAACGCCTCCCGGGACGACACTACTTTGCGCCGGTCCCGCGCAGGCTCACCTCGCGCGGCCGCCCGGCCGCCCACAGGATGGACTGCACCGCCAGCCGCTGCCACGCCGGGTTCTCCCACGCCTCGCGTCCGTGCCCCAGCGCGTTGTACACCACCCGCCCCTTACCGATCTGCCGTGTCCACAACACGTCGTGATTCGTCCCCTTGCTTCCCTTCGGGCGCTCCTTGAACCGCAGCAGCACCTCTCGCGGCACATCCGCCAGCTTGTGCGTGTACTCCTCGTCCACCACCTCGAACGGTCCCACGCCCGCCGTGATCGGGTGCTTCACCTCCGTCGGCACCACCGGCAGCTTGTGCGTCCCCGGCAGGTGGCCGGTGAACCGGCCGCCGATCAGCCGCGTCCACACCGTCGAGTTCCCGAAACTGGCCGACGCTCCGTGCAGCGCAACGACCCCGCCGCCGGCCTCGACGAACTGCTCCAGGGCTCGCTCCGTCGGCTCGTCCAGCTTGTACCCGGTCGTGTAGAAGACCAGCACGTCGTAATCGGCCCGCTTCACCGCCGCCAGCTTCTTCATGTGCTCCGGGTCGTTCGGCGGGCGATCCGCGGGCGGTTCCAGGCGTGTCACCTTGAACCCGCCCACCCGAGCGAGCACCTTCTCCAGGATTGGCGGCAGCTTGCGGATGTCGTGGAACGGCGGGCTGCCGAGAACCAACAGCACCCGGACCGCCTTGCCCTCGCCAGCGCGGCCCGCCGCGCCGGGGTTCGCTCCCCACCACAGTACCGCCGCACACAGGCCGACGACCCACGAACGAGTGCCCATGTTTCCTCCCTCCGCCTTCTCCCTGCCCCCGAACCGATAAAAGGGAGCAAGAAAGAGGGTGAATGCCTCGATAATGGTATTGACGCCCGGACCGCCCGCGTTCCTCGCTCTCGGGTCGGGGTGCTCACGCCTGCCTGAGGCGGCGTGCGAGAGCCTCGATCCGGTCCTGGCACTCGTTGCGCGCCGCCGCGTACCCCTTCGGGTCGAGGCGCCCGGCCTTCAGGTAGTCCAGGACGACCGCCTCGGCCGCCATCAATTCCGGGCAGGCGTCCGCGACCGCCGGGGCGATCTCGTTCGGGATCGTGGTGACGCCGTTGCGGTCGCCGTGCAGCAGGTCGCCCGGGTGGACGGTCACACCGCCGACGTGGACGGGGACGTTGAGCTGCACGATGTGGCAGTACCCGTGGGCGCAGGCCGTGCCGCTGGTGAAGCACGGGAACCCGAGCGCCTCTACCTGGTCCAGGTCGCGGCCGGTTCCGCTGGTGATCAGCCCGACGGCTCCGAACGCCTTGTACGTGGTACACATCACCTCGCCGAACGTCGCCGCCGCTGGCGGGTCGTCCAGATCCTGGAAGACGACGACCGCCGGTCCCGGCAACTCGGCGAACGCGGCCGCCTGCTCGGCCAGGCCGGCGTAGACGTTGCCGGCCCGGGGCGGAGACGCCGACCGGAATGTTGCGGTCGCGGCGTAGCCGACCATCGGCGGGAGTTTCGGGTAGCACGCCTGGATGCGGCGGTCCATGTAGCCGGCCGTGCGCGGGCGCAGGTCGAACAGTTCGATCACGTTGCACACCGTCGGGGTGTCGAACGTACGCAGCCTTTCCAGGACATCGGCGGGGACGGCGCGAAAGCTCGGCATGGAGGTGGCCTCACAGCGGGGGCGGGGTTGGGCGGTCCTGGGCATGGTATCCCGGCGGCCGGCAAAGGCCAAAAGAAATCGCCCCGGCCCCCGTCCGGGCGCCGGCGTCCGGCCGGCATTATACTTCCAGCGGGGGGGACACCCGCGCTCCAGAAACCCGCCCCCATCTCCGAACGCTGGCCGCGGACGGACCCGCCGCGGCTGGCCGACGCCCGTGTCAGCCGCCTGTCACGGCCGACTGGCGTTGTCCCGGTTGGGGCCACTGAGGTAAACTTAATTACCCGTCAACACCTGTTTATGCGAGGAGGGATTGTCGTGAAACACCACAGCCTGACACTCCTGGCCGCCTGTCTGCTGCTCACCCCTTTCACGCAGGCGCAGCAGCTCCCCCCGAGCGGAAAGCCGCCGCCCGACCCGGCCGGCAAGGATGCCCCCCGCCTGAAAGAGGCGGAGGTTCGCTTCGCCAACGGCAGCACCGTCTTCATGGCCATCGTCCACGAGCACATCGACGTCATGACGCCGTTCGGCAAGCTGACGATCCCGCCCAGGGAAATCCGCTCGATCGAGTTCGGCGTCCACCTGCCCGAGGGGATCGAGGCGAAGATCGACGATGCGCTGAAGCAACTCAGCAGCGTCAGCTACCGCCACCGGGACGGGGCCGTGCGCGACCTGGTGGCGCTCGGGCCGCACGCCTATCCGGCCCTGCACCGGGCGACCAGGAGCAAGGAGGCGGAGGTCGCGCAGCGCGCCCTGGCCGCGATCAAGCTGATCGAGGGGAAGGTGCCGAGCAAGCAGCTTCGGCTCAAGGAGGAGGATCTGATTCGCACGACCAAGTTCACCATCGTCGGCAAGGTGCTTACCCCGGCCATCAAGGCCCAGTCGGAGTACTTCGGCGACCTGACTCTCAAACCGTACCAGCTAATCGCCATTCGCTGGCTCGAGCGCGCCGGCGACAGCGAGGTGGTCGTGGATGCGGCCCGGTATGGCAGCGCCCACAACCAGTGGCTGGACACCGGCCTGAGCGTCGATCCGCACTTCGACCTGCGGATCACCGCCACCGGGCTGGTGGACCTGTGGCCGCAGGGTCCGGGGCAATACATGGCCAGCCCGAACGGGATGGCCGGAGCACGGCCGAACCCCCAGGGGATCGCGGGTGGTGCGCCGGTCGCCGGACCCGGAGTTCTGGTCGGTCGCATCGGCGAGGACGGCTCCCTGTTCGTCATCGGCGAGCGCTACGCCGGCCGCCCGGCCCGAACCGGGCGTCTGTACCTGCACATCGGGCCGAGTCCGTGGAATAACGCCTCCACCGGATCGTACCGGGTGCGCGTGGTTTCGGGCGCCAGCGGAGAAAACGGGAACTGATTGGCCTGCGCGCGTGCCCCCGGCTTGTACACTCCCTCCGGCTGGGGCGCGCCCCTTTCTCTGCTGTCCTGCCAGCGGACGGCACAAAGCCGGCCGTCACATACTCCTGCGCCTCACTCTCATCAGCACGACGCAATCAGCTTATACTTCCCAGACATCCGATACGATCTGTACGGCTCATTTTCGCTTGCCATGATGCGCACTCTGCGCGGCACCCCCGATCGAGAAAAAGTGAAAAAAAGGACGAAATGGCATTGCAATCACGGACAGAGATTGGCAAGTTATCTTCATATTACCCAGCCTTCCCGATTTAACGGACTTCTCAAACACCAGGCGAAGGAGACACGATGAGGAAGCTCGTACTAGCAGCGTTGGCGGTCGTCGCCGTCATGGCCACAACCGGGGACAGTGAGGCGTTCGGCCGGCGGCGTTCTTCTGGTTGTGGCGATTGCGCTCCGGGATGTGGTGTGGCTAGCACCTCGAACTGCGGCACGTCCGTCGCCTGGGTCGAGCAGGTGGTGACGGCCTATCGGACCGAGATCCAGCAGGTGCAGGAGAAGGTCAACGTCACGAGGTGTACCTACCGGACCGAGGTCACCCCGGTGAAGTACACGGTGATGGCGCCCGTGACGGTTCAGCAGAAGCAGACGGTCATGGTGCCGGTCTCCGTCCAGCGTGAGGTGACGGTGATGGCGCCGGTGACGGTGGCGCGCAAGCAGACGGTGACCGTCCCGGTGATGGTCCCGCAAAGGCAGGTCGTCACCCGCTACGTCTGCGTGCCGCAGGTGGTTTCCCAGACCGTGCCGGTCTGCACGATGGTCCCGGTGACGTGCGCGACGCCGTGCGGCGACTGCTACACCGTGTGCCGGCCGCAGGTGACATACCAGCAGGTCCAGCGGACCGTGATGACGACCGTCCCGCAGCAGCAGGAAGTCGTCGTTAACGTCTGCCAGTACCAGCAGCAGGAGCGAGTGGTGAATGTCGTCGAGATGCAGCCGCAGAAGCGGACGGTCAGCGTCGTCGAGATGCAGCCGCAAGAGCGCGTGGTGAACGTGGTGCAGTGCGTGCCGCAGGAGCGCGTCCAGAACGTTACGCGCCTGGTGCCGGAGTATCAGACGGTGCCGCAGGTCGTCACCCGCAACGTGTGCGTCACGGTGCCCTACCAGACGACCGTCCGCGTCCCGGTCCGCGTCCCGTGTGCGCCCGCCGCCCCGGTGGCCTGCGCCCACTAGGAAACGGTTGCAAAACTAGCCCAGGCGCCAGCGCGGGATGGCCCTGCGCTGGCGCCTGGGGCTGTCGGCAGGTTTTCTTCCTGGCCCAAAGCCCACGGCTTGCAACCCGTGGACTTTGAAGAGCGTGGCTATCGCGGACCCGGACCGTTGTGTCCGGGTCCGCGCATTTCAGGCGGCCTGCCGCAGCGGTTCCCGGCGGTCGAGCACGCCCGCCAGGTATCCGGTCATCTCCTCCACGTACCGGCGCGCGTTGAAGCGCTGGGCCTGCCGCCGGCAGACTCCTGGCGTGAAATCCTTCCAGCGCCGCGCGCACTCCAAAATCGCGTCTGCCAGTCCGCCAGCCGACTGGTTCTCGAACAGGATCCCCGTCGGCTCGCGCGCCCCGCCCGGCGGGACGATCGTCTCGGTCGCGCCGCCGCGACCGAGGGCGATCACCGGCGTGCCGCACGCCTGCGCCTCCACCGGCACGATTCCGAAGTCCTCCTCTCCCGGGAACAGCAACGCCCGGCAGCGGCGGAAGTGGTCGCGCACCGCCCGGTCCGGCTGCCAGCCGAGGAAGTGGACGGTCGGTCCGGCCAGCGCCCGCAGCCGGCGCTCGTCCTGCCCACTGCCGACGATCACCAGCGGGCGGCGCAGCTGGTTGCACGCCTCCACCGCCAAATCGAGGCGCTTGTATGGCGCGAACGCGGACACCGCGAGGTAGTAGTCTTCCCGTGCGACCGGCGCGGGGCAGTAGAAGTCGGTATCGACGGGCGGGTAGATCACCGTGCTCGGGCGCCGGTAGCAATCCCGGATGCGCGCTTGCACGGTCCTGCTGATGGCCACGAAGTGCGTCACCCGCTCGGCGGTGGCCCGGTCCCAGTCGCGCAGCGCCCCGAGCAGGCGATCGCGCAGGCGCGCCCTGAGGCCGCGCTTCCCCTCGCCGAAGTACGAGGCCCGCATGTGCCAGGCATAGCGCATCGGCGTGAAGCAGTAGCAGACGTGCGGCACGCCGGGCGGGGGGAGGGCCGCCTTGGCGACGCAGTGGCTGAAACTGAGGACGAGGTCGCACGCCGGCAGTTGCCACCGGGCGGCGAAAGGCATGAGTGGAAGGAGGTAGCGGTAGTAGCGATGAACGGCCGGCAGACGCTGCAGGAAGCTCGTCTGCGGCTGCAGCCCCTCGATGGTCTGGCTGACGGATCCGCGCCGGTGGAGCAAGGTGAACAGGCGGGCGGCGGGCCATCGGCGGCAGACCAGTTCCAGACACTTCTCCCCGCCGCGCATGCCGGTCAGCCAGTCGTGGACCAGGACCAGGCGCGGGTCGCGCCGCACATCCATGTTTTCGCCCTCCGTCCGAGCCCCGGGGACGCTGTGGCCGGAAGTCTACCGGAAAGGCGCGCGTCCCGGCAAGGCGAGACGTTCCCCGTCGCCGGCGCTGGAGTTGGCAGAACCAGCCCGCAGCGCCGGCGACGGACGCTTGTAGTGTTCGTCGCCGGCGCTGCAGGCTGGTAGGACGGCACCGGACACACCGCGTCGGTCAATCCGCCATGCGGTTGAAGTTGATGCGCGACATGCACCGCAGGCAGACCGCACGGACGACCGACGAGGCGTCATCCCGGCCGGCCGTCGTCAGGGCGCCGGTAACGTCGGCGTGGGTGGCCCACGGAGACGCGGCCAGACCCTCGGCGGCGCGCTGGCGGTCGCCCTCCAGCGCGCCGTACCTCAGCGTGGCGAGCAGGTGCTGCGCCTCGGGCGGCAGTTTCGCCGGCTGGTGCGCCGCCGGCTGGGGCCTCGACTTTGCCGGCGGCCGCGGCGCCGGCGCCTGGACCGGCTGGGTGCTCCCGGCGGCCGGCGGGGTGGGGCGGTTCGGGGCGTAGGCGGCCGGCTGCACACCCTGGGATGGCTGGGCCGCCTGCGGGACGAGGCGGTCGGCCTGCGGCTGCGACCGGGGCGGCGACACCGTCTCGTGTTTGGCCTGCTGGACCTGCGAGCCGGTCCCGTCGGCGGGGGTGAACGCGCGGGTGATCAGATCGAACACGCCGGCGGGGCGCTGCTGGGCGACGGCGGGGGTCTGGGAGACGGGACGAGCCTGGGAGAGCGTTCGGCGTGCGCCTTCCACGATCTTCTTCAGCGGCTGCTGCTGGACGCGCTTGTAGTACTGCCGGGAGGTGTCGGGCAGGAACCCCGGCCCGCCCTCCTTCGACCCCTCCTTCGGCGGCGGGACCGCCTCCGGCGGCGGGCCTTCCACGATCGGTTCGGCCAGACCAGCCAGGCAGTGGTGCAGCGATGCCAGCGCGGCCGCCCGGACACGCTCGGACCGTTCCGGCGGGAAGCCGTCGCGCTCGCTCCCGGAAGCAGTGATCGCCAGCGCCTCGATCGTCTTGCGCGTGCAGCAGCAGCCGCGCCCGAGGGCGATGGCCGCCTCCCAGCGCACGCATTCGTTGCGGTCGGCGCGCAGGGCACCGATGAGCGCCTCCTCCGCCTCCGGCCAGTACCGGCAATCGACCGTCCCCAGGTAGCGGACGTCGGCGCGGCGGGCCGCGGCCGCGGCCTCGTCCGCCTTGATGCGCGCCGCCGCCCCCTCAGGGCTGTCCGGCGGCTTGAGCAGGTCGGCCGCCGTCTTGGCCTCCTCGCAGCGATTGCCGAGCAGTCCGCCGGAGAAGACCGACACCGGCCGCATCATACCAGTAATCATCTTGCCGATGGCGGACTTGCAGAAACACAGCTTGCACGCCAGCTTTTGTTCCGGCGTCAGGCAGAACTTGCTCCAGATGTTGCCGGCGCCAGCGGCGGCGCCGGCGGCGGGTGCAGCCGCCGCCGGTCCCACGGCCGCAGCGCCTGGGGCGACCGGGACCTGGGCCCCGAGCCGCGACGTCAGGCCGACGGCGAACGCGAGTGCGATTCCGTATTGCGTCCATGTCTTCATCGGTCCGATCCCTCTTCGTGCTGGTCGGAAGGCCTGTCCCCTCGCCGGCGTCCCGCCTCTGCCGCAAACGCAAAGGCGGTCGCTCGCCTCGAAGTTGCGTTACCTCCAAGATTCGGCACGCGACCTTGCCGCCCTTCAGGAATCTGCCGCATGAATCGGGAGTGCGGCTTCGCGCGGCCCGCCAACGTATCTAAAGACGATGCCGCGGGAGATTTTCTCAAGATCTCCCCTGCTGGGGATCTGGCCCACGGGACGCCACCCGTGGATTTTACCCGGCAACTCCCTCGCCCCCTGCACCAGGTAGTGGCTCCCGCGCCCAGGGGAGCCTGTGGAACCCTGGGCGCTTCCCTGGATCGCGTACTCTTCGTTCTCGTCGCCACCGTTAGCTTCGCTTCTTCTCATGGAGGCGGAATAAGAGTTACATGCGGAGAAATCGTTTGAAGCCTCAAGACCGCGTGGCCGCTTCGCCGAAACGGAGAAGGAATCGGCATGCGACCAACCAAACGATTGAGCGACGGGGCCCGGAAACACGTAAACCCGGAAAGGCCTGTCCCGCCTTGCCCCCCGAGAGTCGGCCCCGGTCGCACGGTTTCCGATACCGGACCAACTACCCTCCACCCGGTAGGCAAAGGAGCGGGCTGTGAACGGCAAGCGATTCCTTCGGTCGATGTGGTGTCAGCGCTGGGCGGCGGTCGTGCTGGCGCTGAGCTGGGCAGGCTGGGCGGGGGCTCAGTCCGGGACGGAACCGGCCAGGTTGAACCTCGCCCCGGCCCGGGCGCCCGACGCCAAACCTACCCCGGCTGCGGCCACCCTCTCGCCGCCCGATGGCGGTATCGTCCAGGTGGGGTGCAGCACATGCGGCGGCGGTGGCGGCGGGTTGCTCCGCGCCGGCCCTGGCAGCGACACCGGCACCGTCTGCGATACCTGCCGCGGCGGGTGTGCCTGCGGCGAGGGCGGCTGCTGCGGCACGTGCGTCCCGGGCCGGATCAACTGCTGCAGCGACTGCGCCGGCCGCGGGCCGGTGACGAAGTTCCTGTGCGGCCTGTATTGCTGCCTCTGCTGCCCCGATCCGTGCTACGAGCCGTGCTGGATCCCGCAGGCCAACGCCTCCTTCTTCGTGGACTCCGCCCGGCCGGTGACGCAGATGCGCATCCGCTGGGACTCGGTCCTGAACTACACCCTGCCGGATCGGTCGGAGTTCTTCTGGGGGCAGATCGGTAAGAAGGGGCCGGGTAAACCGGAGATCGCGCTGCGCTACAACGACCTGGCCATCTACACCGAGACGGCGATCACCCCGCTGATGTCGATGTTCTCCGAGTTCCCCTATCGGGCGCTCGACCCGGACGCGAACGCCAGCGCCTCGGGTTTCGCGGACATGAACCTGGGTGTGAAGACCTTGCTCTTCGACTGCGACCTGCTCCAGGTGGCGTTCCAGTTCCGCACCTACCTGCCGATGGGCAACTTCAACAAGGGCCTGGGAACAGGGCATGTGTCGCTGGAACCGGCGCTGCTGGCGACCCTGAAACTGACGCCGGACACCTACCTGCAGGCGCAGCTCGCCGACTTCATCCCGATCGCGGGCAGCCAGAGCTTCGCCGGGCCGGTGCTGCACTACCACTTTAGCCTCAACCCCGTCCTGCATCGGATTCTGCCGGACGTGCCGGTGATCGGCACCTTTGAGGGGAACTTCTACTCGTTTCTGGGCGGGAACTTTACGCCCGGTGGCGTCGGCGATGCCATCTCCAGCACCTACGCCAGCTTCGGCCCCGGCCTGCGGGTGGTCGTGTGCAAGCGGATCGACATCGGCATCGGCAGCGCCTTCGCGGTCGGCGATCACGGTCCGGGGCAGACCTACCGGACCGAGTTCCGCTGGCGCTTCTGAGCGCTCGCCGCAGGTAAACATCAGCTAAAGCCCACGGGCCGCGAACGGTGGGGAAGGTCTTGCACCAGGCCCACGGGCTGCGGCCCGTGGGCTTTAACTGGTTATCCAATCCCGCGCGGCAATTGGCCGTCAGAGCAGGCTATAGGTCCAGCTCACCGGCTGGCCGTCGCGGTACGGCATCACGCCGTGGAACTGCTTCTCGGTCCGCTCGAACACCAGCGGCAGGAAGAAGCGATCGCCTTCCCAGAGCGGCAGGTCCAGCACCCGCCCGACGTCCACCCACTCCAGCGGCCCCTCCGGGTTCTCCGCGAGCGGGCTGCCGTGCCACCGATCGACGCGAAAGACGAACCCAAACCAGTCCTCCCCCTGCTTGCCGAACCCCGGCCAGCTAATCGTCCCCCGCAGGACGATCTGGTCGCACTCCAGCCCCGCTTCCTCGCGGACCTCGCGACGCAGGCAAGCGACCACGTCCTCGCCCGGGTCGAGCTTCCCGCCCAGGCCGTTGTACTTGCCGCGGTGCGGGTCGTCGGGACGCCGGTTGCGGTGGACCAGCAGCACGCGCTGGCCGTCGGGCGAGAGGAGGTAGCCCAGAGTGGCGACAATCGGTGTGTAGGGCATGGCAGCGCAGCGGTGGGGCCGGGGCGAACCAATCGGGGGCATTGTAGCCGGAAGCCGAACCTGCCGGCACACGGTCGTTGTAACCGTTTCTCCGGCGGCCGTCCGGCGCGGGTAGAAGTTGCAACGGCTTGCCGGGCCGGTTTCTCCTTGCCGCCGCGGACGATGGGCGTAAGTGCCGAGGCGGCAATACCCCTCGCCCTGTCATCACCGTTCGTGGCCGGGCGGCACGGCACTTGCGATAACCCCTCCGCCTCGCTTCAGGACCACATCGCCAGGAGGGTCATCATGTCCCACGCTCAGGCTCTTGCTTCGCGGCGCACGTCCGGTCCCGCACGCGCCTCGCGGCCATGCCGCCGGGCAAGGCTCCATCAGTCCGCGGAGGCTCTGCTGCGCGAGCTGGCCTTCGTGTATCACCTCACCGACGAGGTGCGACGCAGCCTGGACGAGGTGACACGGCAGCCCGCCTGCGACGGGGGCACTGCCTCCGCCGAGGTCTGAACCCGGAACGAGTTGTCGCGAGAAGGAGTTGATGATGAGCAGATGTGTTCGCGGCGCGATGTGGGCGGGGGTGCTGGCGTGCCTGATTCCGGCCGGCGCCCGAGGACAGGTGCCGCCGCCCGCGCCGGTGACGGGCGCGGCTTCAGGACACCTGCCCGCCGCCTCGCCGGGGCCGGCGGCGGCCCCGGGTTCCCCGTTCGCCCCGACTCCGCAAACGCGCGGGCTCGGTCGGCAGCGCGATCGGCAGGAAGCCAGACCACGGGGGCGGTTGCTCGGCCGGCTTCGGGCACGGCTCCAGGCCCGTCAGGCGCAGCCGGTCGGGCGCTGAGGGACTCGCCGGTTCGGTTTCGGGGCGCCCGTCCGTGTGTGACTCCTCCCCGTCCCCCAGGTTTGCCCCCTCCCAGTTGGCGCCGGTGAGATTGGCCCCGGCCATCTCGGCGCCGCGCAGATCGGCGCGCGTCAGGTCGGCCAGCGCGAGGTCGGCCTTGCCCAAATTGGCCCCGCGCAGGTCGGCCTCGGACAGCCGGGTACGAACGAGCCTGGCCAGGAACAGATCCGCCTCGGCCAGGATCGCGTCCTGCAGGTTCGCCCAGCCCAGGTCGGCCTCTCCGAGGTGGGCGCGGTTCAGGCGGGCCGACGCCAGGTAAGCCCCGCGCAGGTCGGCGCGACACAGATTCGCGTCGCTCAGGTCTGCCTCGTCGAGATCCGCGCCGCGCAGGTCAGCCCCGCTCAGGTGGCACCGCTGCAGGACGGCACAGGACAGGCGCGCGCCGCGGAGGTCCGCGCCACGCAGGTCCGCGCCGGTGAAGTCCGCGCGGCGGAGGACCATCCCGCGCAGGTCGATGTTGCTCAGCCGTGCTCCGCGAAAGTCTCGCTCGCCGTCAGCATACTTTTTCATTAGCTCTTCGAGATTCATGGACGGAGCGCCTGCAGTAGAGGGACCGCGCTGCGCGGCGATTCGACGGTCAGAAACCGTAACCGACTCTGCAGGTGCAACCGGGATGCCAGGCCCGAGGCAGCGGCGACGGCGGATCTGAAGAATCCCTAAGTCCAGTCCCGTAAACACTCGCGGGTGACGATGGGTAGGAGGGCGGAGGAGCGGGGCAGTGGTCGAAGATGGTTTCGCTGCAATCACCCTGGATGATGCGGAACCACCCGCCGGGCGTCCCGAGGCCCGGACCTGGGGCCGCCATCTCGACCCAGTCGCAGTCCGCGCCAACAAAATAAATCGGCCCGTGCTCTTCCCCGGCACATCTGCTATACTCGCCGGACGCTCATCTGGGAGGTCGCACCATGAGGTTCCGGCGTCTCGCCGTCGTCCATTTGACCTGTCTGGCACTCGCCGCCCACCGGGGCGGGGACGCCGCTGCACATCCCGGAAGTGACCGCCCCGAGGCGGCGCCCTACCAGTCCGCAGCGCCCGCGACGGGCGCTG
>JADLBT010000199.1 GCA_020847555.1 Gemmataceae bacterium
GCCTGCACCGTGACCTCGCCGCTGCGGGTGCGCATCGTCTCGCCCACCACGCCCAGGAAGTCGCCGATATCCACCAGCTCCAGCAGCGCGTACCGGTCCGGCCCGACCACATCCTGCTTGAAGTACGCCTGGACACGCCCGCTGCCATCCTGCAGGTGCAAGAACGTGGACCGGCCCATCCGTCGGATGCCGCCGACGACACGCCCGGCCACGCGCACGGCCCTGCCCGGCGACGCGTCGAACGACGCCACCACGTCGGCGGCGAGATCCGTGCGGTTGACGCGCGCGGGATACGGGTCGATGCCGGCCGCCCGCAGCCGCTTCAGCTTGTCGAGCCGCTGCTCGAACAGGCGATGCTCGGCGCGGTCATCAGGCCTGGCGTCGGCGGCTTGGCCGTCTGACGACACGGCGTCCTCTGGTGTCACGGCATTGCTCCCCCCTGCGGGCTGGACGGCGGCAGGGCATCACTTCAACATCAACAGACGGCATCCCAACGGACCAGGCGCCCCGAGCCGTCCATCGGTCACCTCGGGGCGCACCGTCAGTCGCGGGAGCCGCCGGAAGTGTAACCGAGGCGGCTAGCACTCCCGTCACCGGCCTGTGCCGGCAACAGTGCGCCGCATCGCGACCGTGTTACAGCGCTACGCAGACACGGTGGCGCCGGGCTGGCCGCCTCAGGCCACCTCGACCACGAGTAGGTCGAAGGCGCCGCCGGGGGCCACCACGGTCGCAGAGTCACCAGCCTTCTTGCCAAGCAAGGCCCGTCCGACCGGCGACTCGTTGGAGATCATCCCGCGTTTCGGGTCCGCTTCCATCGAGCCGACGATGCGGTACTTGTCCTCTTCGCCGTCCGTGTCCCGGACCGTCACGCGTGACCCGAGGCCAACGAACTCGGTACTCGGGGTGTCGCCGATGATCTGGGCGCTGGCAAGCGTCACCTCAAGCTCGGCGATCCGCCCTTCGACAAAACCCTGCTCGCTCTTCGCCTCGTCGTACTCGGCGTTGTCGGTCGTATCCGTCATGTCCTTAGACCGACGAATGCGCTCCGACACCTCCGGCCGCTTGACCGTGCGGAGGTGCTCCAGCTCCTCGTCGAGCCGCTTGAAGCCCTCGCGTGTCAGATACACCGTGCGGTCAGCCATGGCCAGGTCCGTCCTTCCCACAGTCGAGCCAGTGACGAATTCGTCGCGTTGCCACCCGCCGCCGCACTCCCACGCACGACGACAGAGACGGCCCGAGAGACTCGCCTCGCGCCGTGTACGGAGCGGATTATCAGGCCACGTTCACCGGCTGTCAAGATTGGAACACCACGCGACGTGGCGGCGCACGCCATCCCCCGGCCTCGTGCACGGGCGCTGAAATTCGTATCATGATGCGGTCGTCATCCGCTATGGTGTGGCGCGTCAGGGGGTGCGGCGTACAGGTTCGGAGAAGCATGTGCGACACCGGCACCGCTGCTCGCGAGATCGAACCGGTGCCGTATGGCCGGTCGTTCTTCTGGTACGGAAGTCGTTGGAAAGTCTTGTGGCCCGAAATTAGCTTCCGTATAATCCCGCGGCGCTAGGGGCCCTCCCCGTGCAGGGCCGCGCCGTACAGCACGGAGGAGCCTCGGATGCGCGTCCGCCTCACTCACGCGCTGCTTGCCCTCGTTATTCTCGTCGCAACGCCCTCGGCGTTTGCGGCAGAGCGAGCGCAACAGAGCGACCCCCGATTTTTCGCCGACACCGGCTACCGCGTCGCCAATGACGACTTCTGGGCCTTCTTCCAGGGGCGTGGCGGCACGCGCACCTTCGGGCTGCCAACGTCCCGCGAAGTGACCTTCAAGGGCACGACCGTCCAGTTCTTCCAGCGCGGCGTCATGCAGCAGGGGCCGAACGGCGTTCAGACGCTCAACCTGCTGGAAGACGGCCTGCTGCCGTACACGAACATCAACGGCTCGACGTTCCCCGCCCCCGACCCGGCCCTGATCAAGGCGGCGCCCTCGCCCAACGACTCGTCGTACTCGTCGAAGATCATCGACTTCGTCGAAGCAAACGCCCCGGACTCCTGGGAGGGCATGCCGGTCAACTTCGGCAAGACCTTCTTCAACACCGTGACGTACGGCGATGCGTTTCCGCGCGGTGACGGGCCGTCGAGTCTGCTGCCGCTGTTTAACCTCCAGATCTGGGGCGCGCCGACCTCCAAGCCGATGCGTGACCCGAAGAACAACAACTTTGTGTACCTGCGCTTCCAGCGCGGCATCATGCACTACGACGACGCCTGCAAGTGCACGCAGGGCCTGCTGCTGGGCGATTACCTGAAGGCCGTGCTGACCGGGCAGAACCTGCCCATCGACCTGGACGCCCAGGCGAAGGACAGTCCGCTGCTGCGGCAGTACCAGAACTCCTCGCCCGCCGGCATCGCCCGCCCCAACGAGTTGCCGGCGACCAATCTGAAGGACGGCTTCGAGAAGATGTCGCCCGGCCAGACGACCGCTGCCGCGCCGGCACCCGCCGCGCCAGCGGCGTCCGGGCCAGACCCTGAGGCGGCAGCCCGCGCCGCCGCTCAGGCCGCTGCCAAGCCGTCGTCGAGCAGCGGGTCGTCGTCCAGCCGCAGCAACCGCAACAACAACTCTCAGCCGCGCCAGACGGGCAGCAACCGCCCCGAGCGCGCCAACAGCCCCGAGTATGGGATGAACATCTTCCTCTGGGGCAACGAGAAGACCACAAACCGCGACCTCAAGAAGCTGACCGATGCCGGCTTCGGGTGGCAGAAGACCCTGTTCCAGTGGCGGTACATCGAGCCGCGCAAGGGGCAGTTTGACTGGGGCGAATCTGACCGCATCGTGCGGGCCTCGGCGGCAGCCGGCGTCAAGATCATCGCCCGCCTGGACTTCCAGCCGGACTGGTCGCGCTCTGACAAGGTGTTCAACGGGCCACCGGACAATTACCAGGACTTCGGCGACTTCGTCTACGCCTTCATGTCGCGATATGGCAGCGACTCGCAGATTGGCCGGATTCATGCGGTGCAGATCTGGAACGAGCAGAATCTGAACATCGAATGGGGCCGGAAGCCCATCAACCAGCAGCAGGCGGCGGACTACGTGCGGCTGCTGAAGACGGGCTACGAGGCGGCGAAGGGTGCGGACCCGTCCGTCACCGTCATCACTGGCGGCGTGGCGCAGACAGGCACCGATAACGACGATGCCCGCCCCGACGATGTGTATGTCCGCTGGATGTACGAGGCCGGTGCTGCGCCATACTTCGACGTCCTGGGCGCGCACGGCCACGGGTACAAGGCGCCGCCGCACATCAGCCCGGACGAAGCCGCCAGTAGCAACCAGTGGGGCGGCCATCGGTTCTTCGTCTTCCGCCGCGTCGAGGACATGCGGAAGATCATGGAAGAGTTCGGCGACGGCGAAAAGCAAATCTGGCTGCTGGAATTCGGCTGGACCAGCGACACCGTCCACGAGGCCTACGCCTGGCACCGAGTGACAGAGGAGGAGAAGGGCGACAATCTCGTCGGCGCCTATCGGTGGGCCGCGCAAAACTGGGCGCCCTGGATAGGCGTCATGTGCCTGTGGACGATGCCCGACCCGAACTGGGGTCCGCAGGATGAAAAGTATTGGTGGGCGATCCTGAACCCGGACGGCTCCAACCGACCGGCCTATGATCGACTGCTGCAAGCCCGGAAGAACGGCACGCTACCCTGACCAGACGGGAGTTCGGGGGGCCATCCCGAGCGGGGGACCGAAGCGGCGGCAGAGGAGCATGCCGCCGAACAACCTGAGGAGGCACTTTTGCGGAGACTGCTGTCGGCTATTTTGCTCGTGACCACCATCGTGGCTGGATGCTCATCGCCACCACCCGCCGCCAAACCAACCGCCGCGCCGTCGAAGCCGAGTACGGCGGCCAAGCCAGCGGCTGCGTCACCCACGCCGCTGCCGAACGTTGCTGCGCCCATCGTCAGCCTCGTGCAGGACAAGCGCGTTGCCCCGGTCTCGCCGGCCGCGCACGTCTTCCTGTGGGGACACCGGGAGGAAGCTGACCGCGACCTCAAGCTCGCGAAAGAGGCCGGCTTCACCTGGGTGAAGCAGCGCTTCGAGTGGCGCAACATCGAGAAGATCAAGAAGAACGAGTTCCAGTGGCACGAGCCGGATATTGTCATTGACAAGATCAATAAAGCAGGCCTTGGGATCATCGCCCGCATGGACAACCAGCCCGACTGGGCGCGGCGCGACAAGATCTTCCCGGCGTCCGGCCCGCCCGACAACATCGAAGACTGGAAGGACTTCGTCCAGGAGTTCGCGGAGCGGTACAAGGGCAAGGTGCAGATCTACGAGATCTGGAACGAGCCGAACATCTCGCGCGAGTGGGGCAACATGAAGCCCGACCCGAAGGCGTACACGGAGATGCTGAAGGTCTCGTACACCGAGATCAAGAAGATCGACCCGAACGCCATCATCGTGAGCGCCGGCCTCTCCCCGACCACCGAGCAGTCCGACCGCGCCATCTCGGACACGGTCTTCCTGAAGGAGATGTACGCGAACGGCGCGAAGGCGTACTTCGACATGCTGGGCGTGCACGCCCCGGGCTTCAAGGCGCCGCCGGATATGGACCCGGGTGCCGTTGCACGTGACCCTGCCCTCAGCAACCCCGGCGACACCAGCCCCGAGACTGCCAAGCGCGCCTACTCTTTCCGACACGCGGAAGACATCCGCAAGATCATGGAAGAGAATGGCGACGGCGCGAAGCAGGTCGCCTTCATGGAGATGGGCTGGACGACGGACTCGCGCCCGAATTCGCCGTACAACTGGCACGCAGTGACGCCCGAGCAGCAGGCTGAGTACCTGGTGAAGGCGTTCCAGTACGCGAAGGCCAACTGGGCGCAGTGGGCCGGCCTGATGGTGGTGCTGTATATCCCCGAGCCGGAATGGACGGCGAACGACGAGCAGTACTACTGGTCGATCACCAACCCGGACGGCACGGCCCGGCCGGCCTACGCCGCGCTGAAGTCGTACCTCCAGGGCGCAGGCGCCAGCGCGGCCCCGTCGCCGTCGCCGTCGCCCGCCCCGCGCTAACCCACTCTCGCGGGCGCTCGACGCCCGCCGCGTGGCTGCAGAAGCCCCCTCCTCAATGGCGAGGAGGGGGCTTCTGCCATCATGCGCCGCATCTGACCGATATGAAACGACCGGCCCGCTTGTGAGCGCCAGCGCGCGACCAGTACGATTTCTGGAAAGCGGAGCCAGCCGCGCGCCCGCCCACACGATGCTGGGACGGCCCGGCATGTGGCGGGGAGCGGGATGCCCGTGATCAGAGACGAGTTGAAGCGGCTCGTTGAAGCCGCGATCCAGCAGGCGATGGAGCGGGGAACGCTCCCCTCCGTCCCGATCCCCGAGGTGGTGCTGGAGCACCCGGCCCGCTCGGAGCAGGGCGACTTCGCGACGAACATCGCGATGCGCCTGCAGAAGGCCGTCGGGAAGCCGCCGCGCGAGGTGGCCGGCGCCATCACGCACCACCTGGAGCTGCCGGCGTCGGTGTCCGCCGTGCAGGTGGCCGGGCCGGGCTTCATCAACTTCTTCC
>JADLBT010000200.1 GCA_020847555.1 Gemmataceae bacterium
TGATCGCCGTCGCCGTCGCGGTGTCCTCCCGGCCCGGCGCCTCGACGCGGAACAGGCGATACACCCACTCACGCAGCACGTTGTCGCACAGCCAGCGGACGGCCGTGTCGATCGTGTCGGCCAGCGGCCGGCCGCGCAACTCGAGCCCCATCGGGAAGCGCTGGCCGACCCGGCGCTGGCGGTCGCTGGGCGCCTGCTTGGCAATGAACTCGCGGAACCCCGGGGCGGTCTCCACGTCGGACAGGAGGGTGAACAGCGGGCAGTCCACCTTGAGGGCGGTCCGCATCGTCTGCAAGTCCAGGGCGAGCGCGTGGGCGGTTTTCTGGGCGTCCTCGTCTCTGTCGGTGGCGGCCAGCGGGACCAGGACGAGCACGCCGTTGACCGGGCAGTACGGCTGGCGGTCGCGAACGATGAGCCAGCACAGGTGCCGCAGTCGGGCCGTCGCGTCCTTCAGTTCGACCGGGCTGACGCTGCCGATCTTGTTGGGGGCGAAGAACGTATCGTAGATGTTATCGCCGCCTTGCTCGGTCTGGTCGCCGACGGTGGATTGCACCTTGCCCGCGAGGATGGCCGCCTGCCGTCCCAGCAGGGACGCCCCAGCGCACGTGACGTAGATCGCCTCGCGCGTGGCGTAGACGTGCAGCGGGGCATCCGCCGTGTTCGGGCACTGCTTGACCGCCAGGGTGAGCTGGGCGGCCTGGTGGAACAGCGTCTCCTCCGCCTTGCGGCCGCGCTCGCCTGGTTCGGCCCCGTCGGGACCCTTCGTCCGGCCGAGGACGAAGAACAGCGGCAGGTCGGTGACCTGGATGTTATTCTGGGCGAGGGTGCGCACCGCCTCTTCCCAGGCGGCGTCGATGTCGGGGTAGGACGACGGCCCCTCCTCCTCCATCCACAGCCGCCACAGCCACCAGCCGAGCCACGCCAGGGCGTAGACCAGCAGGAACAGCAGCGGCAACCAGAGGTGGCGAATGAACCAGCCCAGCGAACCCGTGTTGCCCGGGAGCGGAATCTGGTTTGCGATCCCCAGCACGACGTTGAGGACGCCGAGCACGACGAGCACGCCGAGCAGGACCAGGCCGTGGATGACCCAGCGCATCGCCGGGCTGCGCACGACCGCTCCGGCGCCCCTGCCGAGCGGCAGGATCAGCCCGAAGAAACTCGTTATTCCACTCCAGATTGTCTGGAAAAAGGCCATCATCAGTCCTCTCTTGACCGGGGGATGGCCCCGGGGGACCGCTCACCGCAATCGACTGACCAGGTAGAACGCGACGGCCGGGATGAGCAGCAGGACGGCCGTACTCAGGGCAATCATCGCCGTCCGAAACCGGGCGGCGCCGCGCAGCGGGTCCACGTCAATGACCGGCGGCGGTCCGGTCGGCAGCGGCGGCTCACCCTTCTGGTGCTGGGAGATCTGCGTCTCCAGGGCCGCCAGTCGCGCCCGGAGCTGGTCCGGGTCCATGCGCAGCTCGCCGCGGAACCCGAGCATCGCGCACAGGAAGTAGACCTCCAGCGCGTCGCTCTCGGTCCGGGCCTCCGCCTTGCGGGCCTGCTCCCAGAATTTCTCGGCCCGGATGCGCGTCCCGTACAGGGCGTTCTCCAGCGTGTTCTCCTTCCACTCCTCCCGCCACGGGGAGTCGAAGATGAAAATCTCGTCCAGCCAGCAGGCCAGGGCGTAGCGGATCCCCAAAAAGTTGTCGGCCCCACGCCCGGTGACGGACGCCGTCGGGTCGCCGATGTACTCGCTCCAGCGCCGCGCCTCCGCGTCTGATTTGAGCAGACCCTTGAGGGCCGACTGCTCCTTCTCGAAATCCCGCCGCTCCCCGCGGGCCAGCTGCGCCTTGACGCGCAGCGCATGGGTGAGGACCGGGTAAACCAGATCGGCCATTTCTTTCCGCACAGCGCTCAACCCTCAAGCCGCAGGGTAGTGCCCGCCTCCCTGCCCACGGGGCGCAACCCGTGGGCTTTCTTGCTGCCTCCTGCCGCCTGCCCCTTGCCTCACCCTTCCCGCGGGACCAGGAACAGCGTGAACTTCATGGTGGTGGTCGAGGGTCCGGTCCTGACCGTCAGGGTCTGTTGTCCCTGAATCGTACCAACGATGCGTCGCTCGTTCAACCGGACCGCCAGGGTCAGCGACTTCTGCACATGCTGCCACTCCGACTGCTGCGACTCGCGGCTGACCTGGAAGTAGATCAGCCCCGCCCGGACCGGCAGGGCGCGCGGCGGGCGCGGGCTATGCATGAACTTTAGCCCCGGCAAGCCGGCGAGGTAGATGTCCTCCACGCGCGACGCGCTACCAATCTTCATGTCGAGTACCCCGCCGCGGGTCAGCAGTCGAATGCACTCCTCCGTCGGGAGCGGGGTCTCGACGCCGACGAACATTTCCCACGCCGGCTCCAGCCAGGCCGGCTCCAGCGCCACCTGCATCCGCCACTCCTGCCCCTCGAACGGCCGCTCCTTGTAGCTTAGCTCACCCACCTCCCCGAGCAGTTCGTCGAGGTACTGCTTGACCCGGTAGAAGCACCCGCCCAGGTCGTCGTGGTCGTAGCGCGGCAGGTCCGGCACCTTGCGCGTGTCGCTGAAGACGGCCAGCTGGCCGACCAGCCGGCACAGCTCCAGGTAGGCGTTCAGCGGGTGGACGCCGGCGGCGTTCGTCAGCGTGCCGAGCAGGGCGTACGCCTCGTTGAGGACGTGCAGCTGATGGAAGATGAGCGGATCCTGCCCAGACCGGCTGTCGAACGTGATGCTGCGCGAGACCACCTGGTTGGCCCGCTCCTCGATGTTCTTGCCGAGGCGGTCGTAGCACGCCTGGAGGATGTCGTTCGCGAGCACCGGCCAGGCGTCGCAGGCGAGGGCCGGCGGGATGTACGTCCGGTCGAGGCGCGGCGGCGCCTCGGCGTCGGTCCCTCGCTCGACGCGCAGGATCGGCACTACCTCGTACCCGGAGTGGTCCTCGGTGGACAGCAGCAGCTTGAAGTTCAGCAGCCGGACCTGGACCGGCTGGGGGTTGTCGGCCAGGTTCTCGTCCTCGACCTCCTCGGTGCTGACGACCCAGCGCGGGTGGCCGGTCTCGCCGTCCGCGGGCACGGCGGGGTCGCGCGCGCTGGCGCGGCCGAGGTGCAGCTTCGGCACCCCCAGAAAGACGGTGACGCTGCTCGCGCTCTGCAGGGCCGGCCGCAGGTCGAGGGCGCCAAGGCTGCCGTCGTCCGGGACCGCCACCATTGTGCCGTCCTTGAGCCGGGCCTCCAGGGCGCGGATCGCGCACCGGAAGTTCGCCAGCGCCGGCACGTCGAGGTCCAGCATCCGCAGCCCCCAGTTGTGGTGGACGTCCCACTTGCCGCTGAGGCGCAGCTGGCGCAGGCTGAAGCGCTCCGCCACCTGCAGCATGTGGGGGTAGAGGAGCATGCCCTCGAACCAGTGAACGGGTCGGTCAATCGTCGTTGCCATCGGTCTATCCTCGCGGGCGGCGGCGCCACTCCCCAACCGCCGCAGGAGGGGGCTCCGGCCCCCGACCTTGAAGCCATCGCCGGACGGAGCCGGCTCCTGCAAGGTGGCGGAATCGGTTGTCATCGGGTCGGCGGCAGGTGGAGCCACACGCCCTCGGCCACCTGAAAGACGGCGTCGGCAGCGTCGCGTTGCATCGGCCGGCTGCGCGACCAGGTGTTCCAGCCCAGCCGCGAGCCCAGCCCGCCGCGGCCGACAGCCGGCGCCGGCCCGAGCTGGATGGTCGGCACCTCCGACGCGGTCAGCACGAGCTGCACGTCCACGTCCACCTCCAGCCCGACGTACAGCCGCACCAGCTGCGCCACCAGGAAGATTAGCTTGCGCCGCGGGACCGGCGCGCGGTCCGGCAAAAACTCCTGGAAGCGCTCGTAGGTCAGCGGTCCCAGGCGGATCCGGATGCGCGCCTGCACGTCCCAGATGCGCTCGCCGACGACCGTGTTCACCCCCAGCGCCGCGGGCGGGCCGGTGCCGCCGACGGCCGACTGGCTGTCCGCGTCGAGACGCAGCCACTGCCCCTGGAACTGTTGTACCTGCACGGGCAGTTTCAGGTAGCTGCCCAGCAGCGCTTCCAGCGAAACGGCGCAGCGCGGCTGGTGGGACAGGAGTCCGGCATAGCGCAGCAGCGCCAGGTCGTCGATCCGCGCCAGCGCGCGTTCGCGCGCCAGCGCCCCCTGCCCCTCGGGGACCGCCACCCGCAAGCGGTTACGCAGGGCCGGCGTCCCCAGCCCGACCAGGCTAAACAGGCTCAGCGTAAACGGGTCCGGGTCGCGGTGCCGGTACTCGCCGCGCTCGTAGGGGATCCAGAAGCGGTACTTCTCCCACGCTCGGAAGAATAGCGCCAGCAGGCGGTGGTTGAACAGATCCAGCCAGGCGCGCAGGGCGGTGCGTTCCGGCCCGCGCGCGTCGCGCTGGAGGCGCAACAACAGCTCGGTGTAGTGCCGCGGCAGGACGCCGCTGGGGCCGGTCATGCCGAGGAACGTCACCGTCAGCGCGGGCACCGGCAGGGTGTCACCGGCGGGCTCCAGGTGGTGAATCGCGCTGGGCGGGAAGTCGAGCGATTGCAGGGCGCGGAGCCGCACCACCTCCTCCTCGGGCGGCCCGCCGTAGCCGACCGGCCGGCCGGCTGGCTGCAGCTTCTCCAGCAGGCGCACGGCCTGGAAGAAGTCGAAGCTGAACGCCTCCAGGAACAGCCGCTCTTCGAGCGTGGCGGCGCGCGGCGGTTCGTGGTCCCCGCCCGCGCGGGCGGGGGTAGACCCGGGCATCGGCGGCCCGGACGTCATCGGAGTTGCAGCTCCGCCGCGCGCGCTGGCCATTTCTTGAGATACCCCTCCGCCTGCCGGGTGCGGGCGAGCAGCCGGCTGAACGAGTTAATCCGGGCGTACAGCCCGAGGAAGCGTTCCAGCACGCACGCGAACAGGAAGGTGCCGGAGCCGACGTACTTCGTCTCGTCCAGTTCCAGGGTGAACTCGACGCCGCGACACGGGCCGGTCCGTCCCTGCGTCTGCGCCTGGGCGATGGCCCGGCGGGCGTTCAGGCCAGTGACGCCCTCGATCATCTGCCGGTTGATGGCGGCCAGCTGCTGCTGGCCGGCGGCCGGGTCGGCGAAGTCGCACAGCCGCAGGATCTCCCGCAGGGCGGCGGCGCCCTCGTCGGGGTCCGACAGCGGGATGTGGTTCAGCGCGTTCTGGGCCACCAGCCGCCAGTGGGCGGCACGCCGCAGCGGCGGCCGCAGCGGCGCGCTGGGAGCGTGGAGCAGGCGCACCGGCCCGGCCAGGTCCGGCCCGGACGCCTCGACGAACAGCTCGTCCCCGGCCCGCTGGAAGCGGTGCGGCACGTCCCGGTTGCTGCACGTCGTGCGCACGTCCAGCATCCCGTCGGCCGGCCGGCGCGGGTCGAAGCCGCGATCCACCAGAGTAAGGTAAACTTCCGTCCCGCGGTCCCCATCCACCGGCGATGGGCGCCGGGCGGCGTACCAGAATGCGTGCGTGTCGTCGCGCCCCTGGTCGTAGGCAAACGAGTAGAACGGCTGGCACTCGACCGGCCCGCGTCCGGCGTCCAGGCACGTCACCGCATCGACCGACAGAACCTCGGCCCCCAGCGGAGCCAGGCGCGAGGGGACCACCCGGTACTCGTAGCGCGCGTGCGTCAACGCGATCGGCTCGGCGCTCTGCTCGAACAGGTTCGCGACCGGCGTACAGCCGAGCTGGAACGTCCGGGCGTTGACCCCCTGCTCGACGTTCGGCTGGGTGCGGTCGAAGAACAGCACCACCTCCACCTCGCGCCCGAACCCCGCGGCCCGGACCTGCTCCCACCCGCCAAGGTCGGCGTACAGAAACTTCGGCCGGTAGCTGAGCAACTCCGTCAGCAGCCGATAGCCGACGAACGACTCGACCGGCCATCCGAGCACCCCTTCGTCCAGGCCGAACCCGACCTGGCCCAGGCACCGGGCGGGCGAGAGAAAGACCGGGTGCCTGCGGCCGGCTGCCTCGACGTCCCGGAACGAGATGAGGGTGGCGTGGTTGAACAGGAACTCGTACAGGCTGGCGATCATCTGGCTCTCGCCGTGGAGGAACAGGCGGAGCGTGTCGAGGGCCAGGTCGGCGAAGCACGTCTTGCCGAGGCATTGCAGACACAGGACGAGGGCGGCGGCGGTGCGCGGCGGGGCCGGGAGGGCGCTCGGCAGTGGGGCAGGCAGCCATCGGGCGTCGGTCAGGCGGACCGGCCAGAGCGTCACCGGATAGCCGGTGCGCCACCGGCACACCTGGGGCGGACGGCCGACCGGGCGGGTGAACAGCCGGGTGCCCCGCGGGACGTGCAACCCTTCCGGCCCGGGCGGGCGGGCGGGCATGACCTCAAGCTGGGCGGTTGCCAGCGACGGGACCGGGGTGAGCAGATGGGGGCAGAGGACGGCCAGGAGCGATTCGGTCAGCTCCGGGAACTCGGTGTCGAGCTTGTGGCGGATGCGGCCGGCGAGGAGGGCAAAGCCGTCGATCAGGCGCTCGGCGTGCGGATCGACGGTCAGGGCCGGGTCGGGTAGCAGGCGCCCCGCCTCGGCCGGGAACTGCCGCGCGAACTGGCGGGCGAAGTCCTCGACGAAGGCCAGCTCGGTTTCATACTACGGTTCGAGCGCATCGTTCATGGTCAACCTGGGCGAACGGAGTGCTGGCCGGTCAGCAGTTCCAGAACGGTGTCGAACGCGACCTCCGGAGCCGGGTCGGCCCCGACCTTCGCCTCGATGTGGAAGCGAACGGTACGATGCCGGCTGTCGTCCACGCCGGTGACGAGGGCGGCGTGAATGTCGCGCAGGCGCGGCTCGTGCCGGGCGATGGTGGCCTCCAGGGCGCGGGCGATCTCCTCCCGCTGCCCGGGTGTGATGGCGTTGAACGAGATCAGGTCGGGCAGGCCGTACGTGTAGACCGAGTCGAGCAGGTGCGGTTGCCCGGGCGGCAGGTCGCGCACGGTCTGGCGGGTGTTGAGCAGATCCTCCAGGTCGCGGCGCACCACCTCGATCAGCTGATTGACGCCGTAGCCGTGCCGCCACTCCGTCCCGGTCGATTGCGGGTCGATGAGCCGGTCGAGGATCGAGGGCATCACGCCTTGCTGATGCGCGTCCGCCATGAACGTCTCCGCGGCTGCCGGGCGCGGTATCGCCGACCGCGCGGCCTGCGAGGGGCAGCCTTACTCATTCCATCATACCAAACCACTCATTGGGAGAGCACCGGTGCGGGGCCGCGCGACGCGACTTTCCCGCAGCCCGGCGCAAGAAGCCGCGCAGGCCGCCGCTTTGGCGCAACCTTCAAGACCCGCGCAAGGGAGGTCGATTAGACAGCAAGGAGCGATTGCCGCGCGGGTAGTGAATCTGCGCGATATGGCGAACTCACGAGGTCTGCCGTGACTCTACCGACACACCCGCTGCGGAACTGCTCTCAACCCGGCGCGTTCTCTGTCCACCTCATCCTGGCCCCGCTCCTGCTGCTCGGCCCTGTGTTCCTCCTACCAGTACATGCCCAAACGCCGCTGCCATTGACCGTTCGCGATGGTTGTTGTGAGGCTATCCTTTCGACGAAACACGCCGGCGAGCAATTCTACCTTGTGGTTGGCTCCCTGGCGCGCGGGTCCAGCCCGTACCGCGTCACCGTCGAGGCCGCCGCAACCACCGCCCCCGTCGTCCTCCCGGTTGCGGCGCCGGGCGAGGAAGAGGCGTGGGCAGCGCCGGTCCGCGAACTGGCGGAGCGGTTGGCCCGCGCCCGGTTGCGCCAGAACGCCCGCGGTGCCAGGGAGCCAGCATCGTCGGCAGGAAACCCGCCCCCGCGGCAGAAGACGTTTCACCTTTTCATGGGTGACAAGGATTTTCAGAGTCAGCGCGGCTACACCGCCGTCGTCGCCGACCTGTGGGCAGTCGGGCGGCATTGCCAGGTCTACGTGGATCGCGAACACAGCGACCGCGACACGCTGCGGCCCACGGTCGAGGACGCCGTGCGCACCTTCGACGATCAGGTTCGGCCGGTCGCCCGGGCGCGGCTGGGGCAGGTGCTCGACGTGGACCGCGACGGCCGGTTCACGATCCTGTTCACCGGCTGGCTCAGTCGCCTTCAGGAGGGCAAGGTGTCGCTCGGCGGGTTCGTGCGCGGCAGTGACTTCTACCGGGACGTGGCGGCCCCGTTCAGCAACCGCTGCGACATGATGTACCTGAACACGAACCTTCGCCCCGGCGCGCACCTGCGGACCCTGATCGCCCACGAATACACACACGCCGTCGTGTTTAGCGAACACGTCTTCGGAGACTACCTGCCGGTGGCGGCGCAGCGCGACGAGGACAGCTGGCTCAACGAGGCGCTGGCCCACCTCGCGGAAGAGATGCACGGCCACGGGTGGA
Organism: Gemmataceae bacterium; assembly: GCA_020847555.1. The sequence goes on from JADLBT010000200.1 coordinate 8,378, forward strand.
GCAATCTCGATTACCGGGTGAGCGCCTTCCTCAACGCGCCGGAGCGGTACGCGCTGGTCGTGCCGGACTACTACGGCAGCGGGGTGTGGCGCGACCCGGGGACGCGCGGCAGCGCGTACCTGTTCCTGCGCTGGTGCCGCGATCGGTGTGGGGACGACCTGGCGGCACGCCTGATCCAGTCGAACCTGCACGGGGTACTGAACCTGGAGGTGGCGACCCAGCGACCGTTCGCCGCCCTGTTCCGCGAGTGGACGGTGGCGCTGCTGCTCGGAGGGCGAGGCGGCCTCGACGTCTGGCGGCCGCTGGGAAGCCGGGTGCTGTGCGGGCCGCGCTTCGCGGAGGTGCCGCTGAGCGGCGGGCGCCGCGAGTTGCGGGTCGCGCCGACGGGCGCGGCCTACCTGCTCCTGCACTCACCGGGAGCGGAGCGAACACGCCTGCGGATCAGCGCCGACCCAAAGGCAGAGTTGCAGGTAACCTTGATCCCAGCGGGCAGCGCGGCCGGACGCCTGAGCCTGAGCTGCGAACCGGACGCGAACGGGTCGGCGGTGCGCCTGACCGCGACCGCTCACGGCGGACCGATCCGGCTGGACGGCGCGGCGTGGGAGCGGTTGGTGCCGACAGGGGAAGGTCCGGATACGAGCCATCGGTCGGGACGCGCTCCCGCCGAGACGGTGCGCGCGTGGTTCGGAGACGGGCAGCTGCAGGCGGGACAGGGCCGGGGCAGTGTGCCGATACCGCTGCCGCCAGCGGCTGGAAAGGAGCCTCTCGTGTTCCGGGCAGCAGGGACCGACGCGAGCGGGAAGCGGGTGGCGGCGTGGGTGGTCTTTCCTGCGGCGCCGACCGAAAAGGAGTAGAACCTGTCCGAACCCGAAACGTCAGTGAGGGACGAGGCAAAAACCCTCGCGGGCTGGTACGACGGCGCCGGGACGGATCCGGATGGATCGGAGGACGGCGATGCGCTATGATAAAGGAGAAATGTCTGTCGGCAGCTCATCCGGGAGGAAGCCCATGACTCTTGAGAACCCCGAACCGATCGTTCGCGTGGTCCATCCGATTCAGGTGGATCCGACACCGATCGCCGACGCCGCGCTCCCCTCCCCGGCGACGCGCGCCGCCACGACCGAGGAGCTGCGTGCGCTGGAAGCGGTCTTCGCCCAGAAGGACCAGGAGAGCGCCGCCGTTGTGGGCCTGCTCGGCGCCTGGAACGCCGGCATGCTCGCGCACGATCTGCTCCAGGATTTTCTGAAGGAAGAAGAGGAAGACGAGGCTGGGCCGCAAGAGCAGGGGAAGCAGAAGCCGAAGCAGTGAACGGCCCCGGGTCAGTTCGCGGCGCGCAGCGTGGGCCGGCCGGCGCGGAGCGTCGCCCGGCCGGCCCACGGCTCCGCGATCAGGCGACTCGTCGCGCGGGGGCGGATCCCTCGGCGGCTTGCTTGACCTGGGCCGGCTTGGCGTGCGACTTGTGCCCCAGGAAATTCTGCCGGTACGCCCGGGTGAGGTCGGCGTTCCCCTTGATGATCAGCAGGTTCTCCGCGTTGTCCGCCTCGGCCTGGTTGGTGAAGTTGTAACTGCCGGTGATGATCGTGCGCTGGTCGATGATCATCACCTTGTTGTGGGCGATCGCGTGCGTGGCGTCGATCAGCGGCGCCAGCCCCTGGTCGAGGAACACCTGCAGGTCGGAATACCGCTCCTGCTCGTTGCTGCGGTCGAGCAGGATGTCCACGTGAACGCCGCGTTTCTTCGCCTCGATGAGCGCTTCGGTCAGCGGATCGGCGGTGAAGGAGTACGCCTGCACGAGGATCTCGCGGCGCGCCCGCTTCAGTTCGCGGACGACCGCCTCCTGACAGCCCCCCTTCGGCGAGAAGTAGGCCGCCACGTGCGGCATCAGCCCCAGCTGGCGCATGGCCGCCCGGACCAGGAACACCAGGGTAAACGCGCCGGTGAACCCGGTCGCGATCTCGATCCACAGCATCGTGCGCCCTCCTGCGCGGGACAGGTCGTGCCCAGCGAGCCAGAAGATACCAGCACGCGCGAAAACCGCAAGAGCAAGGGGGCGCCGTTCGCCGGCACGTTTCCCGGGGCGGCGCGAAAGCGAGCTGGCCCGCGGTAGTACAATATGCCGTGCGGACAAGCTCGTTCTCCGGCAGGAGGTATCGACGATGATGCGTGGTTGCCTGGTCGCGACGTGCGCGGGCGTCCTGCTCGCCCCGCTCGCCCTGGCGGACGACCCGACCCCGGCCCAGCGCGGCAAGCACGCCCTGGAGTCGCGCGCCTACACCCCCGCGGTCTGGTCGCTGAAAGCCTACGACGCGGCCTGGCGCACCTGGGGGGTGGCGGAACGGCCGAAGGACTACGACCGGGCGTTCCGCGAGCGCTACGGCCTGCACCCCGCTCCGTACCCCAACGGCCGCTATCCGATGGGCCTGCGCGAGGGCACCGGCGTCCTCGGCTTCAAGGCGCTGGCGTCCGACTGCATGACCTGTCACGGCGGGTCGATCCTGGGCCAGAGCTACCTCGGCCTCGGCAACGCCTCCCTCGACGTCGCGGCGCTGTTCAGTGAGTTGAACAAGGCGACCGGCGGATCGGGCAAGCTGCCGTTCCCGTTCAGCCACGCCCGCGGCACGTCCGAGGCGGGCAACTTCGCCGTCTTCCTGATGTCGTACCGCGACCCGGCCAACCTGAAGCTGCGCATCCCGCCCATCGACCTGGGGATGAAGGACTTCCTGTGCGAGGACACCCCGGCGTGGTGGCTGCTGAAGAAGAAGCGGACCATGTACCACACCGGCAGCACCCACGCCCGCTCGGTGCGTTCGCTCATGCAGTTCATGCTCAGCCCGCCGAACTCGCTGGAGACGTTTACGAAGGCCGAAAAGACCTTTCGGGACGTTCAGGCGTACCTGCTCAGTCTGAGCCCGCCGAAGTACCCGTTCCCGATCGATCGCGACCTGGCATCCCGGGGAGAGAAGCTGTTTAACCGGACCTGCGCCAGCTGCCACGGCACCTACGGCGCGAAGTGGACCTACCCCAACAAGATCGTGCCCATCGACGAGATCGGCACCGACCCCACGCGCTACCACGGGTTCACGGAGAAGTGGGGCGAGTATTACAACGAGAGTTGGTTCGCGAAGGAGTTGCGGCCGGACGGGAAGGTCGGCTATCCGGTCCGGCCGACGGCGGGCTACCAGGCGCCGCCGCTCGACGGCGTCTGGGCGACGGCCCCATACTTCCACAACGGCTCGGTGCCGACCGTGTACGGCGTGCTGAACTCGAAGGCGCGGCCGCGCATCTACACGCGCTCCTTCCGGACCGACCGGGAGGACTACGATGCGGCGAACCTCGGCTGGAAGGTGCGCGTGCTGGACGGGCCAGTGGGCCTGGGCTTGCCGGCATACGAGCGCCGCAAGGTCTACGACACCACGCAGCCGGGGCGCGGCAACGGCGGCCACCCATTCGGCGACGACCTGACCGAGGTCCAGCGGCGGGCGGTCATCGAATACCTCAAGACGTTGTGACGGCCGCGGCGGGGGCGGTGGCGGCCACGCGATAGGGGGTGCAATGGTTTTGGTAAAGCCCACGGGTGGCATCCCGTGGGCTTTACACATCACCTTGTCCCCGCCCTAGGATTTCTGCTTGCCCTCGGGCTGCTCGACCCGGATCAGGGTAAACTGCTGGGTGTTGTCGCTGCCGTAATGGACCAGGACCGGCGTCTCGTCCCGGGTCAGGTTGGCGATCCCCGCCTCGAACACGACGTCCTTCTTCTGTCCGATCGACCAGGCGGCCCGTCGCGTCTTGGCGTTCACGGACCCGTACACGGGGAGGGTGTTGTCGGCGAAGGCGTCGTAGTAGTTGCCGCGGATCACGCCAGCCTTGTTGACCGCCAGCTGGAAGATCTTGTCGGCCGTCTGCTCCTCGCCGCGCACCAGGGCGAAGACGCCGAGCGGTTGCCACTCGTCGGACTCCGCCGGCTTTGCTGCCCGCCCGGCGTCGGCGATTTGCGTCGCCTGCTGAGCGTACTGCTCGGCGGAGGCGGCCGGTTCACTGCCGTAGTAAACCGTGTCCCCCTGGTAGACCACGTTCGTGCCGTAGTCGTAGTACACCGGGGTGGCCGGGTAGCTGCAGTAGGCGGACACGGCGGCCCACGTCGCCGGGATCCAGACCGAGGCGGCGGCCCACCGGGGTGCCCGCCAGGCTGCCGGATACCGCGCGTACCAGTTCGGGGTGAAGGCGTTGTAGTGCCGGAAGCCGGTGCGGACGTAAGTGCCCTGCGTGCGGAGGGCGGTGCCGGAAGCGTAGTAGGTTCCGCGGCGGACGGCGGCCGACCCATACGGCCCCGTCGCGACCGCCCCCCTGGTCCCGCCGGCGGCGGCCCCGTATGGCCCGACGGCGACCCCGCCACGGTAGCCGCCGTGGACCGCGCCGCCCGGCCCGATCGCGGTGCCGGTGCGTCCCACGGTGGCCGCCGTGCCGCGCGGCCCGCTGGCTGCGGTGGCTCCCGTCCGACCGCCCACGCCATAGCCGCCGGGACCGACCGCCCCTCCGCCGGCCCCGACGTGGGTCGCGGTCCGGCCGCCCGGGGTGGTCACCTGCACGCCGCCCGCGTAGTGGCCCGTCGCTCCGCCGTAAGGCCCCGTCCTGCCGGTGGCGGCCCCCCCGTACTGGACGGTCCCGCCGCGCGGCGTCGTGACCGTGCCGCTGCCGGAGCGGTAGCCGGCCGACCCGCCAGCCGGGCCGACCACTGTACCTCCCGACCGTGCCCCCATGGCGCTGCCGCCGTAAGGCCCCACGGCAGCCCCGCTCCGATACCCGCCCCCGGCGTACCCGCCTGCCGGCCCCCGCACGGCGGCCCCGCCCCCGCGGACAGCGCCTCCGCGCCCGAACGCCAGGGCCACCGAGGCCAGGCCGAAGCACGCCAACGCGGTCGCCGTCCACACGCCAACCTGTCTCATGACGCTTCTCCTTGTTGCTGGTATGCTGACCCGGGCGAGGATCGTCGGCCGGTTACTTCTTTTCCTTGACGCGGGTGACCTTCAGGGGGGGCAGATCGCCCACTTCCTCCCCGTCGAGCGTCCGGTTGACAGCCTGCCAGGTGAACGAGTCGCGGCCCAGGGGCGTCAGGAGGTTCGTCGCCACCGTCGTACTCCCGTCGGCGTGGCGGCCCGCGGAGTCGATGGCCCACTTCTTCCCATCCCGGCGCCAGACGGCATCGCCGAACCCGCCCCCGCTCTCGAACGTCCACGACCGGACCTCGCGCGACGCCGGATCCGTGCCGATCATCTGGAACCCGGTGAGGGTCCGATCCTTGTGGCGGATGGTGAAGTCCATGCGAATGAAGGATTTGTTCCACAGCCAGGCGTAGGTCGTGTGAACCTCCGCATCGTCGCGCTTCGCGACCCAGGTGCCGATCAGCCAGTCGAGATCGCGCAGCGAAACCGCCTCGGCCGGCCATTCGCGGACGACCGCCATGAGCCACTTGCCGCCCTCGCGGACGTGCAGGACGCTGTAGCGACTGGTGGTCGGTTCGCCCTTGCCGACGCGCACCTTGAAGTACCCTTCCCCGATGGCCGTGTCCCGTGACGGGAACCGGAGAGAGTCCTGCTGGATGTCGGCCTGCCGTTTCTCCTTTTGGGCGAACAACTCGGCATAGGCCTTCGCAATGGCAGCCCGGCCGTGGTAGACGTGGCCGTTTTCGCCAATCAACTCCCCGTCGGCGGTCCAGAACGACGCGACCTGCTCGGCATTGCCGCTCTCAAACGCCTTGAGGAAGCGCTCCATTTGCGCCTGGAGTTGGGCGCGGTCCGCGGCTCGCGCGCCCTTGTCGCCAGCGTCGCGGGTCTGGGCCAGGGACACCGTCCCGAGGGTTCCGGCACACAGAACGAAAACCAGGGCCAGCCGTTTGCTTCGGGTAAACATGCTGCTGCTCCTGCTCGGATAAGGATCGGTAAAGCGTTCGAGGCGCGGATGACGCCGGAAACGCGACCACTCTGCCACCTGCCATCGTCGGGGGATTGGCCGATTGTCCCTTCGCGCCTGCCCTCCTGGCGATTGTTTACCTGTGGAGGGGGTAATGCGAATGCGCAACTCGCACCGAACAGAACACTTGGGACAAATGTTTAAGTGAACTATTGACCAGTAACGCCTGGATCGGTTATGCTTTCCTCCGGCATCTTGGGGATGCCAGCATCCGGGGCCGCCAGGCTGGGACATTGGGGCGGCTCCGGTTTGCTTTTTTTATGCCCCTTCCAGAAGATTGGTAGGGAGGACGAAAGCCCACGGGACGCAGGCCGTGGGTGTGGGGAGGGCGGGCCATGCGCGAGGATCTGTCGCGGGAAGAAATCGTCGGCGTCGTTGAGCGGGCAGTGGAGGAGTTGCTCGGGCGGGCGGGGGTAGGGGGACCGCCGGTGGACGCCCTCGCGCTGGCCGAACACCACCTGGGCATGGTCGTCTCGGTCGCCGACGGTCCGTCGCGTCGCGGCAAAGGCCGGTCTGCGGAAGGGCGGAGCCGCCTCGTCCTCCCGGCCGACCAGTCCGTGGAGCGCCATCAGTGGACGGCGGCCCACGCGATCGGCGAACACCTCCGGCCGGACCTCCTCCGCGGCCTCGGCCTGGAACCGCAGCAGGCCCGGGTTCTGGTGGGCGGGTCGCTGCCTACCCTCGTTGCACACCGCCTCCTCGTCCCGACCTGCTGGTGGCGCGACGACGCGCCGGCCCTGGGCCACGACGTCGCGCGTCTGAAGGAGCGCTACCGCACCGCCGGTAACGAGGTTGTCGCGCTGCGCCTGCTCGATCTGCCCGACCCGTGCGTGATCGCCATCGTGGACAACGGCCACGTCCACCGCCGGCGCAGCAACGCCTGGCGCGTTAGCAAGCGGCTGGAGCCGGCGGAGCAAGAGTGTCAGCGGTATGTCAATGAGTATAGTCGGTCGCATGTGGTGTGCCGGAACGGGTGGACGGTGCAGGGCTGGCCGTTCCACCGGCCCGACGGGAAGCGCGCGATCCTGCGGAGCGTCGTCGATGCGGACGCGGGTTGGCCGGTGGACGAGAGCCCTGGCGCTGGGTACGACGATTAGCGCGCTCCCGGCGCCGGCGGACCAACCCGGAGCGCCAGCGCCGAGCTGGTGCGAGCGCGAGGGACGCTACCCACCCTGTGCGCCCTCGTCTTCTGACGGCTCCAGGCGGCGGTGCCACTCCTCGACCAGGCGCCCGACCTCGCCGTATGCCGGGTCGAGCCGGGCCAGGGCGTGCCCGCGGGAGAGCGCCTTCGCCACGTCGCCCACGGCCGCCGCGCCCGTCGCCAGCTGGAACAGGAGTTCCTTGCGCAGCTCCCCCTCGTCGGCGGGCAGGGCGTGCAGCGCCTCCTGGAAGAACGCTTCCGCCTTCGGCCACGGCCCGCGCTCCTTGAAGCAGAATCCCAGGTACGCCGGCGCCCGCCAGGCGAAGCGCACATCGGTCCGCGCGGCCAGCAGCTCCTCGACGGCCTCGTCGATCTGCCCGGCGCGAAGGAGGCGCAGCCCCAGCTCATAGCGGTGGACCGGATCGGCCGGGAAGCGGTCCGCCTTCTGCCGGTACAGGTACAGCTCGCGCGTGTTGATCTCCTTCAATAGTCGGACACGGATGCGATGCAACTCCGGGTCGTCGGGCCGCTCGCGCAGCTGCTCCTCGGCGACGGCCAGGTTCTCGCGGAACGGGTCGATCTCGGCGTCGGCCAGCTCCACCGCCAGCTCGAACCGATTGCCGACAGCCGCCAGGCCGCGCGCCAGCACCTGGCGGGCGTGCTCGAAGTTGCCGGCGACCCGGTGGAGGCGAGCGAGTTGCAGGTAGGCCGCCGCGTCGGCCGGGTTGGTCTCCAGCCGCGCCCGCAGGGCGTCCACCTCGTCCGGCGACGGAGCGGGCGGCGCCTGGCCCTCGACCTCGAGCCCGGTGTCCGTCTCCACGGCGGCGCGCTTCCAGTCCTGATCGCCGCGCAGTGCCTCCTGGTAGCCGGCCCGGCGGATGGCGTCGCTGGCCGCGAGTTCCCGGAGCTTCCGGGCGGCCTCGTCGTCGGCCGGGTTGGCGTCCCGGAGTTGGCGCCCGAGTCCGGCCGCCTGCTTGAAGTTGCCGCGCCGCTCGTAGAGTCGGGCGAGGGTCCGGGCGACCACCGGGTCGGGCGGCTCGCGGTCGAGCGCCTGCTCCAGAGCCCAGACGGCCTGGTCGAGCAGGTTCACGGCCAGGAACGTCTCCGCCAGGGCCGTGTGGGCAGCTGCGTCGGACGGGTCGCGGTTGAGCACCTCCTCGGCGCGCTCCAGGGTGAGGCGGTGATCGCCGGTCCTGACCGCCTTGCGCAGCCGCTGGCGCGCGGCGGCGAGAGCCAGCCGGTCGGCCGCCGCGCCCAGGAAGCCGAACCGGCCCTTGCCTTGACGGTGCTCGTGGGCCTTGCGCTGGGCCTTGCGGAGCGCCTTGCGGTAGAGCAGGTTGGCCGGGTCGAGGCGGCAGCAGGTGACGAGGAGCGTAAGAGCGTAGTCGTGGCCGCCCCGGGCCAGTGCGGCGGCGGCCCGGTCGTACTGCTGCGCAGCAGTGTGGCGCTGCTCGGGGGTCGGGGAGGGGAGAGAAGATGCCTGGTCCGGCATGAGCGGTTCGTTCAGGGGGTAATGGGTAGTGGGCAGCGACCCGTGGACGGTGAACAGCGATCAGAGCAGAAAGCCCACGGGTGGTGGCCCGTGGGCTTTCTTTTCTTCGCTAACCACTAATCATTAACCACCAATCACTGTCCACCACGGCCGTTACACCAGCTCGTGGATCGGCTCGCGGTCGTTCAGGATGTAGACCGGCCGGCCAGTGGCGTTGGTGAACGTCTGGGCCGGGTCGATGCCGATCGCCTGGTAGATCGTCGCCAGCACGCGCTGGGCCGACAGGCGGTTGTCCTGCGGCCGCTCGCCGCGGGCGGTGGACGTGCCGATCGCCTGACCCATGCGCAGGCCGCCGCCGGCGAGGAACGCCGACATGACCGGAGCCCAGTGGTCGCGGCCGGAGTTGCGGTTGACGCGCGGCGTGCGGCCGAACTCGCCCCACATGACGGTGATAACGTCGTTGCCCAGGCCGCGCTCGTGCAGGTCGCCGATCAGGTTGGCGAGCCCGCGGTCCACCAGCGGCAGCTGCCGGCGGAGGGTCTGGAAATTGTTGCCGTGGGTGTCCCATCCGCCGATCGACAGCGTCACGCAGCCGACGCCCGCCTCGACCAGCCGGCGAGCCGTCAGGAACTGCTCGACGCCGCGGTAGCGCTCGCGGACGTTCTGCGGCTCGCGCTGCAGGTCCAGGGCAGTGCGAACGCCGCCGGACGCAATCATGTCGAAGGCGCGCTGGGTGAACGAGTCCAGGCCGGCGAGGGTGCCGTTGGTGTCCACCTCGCGGCGCAGACCGTCGAACCCCTCGAGCATGGCGCGGCGCTGGCCGACGCGCTCCATCGTCACGCCGTTGGCCAGCCGCAGGTTCTGCAGGCCGGGGCCGTTGGGCGTGAACGGCCGGTGCTGGATGCCGAGGAACCCCGGCTCGGTGCCGCGGCTCATGCCGCGCAGGCTGACGAACGGCGGCATGTCGCCGCTGTTGCTCCGGACGCGCGACACGACCGACCCGAACGACGGGTGGTGAGCGGTCGTGTTCTCGCGATTGCTGTACCCGGTCATGACGAGCGAATCGCTGTGCTCATCGACCGAGACGATCGACCGCAGGCACGCCAGCTTGTCCCACATGCGGGCCTGCTGCGGAAAGTGCTCGCAGATCTGCACGCCCGGCACGTTCGTCTGGATCGGCCGGAACTCGCCGCGGAACTCGGCCGGAGCGTCCGGCTTGAGGTCGTACATGTCCATGTGCGACGGGCCGCCGGGCAGATAGACCATGATGACCGACTTGGCGGACGTCGGGCGGGTGCCTGTGCGGGCCGCCTCGCTGCGCAGGCGCAGCATGTCCGCGAGCGTCAGACCGGCCCCGAAGGCGCCGATCTGCAGAAAGTTCCGGCGGCTCATGCCATCGCAGAACTTCTGCCTCGAACCCCAGAGTGTGAGCATCTCGAACCCCCCTTGCAGGAATGAGCGAACTTCCTGGGCGACGAATCGATGGTAATCCGGCGCCACCGACGGAGCAATTCGAAATCGGCAAAAGTGGAACCCGACAAATACAAAGGGGACGCAGCTAATTATCAACTCATCGCCCCGCGGCCAGCGGAAGGGTGAGCATCGGGCCAGTTCCCGACCTGGTCCCCAGCTCGAGCCGGGACAGGAACAGCAGCAGCGCGAACGTGGCCCGCGTGTCGTGGTCGGTCGCCGGGATGTAGAACCAGCCGTCCCGGTAGCAGACGGCGACGGCGGCGTCGGCCGGGCGTTTCTTCCCCGGGCACCAGCGGACGTGGAACAGTCCGCCCAGTACACGCTGGTAGTCGAACACCATCCCGTCCGGAGCGACCGTCACCCGCGCCAGCCCGCCCGCGACGTGGTGCGGCGGCACCTCGACGCCGTGCGCGACGAAGTACAACACCTGCAACAGCGACCGCGTCTCCAGGTCGAACACCGCCACGCCCTCGGCCGGGTACTCCTCGGGAAACGGCGTCAGCTTGGTCACCTCAATCTCGTACTTGCTTAGCCCGGGCTTGAGCCTGAACATCCGGGCCGCCTCCGCCCAGTCCGCGCCCGTCCGCGCGGCCGGGTGGACGTGGAGGTACGGCACCTCCTTCTTCCGGACGAGCGACCAGCGTTCCCCCGCCTGTTTGCCGCCTTCGCCCTTCTTGCCGCCGGCCTCGTCGGCGGGCTTGAACTCGAGGCTCGCCTTTGCCGCCTCGACGATGGCCCGCGCGGTGACGCGGGAGGCGGGGAGCGGGCCGCCGACCTTCTCCTCCGCCTCGTCCAGAAGGATGGCGATCTCATTGCGGTCCTGGAGGCGCTGCAGCGCCTCGATACCGCGCAGGAAGCGCTCGAACTCGGGCGGCTGGGTCGGAGTCGGACCGCTCGCCGTCTGGGCGTTCGACACCCAGTTGAGGTTTTCGAGGTAAAGCCGGAACACGGTCGAGATGGGCCAGGTCGTCTTGGCCAGGTAGATGATGCCGTCCAGCGACAGGGGGGTGAACAGCCGGCGAGTGAACTCGCCCTCGTCCTGGGGCGTCAGGCTGAGGGTCGGCCGGTCGGCCGTGTTCACCTGCGCGCCGGGCAGCACGGCCCCGAATGCGCGCGGGTTCGCGTCCCCGCCCGGGGCGAAGAACGGGACGAGCTGGAGCTGCTTGGCCAGCTCGAACTGGGCGGCGATGGTCGTGACGGACAGGCTGCTCGGGGTGTCGCTGTAGCGCAGCCGCACGATGTTCAGCAGGAGTTGCTCCTCGGACGTGACCTTGACCGCCTCGTTGTACGGCAGGCGCGTGGCGTGGAGCCGATTCGGCCCATAGTGACATCCGGCGGCGAGCAGCGCGGCCGCCACGACCACGGCCAGGCTGGCCGGGACAACTCGTTCCAGTCGCCCTGGCATTGGCCACGTCCTCTTGACGGAGCGGAGAATTCCCCCTCGTCAACATCGGCCGCGCAGGCGGCAAACTTGACAGATCCGGCCTTCTTCGACGCTGGCCCGGCGGGTCTTCTACGTCAGCGCGATGGTATGCGCACTCAGCTTCTCGAAGCCGTCTGCCGTCACCAGATAGTTGTTCTCGATGCGGAGCCCGCCGACGCCCGCGACGTACAGGCCAGGTTCCAGGGTGACAACGTCGCCCGCCCGCAGCGTTTCGGCGGCGTGCCGGACGAAATACGGCGGCTCCGGGTGGCTCAGCCCCAGCCCGTGGCCGGCGTGGTGCGGGAACGAGTCGGCGACGTTCGCCTGCACAAAGCTCCCGCGCACAGCGTCGTACACCGTCTGACACGCCGCCCCGCCGCGCAGCTCCTTCTCGCCCGCCGCCATCGCCGCCACGCACAGGTCATAAAGGCGGCGCTGGTCGGCGGTCGGCGCGCGCCCGACGACGAGGGTGTTGGTGAAGTCGCTGCGATAACCGCGGATGACCACCGAGTAGTCGAGGATGAACATGTCGCCCGGCTGCAGGACGCGGTCGGTCGGCGGCCCGCCGCGGCGCTCCGGCCCGGGCGAGACGGCGAAATCCCCGTACACGATGACCGGGTATCCCGCCGCCTTGATGCAGGCCGCGTTGACGCTGCGGTAGACGTCCAGCTCGGTCATCCCCGGCGCGATGTGGGCGCGCGCCCAGGCGTGGCCAGCGTCGGTGGCGTGCATGCAGGCGCGGAGGATATTCAGCTCGTCCGGATCCTTGACGCGGCGCAGGGCGGCGAGGGTGTCCGCGATCTGCGGCGCGGCGGGGTTGCCGGGGTCGTCGTGAGCGTGAACGTCCTGGCTGCCAACGCGCCGGCACAGCGCCTCGCGCAGCATGACGGGACGCGGCGCCCGGCCGGGCGACTGGCCGTCGTACCACATGATTTCTTCCCGGTCATCGACGTGGGCCTCCTGCACCGACTTCGGCAGCCGGTTGTCGTGGAGCAGGGTGGTGTGGCCGTCGCGGCGCAGCAGGAGGAAGCCGCCGAAGCCGCCGCCGAGGCTGAACGGATCGACGAAGAAGTTGGCGAGGTACATCAGGTGCCGCGGATCCGCGAGTACGAGCCGGTCGCCCGTGGGGAACGGCCCGAGGCGTTCGAGGAGCCGCTGCCGCCGCTGACGACAACCTTCGGCGCTGAGCATGTTGTGTCCTCCCGTGGTCTGGCGGTTAGCCGTCGAAGGGCGGCGGTGCGGTGGCACGCGGCGCCGGCGTCTGCTAGAAAGACTACGAGCCCGACCGCCGGGCAGACAGGCGGTGCCGAGAGGAGGAACCGTGTCCCGTTCGCTGCTCGACAAGCGCGAGGTCCGCATCCGCCGGATGTTCGGCCACATCGCCCCGACCTACGATCTGCTCAACCACCTGCTCAGTCTGAACGTCGATCACTACTGGCGCCGGCGGACGACCCAGCTGGTGCCGCCGAGCGCCCAGGGGCCGATCCTCGACCTCTGCACCGGGACCGGCGACCTGGCGCTGGCCTACGACCGGGCGGCGCGCGGGCGCGTGCCGATCGTCGGAGCCGACTTCTGTCACGAGATGCTCACCCGCGCCGCCGCCAAGGTCCAGCAGCGCGGCGCCGCCGACCGCATCCGCTTCCTGGAGGCGGACGCCCAGCACCTGCCGTTTCCCGACGACTTCTTTCAGATCGCGACCGTCGCCTTCGGGCTGCGCAACGTCACCGACACCGACCGCGGGCTGGCGGAGATGGTGCGCGTGACGCGGCCCGGAGGCAAGGTCGCGGTGCTGGAGTTCTCGCAGCCGCGCGGCCGGCTGCTGGGGCGGGTGTATCGATTCTACTTCCGCTGGGTGTTGCCGCTGATCGGCCAGACGATCTCGCGCAGCAAGGACAACGCCTACCGCTACCTGCCCGCCAGCGTGATGGAGTTCCCCGACGGCGAGGCCCTCGCCGCGCGCCTGCGCCGCCAGGGTCTCGCCGACGTGCGCTGGCACCCGCTGACGTTCGGCGTGGCGTCGCTCTACGTCGGCACAAAGCCGGATCGAGGATCGCAAGAAGGGGAGTGAGAGATGCGCGGCGATCAAACAGCTACGGGGAAGTTGGATGCCGAGCCTCGCTCTTCCCCACACCTGCTGGTGCGTGCCGCGCGTGGCGCGGCCGTCGAGCGCCCGCCGGTGTGGGCGATGCGGCAGGCCGGGCGCTGGGATCCGGAGTTCAACCGGGTTCGCGCCGGGCTGTCGTTCTACGAGTTCTCCGAAAACGTCGAACTGGCGGCGCGGGCGTCGCTGCTGCCGCGGCGCTTCGGCGTCGATGCGATCATCCTCTTCTACGACATCACCACCCTGACCGTGGCGATGGGCCTGCCGTTCACCCTCCAGCCGTCGCAGGGGCCGGTGCCCGATCGCCCGGTGCGGACGCTGGAAGACGTGCAGCGCCTGGACGCCCACCCGGATCCCGAGCGGTTTGCGCACGTCCGGCAGTTGTTGCAGCGCGTCCGCGCCGAGCTGAACGGGGCACTGCCGGTCATCGTCTTCGCCGGGGCGCCGTTCACGCTCGCGACGTATTGCATCGGGACGGGCAAGGATCTGGGCGCCACGCGCCGCTTCGCCGGCGCGCAGCCGCAGGTATGGGAAGAACTGCTGGAACGGCTGACCGCGGCGACCGTTCACTTCCTCGACACGCTGGCGCGCGCGGGGGCCGATCTGTATCAGCTCTTCGATTCGTGGGCCGGGATGCTGGAGCGCGATGAGTACGAGCGCTGGGCACAGCGGCAGCACCGGGAAATTTTCGCTGCCGTCGCCGGGGTGCCGCGCATCCTGTTCGTCAAGGAGGCGCCGTACCTCGATCTCATGGCAGCGTCGGGCGCAGACGTGGTGAGCCTGGGTGTGCGGCACGACCTGGCGCAGGCGCGGCGCGACTATCCGCACCTCGCGTTTCAGGGCAACGTCGATCAGGAACTGCTGCGCAGCGGCACGCCGGAGCAGGTGGCCGAGGCAACGCGGCGATGCGTGGCGGCGGGCGGCGGCCAGCGGCACATCGTCAACCTGAGCCACGGGGTTGACAGGGGCACCCCGGTCGCCAACTTCGAGGCATACATCCGCGCCGTGCGGGGGACACCTTCGTAGACCGCGCGCAGGGATCTCACCAGTTCGTCGCAGGCGCTCCGGGCTGGTCGGCCGGTGTCATCCCCCTGTCACGGTTCATCTGCTTCTCGCGCGGCACCTTACTTCGGGAGAACGCGCAACGTGTAGTACGCCTCCGCCGGGTAGAACTCGGCCCCGCCGGGGGCGAGATTGCGCACCCGAAATTCGTACATGAACCCGGGCCGCATCTCCGCGAACCGCAGCGTCACCCGCCGCCCGTCCGGGGCGACCGTAACCGCGCTCACCTTCTCCGTCCGGCGGTCGCGGTCCGGGTTGTAGTACGCCGGCGTCACCTCGCGCCGGTACGATTCGATCGCATAACTGGCCGTCTGTTCGGCCAGCGTGCGATCGACCGGGCGAAAGAAGTCGAGGGTGAAGCCGTCGCGCGTCGCGCGCACCTCGGCGATCCCGCACGGCAGTTGCTCCGGCGCGACGTGGATCCGCACCACCTCGCCGACGTTGTTCCCCGCGCCCCAACCGCTGTCGCGAATGCTGCCGACGTACAGATCGCCCTGCGGAGACACGCCGCACACGACCGGGCCGAGGAACCCCTTCGCCGGATCGTCGGGCGGAATGCTGAGCGGGTAGGTCGCACCCTGGAACGTGTCGCCAACGCGCTGCAGCGACATGCGGACCAGGCGGCGCGTGTCGTACTCGCAGCCGATCAGCTGGCCCTCCAGCGGTCCGAAGACGTCGCGGCCGAGCTTCGCACGCAGGGCCTTCGGCGTGTCGAGGAAACCGATGCCGTTGACGCTGCGCGTCCACGGGTGCGGGATATCGATGGCGGGCGGCGTCACTGGCGGCACCGGCTTGCCCCGGTCGAGCGCGTTGATGAAGCCGAAGTAGACGCCGGGCCGGACGTGGTTCAGCTCGTTGAACGGGTTGTAGTTGCCCTGATTGTCGGTGACGAACAGCTCGCCGCTCCGATCCAGCGCCAGGCCCGTCGGGACGCGGTGGCCGGCCGAGAGCGGCTCCAGGGCGAAGAGGCGCGGGTTGTCCGGGGTCGGCTGGCGCGGCAGCAGGCGCAGGACGTTGCCGTGGTAGCGTGCGGCGACGAGGGAGCGCTTGTCCTGCTGGCACGGAATGCCGAGGAAGTACTCGCCGCGTGCGTTCCGCGGCAGCCCGACCGCCCAGTCATGGTAGTCCTTCGTATAACCCCAGCCCGACGCGATCACCTCCACCTGCTTGCCGGCCGGCGCCGCTCCGCGCAGGCGCAGCAGCCCGTACTTGACGCTCACATCGACGTAATCCGGCCCCGCGTGCGCCCCGTAGGGTGAGGGCAGACCGTCCGCGAGGACCGTGACGCGGTCCGCGGCGCCGTCGCCGTCGCTGTCGAACGCTTCGAGGATCTGCCCCCGCAGCGACGCGAAGACCAGCCGCCCATCCGGCCGCCAGGTCAACCCGGTCGGCATGATCGTCGGCGGCAGCGGGAGACGTTCGCCCCTGAAGCCGGGCGCCACCTGCACCGGCTCGATCTTGCCCGGAGCGGTCGGCGGCACGGGCAGCTCGGGGAAGCGATCGACGGGAATTGCCGACAGATAGTGCAGGACCACCTGTACGGTGCTCTGGCCCTCAGCCGGCGCGAGGGTGAGCGAGCCGTCGGCTGCGAACTGCGCGCCGGCCGGTTCGCGCACCACGATCCGGGTGGCGAATCGGTCCTTGAGGTGCAGCGTCCGGGAGTCCGCGGAGAGAGACGCGCGGGCGGCGGTCTGCGGCGAGAGAACGCGCAGGCGCAGGGCGGACCTGCGCAGGAGCGGTCCGGCGGACAGCTCCTGCGCGAACCCGGTCGCGGAGCCTTGCGGGGCCAGCGGCGCGAGCCGGCGGCGGACGAGAACCAGCGGTCCCTTTGTGAAATCCAGCCGATAGTGCAGCGTGAGGGCAGCCCCCTCGGTCTGCCAGGCGTCGGCCTCGGTGACAAACTGCCCCCGCAGCCGCGCGGAAGCTTCGCGCCCCTCGCTCAGCAGGGTCAGGTCCGGGGACGTGTGGCCGGTGTCGAGGACCGGCGTTCCCGCCATTTCCCAGAACCAGTTCTTGCCCTTCGTGCGCTGCCGCGCCGTGTCGCCGACGGTCCACAACGTCAGGGCGCCGGCCTCGAGATCCACGACCACGTTATGCCGGTTCGCGAGACCGACGAGGAACGGCTTGATCAGGTCCGACCCGTTGCGCTCAACGATGTCGGTCACCAGCAGCGGCTCGGCGGCGGGATGGTTGCCGTCGTGGCGGAGAACGCGAATCGGGTTCGGCGCGGGCGGCTCGAAGTCCGTCAGGTTGAGGACGTGCCAGACGGCCGCGAGTTGCTTGTCGAGCTGGTCCCCCAGAACTCCGCTAACGGGGATCTGCACCGACGGCATCTCCAGGTCGGGCTTGATGCGCGCCGGGTTGCGGACGAAGCGCTCGTACCACGCGCGGCGGATGCGGCGGCCCATCTGCGACAGCGACGGGCCGCGCGTGTTCAGCGAAGCCTGGGCAGGGACCACGCTGCCGACCTGATGGCAGCTCGTGCAGCCGAACCCGTCACCCGAGACGAGGCGCCCGCCCGCGAGGGTGTACCGATCCTGCACCGCCCGCTCGGGAGGGGGCGATGCCTCCCGTGCTCCCCACGGCACCCGGTCCGAGGCAATGAAGTGACGGAGCAGTGCCTGAAGTTCCTCGTCACGCAGGGGGAAGCGCGGCATGCGCACGCGCAGATAAGGGCGATGCGGCTCGCCGTGCCGCGCGATCGACTCGACGAGAGCCTCGTCAGTTAGCTTGTCGCCGACCCCGTGCAGCGCGGGCGGGGTCAGGGCCGGGATCTGCGGGGCCAGGTCCGGGTGGCGCTTGCCGAGAGCAGGGAGTTGGTCTGCCAGCAGGGGGGGCAGCAGCGGCAGCGCCGCCCGTGCGCCTTCCCGGGCGTGGCACGCGAGGCAGTTGTGTTCGGCGAGAACCAATCGACCGTCGAGCGCAGGGCCGCGCCGCGCGGCGTCCGTGCGTCGGGTGGTGTAGTAGGCGCGCACGGCACGGGCGTCGCTTTCACCGAGGCGATAGCCGGGCCGATGTCGGGTCGCGTCGGGCGCCCCCACGCACGCCCGCTGCCAGTCACTCCCCGCGCCGAGCCGGGGCGCCTGCCGGCCCCCGGCGGGCGCCCTGCCCGGCGCGTCGGGCCGGCGGTGACACGACGCGCAGCGGAACGCCTCGACGAGCTTCTTGCCTTCCGCATGGCGAGCGCTGGGGGCGCGGGTGGTGAAGTCCGGTTTCGCGTCGTTCGCCTTCTGCGCGGCGAGGAACAGCGCGAGGGAGGTGCGTTCGTCGGCCGACAGGGTGAACACCGGCATACGGTGATCGCTGTTGAGCTTGGCGGGGTCTGCGAGCCAGGCGGCGAAGAAACCGGGCGGGCGCTTGTCGGCGATGTGGGTGAGGTCGCCGCCGCCGAACCAGCCGCCGCCGCCCACCTCGCGCCAGCTGTGACACGCCACACAGCCGAGCGTCAGGAACAGGCGCTCGCCGGTGCGCGCGTCCGGTCTGGCTTTGGGCGGAGCGCCTTTCTTACCCTTCTTCGCCTTCCCAGGCGGAGGCATGGGTTTGGGCTGCTCCTTGACCGGAGCGGGGTCGGCACCGGGGCGGCGCACCAGCAGCCAGTCGGCGACAGCCTCGGCCTGCGCCGCGCTCAGGCCGAACGCCGGCATGCGCCGGGGCGATGCGGCCTCGTCCTTCCCTTTGGAAGGGTGTTCGCCAGCGGCGAGCCAGCGCACCAGCCAGTCGCGCGAGAGGTTGCCGCTCAGGCGGTCGAGGGCCGGGGCCGGCTGGGGGGTGAAGTCGTCGTCATGGCAGCGAGCGCAGCGCAGGGCATGGGCGAGCAGGCGGCCACGCTCGAAGTCGTTCGCGGGCGACTGCCGCCGGTCGTGCGTCAGGTGGCGCGGCGGGATCGGCTCCAGTCCGAACTGCGGGCCAGCCCACAGCACCATCAGCCGCGTCTCTTTCTCTGTACGGCGGAACGAGAGTTCCAGCGGCTGGCGGCCCGCCGGGAGAGCAACGGGGAGCGCGTGGTGCCACTCGCTGCGCAGCCTGCGCCGGGCGACCACCACCTTGCCGGCGATCTTCAGCTCGACCTCACCCGCGCCGAACACGGCGAAGCGGTAGTCGCCGCGTCCCTGGACCAGCAGCTCTCCGCGCCAGGTCGCGCGGACCTCGCCCGGGTTGAGGCGCGGGTCGGGCGCGGCCTCGCCCCAGTCGAATGCAAGCTGGGGCTCCACGCGCACGGCCGTGTTCCCCCCACCGTCGCGGAGCGCGACCACGAGGCCAGACCTGACGGGCTCGTCATCTCCAGGCTGCTGAGCGCGGGCGGCGCTCGCGGTCGCGGCGAGAGTCAGCAGGAGGTGAGGAAGGAGCGGGAGGAGGCCCCGCGAGGGAGTGAACACACGGTCGAGCATCATCACACCTGGTCAGCGGCGCGGGCGGGCAACTGCTTCCCAGCGTATCGTGGTGTGCGCGAGGTGTCCAGGGAGGGGCCGCCGGACCAGCCCGGAGCGTCAGCGGTGCTACCGGGCGAACTTCCTCCGGCAGGCCGCCGGTCGGACCGACATCACCACCGACCGACTGAACTGCGGCGAGCTGACCACCGCCTGCCCCTGCCCGAGCAGCGGACAGCGCGCCCACAGGTCGCGGCTCACGTCGCCCGTCGTCGCGATCAGCGCCTCCAGGTTGTGCATGCTCCGGAGCGTGTGGACAATCCGCGAGTTGCACAGCTCGAACAGTTCCGGCGGCAGGTGGCCGGGCTGCTGGCTGACGAACGCCATCGCCAGCCAGCGCTTGCGCCCGCGGCGGGTGACGTTGCGCAGCATGTGCAGCGTCGCCTGCATCGTCTGCACCCGCTCGCGGCTGATGAACGAGTGGGCCTCCTCGACCACCAGCAGCGTCGGCGGGGTGTCCGGCCGGGTCAGCTTCAGCGCAAACGCCTTACGCAGCAGGTCGGCCGTGACCATGTTCTTGACCACGTCGTTGGCGACGCTGACGTCGATGACGCTGACGCGCCCCGGCGCCAGCATGCGGGCCACGTCGAGGGACGGCATGTTGAGTTGATCGAACGCCTCGGCGTGCATCAGCCACGCCAGCTTGGACGCCAGCCCGGTGTAGTCCACGAACTCCGTCGCGCGCGAACCCCGCTCGGACGACCGCTCGCGCAGCGAGCGCAGCGTGAACGGCACCTTCGCCTGCGGGGAGGCGTCGAGGAGGGTCTGAAACCCTTCCGACTCGCTCGTGGTCAGGCGGGCGCGGGCCTTCTGCTGCAGGTACTCGACGCAGTCCATCAGGGCGTTCCGCTCCGGCAACGACACCTGCAAGATCTCGCCGATGACGGCCGTGTCGAAGTCCGCCAGCCGCAGGGTGAACGGCTCGCTCGCGTCCCTGTCGCTGGTGCAGCTGGCCGGGTAGAAGACGTGGAAATCCTTCAGCCCCGCCGGCTCGCGCCCGAACCGGGCCAGCCGGGCCGCGATGGCCGGCTCGTCCGCCGGCTGGTCCATGTCGGTGTATTCGCCCTCGACGTCCAGAACGATCACCGCCCACCCGTTCCGGGCCGCCTCCTCGACGATCACCTGCGCGGTGTTCGACTTGCCCGAGCCGACGGTGCCGAAGATGCCGAGGTTGCGCGGCAGAACGCCCTTGTTCTTGCTCTGGAGGGCAACCCACAGCTCGTCCTGGCCGGTCAGGCTGCCGAGCAGCATGTCGCCCGCGAACCCGTGCAGGGCGGCGACCTCCGCCGGGGTGAGGGCGAAGACGGCCGCCCCGGGGGCCGGGCGGGAGTTCGTGTCGCGCGGCTGGCCCTCGACGATTTCCCCCTGGATCTCCAGATCGGCGAGCAGGAAGCTTTCCAGCGATGGCCCGCCCGTCAGACCCCCGACGGTCGGCGTCCCGGAGCGGTGGAAGAACGGGCCGGAGATGACGCGCGCGAGAAAGCCGGAGCGCGTCCGGCTTTCGTCCTGGATGCGCACGTACTGGTTGCGCTCCAGCAGATCTCGCTTCGTCACCGGGGCGCGGAGGAGCACGCGCTCGCTCGTCGCCACCGAGCCGTCCCACCCCACATGCCCCAGCAATCGGCCCTCGCCGCTCGCGTCCGTCATGGTAGTTTCTCCCGATACCGCGTCTCGCCCCCCACGCCCGGCGCAGGCACGGTGCGCCTCTCGCAGCAAGAGCCGCCGTCACCCGCCGGGAATTGCTGCTGAAGTATAGCTCCTTCCTCCGGCGAGTGATTGGCGCGCGCTTTACCAGCCCGGAGCGCCAGCGACAAGCACCCCCGGTGCCCGGCGCTGGCGCTCCGGGCTGGTCCGAACGGCGCCGACTGGGATTGGTGTTCCGGTCCCGGATTACCGGGCGTGTGCCGTGCTGCGGCGCGCGCGGATGGCGGCGACCAGGTCGGCGGTTGTGCGGATGGGAGCGCCGAAGTTGGTGTAGCAGACGCCAACCACCTCCTCGCTGTGGGCGTCGCTGGATCCGAGGCCGGCAAGCTTGCGTTCCCGCCGGATTTCTGCGGCCCGGGCGCGGTCGGTGGCGTCCATGTTGTTCGTCATCAGCTCCAGCCCGTCCAGGTCCGGCCGGTCCCGATGCAGGATGTCGTCAAACTTCTGTCCCCAGCGGAACGGGTGGGCGGCCACGACGACGCCCCCCTGACGGTGGATCTCCTGGCACAGGGTCGCACACGGGATGCCGCGCGGGACCGCAAACGGGTTCGTCACGCCATAGGCGAGGAAGTGCCCCTCGCGGCAGCTGACCTCGATCCCCGCCAGCACCACCAGCCCATCCGCGGCGGCGCGCAGTTCCCGCAACTCCTCCTCAGTCCACAGCCAGTCGTGTTCCGTGATCACCACCCCGTTCAGCCCGACGGCCTGCGCCCGCCGGAGCAGGGCGAACGGGTCGATCTGGCTGTCGGGCGAATGGCGCGCCGTGTGAATGTGCAGGTCGAACTTCATCAGATCCCCTCGTCCAATGGAAGCGGTCCGGCCCACCGTGCGCGGCTCGGACAGCCGCACCCGGACCACGGATCAGGGCAGTTCGACCTCGGCGGGGTGGAGGACGAACTCGTCCTGGCCTTCGGGCGGGGCCGGCACCCGCAGGGCCGTGACGCGCCAGCCGGGATGGACCAGGGTGCCGCGGAACGGCGGCTGCCCTGTCACGTTCCCCGTCAGCCGGATGGCCGACGGGTCGAACCCGGCCGGCACCTCGACCGTCTCGCCTTCCGCCCTGGCGATCACCGGCCCCAGGTCGGCGTACTTCGCCAGAGCCTCCATCCACTTCGGCTGCAGCTCCTTGACCGCCGCCACGATCTGTTCGGTGTCGGCGGCCTGGATGTTCTCGGTCATGAGGAAATCGACCAGCCGGCCGTCGCGCTGGAGCAGCGCCAGCAGCCGCAGCGGTTCGCCCGACGGCTTCGACGGTTTCGGCGGGGGCGGGTAGAGCAACTCCTTGACCTTCTCGGCAAACTGCCGGTCGCGCAGGATCCGCAGTCGGCCCCGATCCGCCAGTCCGATGCGCCCGACGTCTCCGCCGCAGAGCAGCAGGACCAGCCCGAATCGGATCAGGACCAGGACCACGATGGTCAGCAGGATAATGACAACGGGGTTGTCCAGCATGTGCCTCCCCAGGGTCTCATACGTGATCGCCGTGGCTGTTCGTCCTGCCGCTTGCGGCAGGATGGGAATACAGGGCGATTCGGTTACAAGGTTGGCGGGCTCACCCGGCCCGCGATTTACCCGCATTGTACGGACGGACAAAAGACCAGACCCGCGAGCCTGGTCTTTGTTTGGTTCCTGGTTCCTGGCTTCTTCCCACGCAGCGGAGCCTGTAATCGGCCTTTTTCTGATCCCCCCTCTTGGGTATATTCCCTGGAGAGTCGTCCCTCCTGGCTCGGCGTATCCGATCATGGCTCAACTGATTTACGACTTTGATGTTGTCGTCGTCGGCGCGGGACACGCCGGCACCGAGGCGGCCCTTGCCGCTGCCCGCATGGGCCTGCGCACCGCCCTGCTGACCATGAACGCCGACACCGTCGCCCAGATGAGCTGTAACCCGGCCATCGGCGGCGTCGCCAAGGGTCAGATCGTCCGGGAGATCGACGCCCTCGGCGGGGAGATGGGCAAGGTCATCGACGCGGCCGGCATCCAGTTCCGGATGCTCAACCGGACCAAGGGGCCGGCCATGCACTCGCCCCGGGCACAGGCCGACAAGAAGCTGTACCAGTTCACCATGAAGCAGCGCGTCGAGGCCCAGCCTGGCCTCACTCTGCGTCAGGAACTGGTCGAGCGAATCCTCATTGAGGACATCAGGGGGCCGAAAGCCCACGGGACGCCACCCGTGGACTTTGAAGAGGAACCAGGCAGGCGCGCGGTCGGCGTGCTGACGCGCGGCGAGACGCTGTACCGGGCGCGGGCTGTGATCCTGACCACCGGGACGTTCCTTAAAGCGCTCATGCACATGGGCGAGGCGAAGGCGCGCGGCGGCCGGGCCGGCGACCAGTCGGCCGAGGGGCTGAGCGACAGCCTCAACGCCTGCGGGTTCCAACTCGCCCGGTTCAAGACCGGCACCCCGTGCCGGCTCAACGGCCGCACCATCGACTTTGCGAAGCTGGAGGAGCAACCGGGCGACTTCGAGCCTCGGCCGTTCAGCTTCGCGACCGAGCGGATCGAGCCGCCGCAGTTGCCTTGCCATATCACGTATACCAACGCGACTGTCCACGACGTCATTCGGGCCAACCTGCACCGCGCCCCGATGTACACCGGCCAGATCCGGGGACGCGGCCCGCGCTACTGCCCGTCGATCGAGGACAAGGTCGTTCGCTTCGCCGACAGGACGCAGCATCAGATCTTCCTCGAACCGGAAGGGCGTCATACGCTCGAATACTACTGCAACGGCATCAGCACGAGCCTGCCCAGCGACGTGCAGCAGCAGTTGCTCCGGCTGATCCCGGGGCTGGAGAACGCCGAGGTGATGCGCTGGGGCTACGCGGTTGAGTACGACTACGCCCCACCAACGCAGCTCTACCCGACGCTCGAAACCAAGCCGGTCGCGGGCCTGTACTTCGCCGGCCAGATCAACGGCACAACCGGGTACGAGGAGGCCGCCGCGCAGGGGCTCATGGCCGGCATCAATGCGGCCCTCAAGATCAAGCAGGCACCGCCGCTGGTCCTCGACCGCAGCCAGGCGTACATCGGCGTGCTGATCGACGACCTGGTGACGCGCGGCGTTGATGAGCCGTACCGGATGTTCACGTCGCGCGCGGAGTACCGCCTGCTGCTGCGGCACGACAACGCCGACCGGCGGCTGACGCCCCTGGGCCGTCGGGCCGGCCTGGTCGCCGACGCTGCCTGGCAGCGCCTGCAGCGGAAGGAGGCGGCAATCCGGGAGGTGACGGACCTGCTGCGATCCCGCCGCCACAACGGCGACACGCTGGAGCGCGTGCTCCGCCGTCCGGAAACCGACTGGGCCGCCCTGTGTGCCCTCGACTCCGCGCTGCGGGAGATGCGCGTCGCGGCCGACGTGGCCGAACAGGTGGTGCTGGAAACCAGGTACGCCGGCTACGTCGAGCGGCAGGCGATTCAGGTGGAGCGGTTCCACCGGCTGGAGGCGCGGCCGATCCCGACCCACTTCGACTACGCCGCAGTCCCGCAGCTGCGCGCCGAGGCACGCGAGAAGTTGATTCGCATTCGCCCGGCCAGCGTCGGGCAGGCCAGCCGCATCAGCGGCATCAGTCCGGCCGACCTGGCAATCTTGCTCGTCTACCTGGGCGTCCCGCCCGCCGCAACCGCCCCCGAATGCGTCCCCTGTCAAGAGTGAACCCGGCAACCTGGGGAAAAGGACGCAACTGGGGGAAGGCGGGATCCCGATAAAGAGAGGCATCGCGCGGCAAGGGCGCGACTTTGCCCTCGATCGGGCAAGGCAGCTAACGTTGCGCAATTATCTCGGTCTTGCCAAGATTTGACAGATGGATAAGGCAATTGGCACGATCGAAATAAAGTCTTGTCCAATAAGAGGTTGCGGCAATAAGACGTCTGCGATTCGCGTTGACTTGTTTCGGCCTCTGGTTATAATCGCGGTAGGTGGCAATCTCGGTAAGCCTGTCTCCCTGTGAATCTCGGGTAACGGAAACGAGACCGGGCGATGCGCAACGTGGGGGGGGATCTCCCACATCTCCGAGGACCGGGGCGAAGGGATTGCCGTTGTTGTTGCTTCGGCACGAGCGAGGCAAATCAGGGATGATTTCGGTCCGACAAGCTTTCACGGAAAGCGGTTTGTGCGGACCACACTCAAGAGAACCGGCTGCGGCCGGGAAGGGGTGGACGAACCCATGAAGACCGTTTTCACGACCGGCGAAGCCGCCAAAATTTGCAAGGTCAGCCAGCAGACCATCATCCGCTGCTTCGATAACGGGCAGCTGAAGGGGTTCCGCGTCCCGGGGTCGCGTTTCCGGCGCATCCCGCGCGAGATGCTCTACAAGTTCATGAAGGACAACGGCATCCCGACCGACGCCCTCGAGAGCGGCAAGCGCAAGGTGCTGCTGGTCGATGACGACATCGAGTTGGTCGAGCTGATGACCAAGGTGCTCGAAGAGGACGGCCGGTTCGAGGTGCGCGTGGCCACGACCGGCTTCGACGCCGGCATGATGGTCAAGGAGTACCGGCCCGACCTGATCGTCCTCGATGTCATGCTGCCGGACATCAACGGCAAGGAAGTCTGCCACCGCGTCCGGGCCGATCCGACCCTCGAGGACGTGCGCATCCTGTGCATCAGCGGCCTGATCGAGGAGGACAAGGTGCAGGAGCTGAAGCTCGCGGGCGCCGACGACTTCCTGCCCAAGCCGTTCGAGATCGACGCGCTGATCGACCGGATGTGCGGGCAGCTCGAAATCGAGTCCATGCCGGCCTCCACGTAATCCGCCGCATGCCCGAAACCTCTGGCCCGGGGCGCGGGAGCGCTCGTGCCCCGGGTCGCCGGGTCGTCTTCGGGTGTCCCGCCACGGGCCTTGACGCATGGACGCACTGGGCGAAGCCGCCATCCAATTACCCTGGCTGTCCCCCTGCGCCGCCTCGCTGGTCGCACTCGCGCGTGCGCCGGCCGCGGAGGCGTGGGTGGTGGTGCGCACCGACCCAGGCTGTGTCCTCCTCCTGCTCCGCCACGCGCTGCCGCAGCCCGACCCCACCCGCCTCTCGCTCTTCCCCACGCTGCTGCGCGACCCGGCCCCGCTGGAAGCGGCGCGCTGCCGCCTGGAGTACCCGGGCCTCGGCTACGCTGACTGGGGGCACCCCGCGCTGCGCCCCATTTATCAATCGGCTCTCTACTGCGCCCGGCTGGCGCAGGCGCTCGCTGAGCGGGCCGGCCGCTGTCCGCCGGACCACGCCTGGGTGTGCGGGCTCCTCGCCCCTCTCGGCTGGCTCGCGGCATCGGCCGCCGACTCCGAGCGGCTGCGGCGCGGCTGGGAGGAGGTCGCGGCGGCTTTCGATTCGGCCGCCGTCGCGCGCCGACTCAATCGACTGTGGCAACTGCCGCCGTGGGTCGGCGCCGTCTCCGGGCACCTCGCGCTGCCGGCGGACACGGCCGAATCTCTGGGGGCCGACACGGAGTTGTTCCGGGTGGCTCAGCTGGCGGTCGGGCTGGCGCGCCAGCGTGGCCGCGGCCTGAACCTGGCCGTCGGCGCCGCACCGACCGACCTGGTGGCCGCCCTCGACCTGGCCGGTGCTCAGATCGAGGCGGCGGTACGCGAGGCCGAGGCGGAACTCGAACGGCCCTCGTGCTGGGAGGCGCCCGCGCGCGTCCCCCTGCTGCCCGAGCTGCTCGCGCTGGCAGCGGAGAACCGCCGGGTGCGCGACTGGCCGTCCCTGGAGAGGCTGCAGCAGGACATCGACACGCTGCAGGCAGCCCTGGAACAGCAGCGGGCCGGTGAGGAGGATCGATTGCAGACGCGCAAGCTGGCGGCCCTGGCCGAACTGGCGGCCGGCGCCGGGCACGAGATCAACAACCCGCTGGCGGTCATCTCCGGTCAGGCCCAGTATCTGCTCGGCCGCGAGGAGGATCCCACCCGGCAGCGCAGTCTGCAAACGATCGTCAACCAGGCTACCCGTATCCACCAAACGCTCACCGACCTGATGCAGTTCGCCCGCCCGCCGGTGCCGCGGCGGCAGGCCGTGGACGCCGGCGCCCTTCTTCGCGAGGTGGCCGCGGCGCTGGCCCCGCTGGCGGACCAGCGCAGGGTGCGCCTCGTCTGCACGGAGCCGCCGACGCCGGTGACCCTGTACGCCGACCCCGCCCACGCTCGCACCGCCCTCCGCTGTCTGCTGCGCAACGCCGTCGAGGCGGCTCCGCCCGAGGGGTGGGCGGGCGTGCGCGTCGAGACCGGGCCGGATACGATCATCCTGGTGGTCGAGGACAGCGGCCCCGGCCTGTCCGCGGCGGACCGCGAGCACCTGTTCGATCCGTTCTACTGCGGGCGCAAGGCCGGGCGCGGGCGCGGCCTGGGCCTGCCGACCGCCTGGCGCCTGGCCCGCGAGCACGGCGGCGACGTCCACCACGAGCCACGCGACCAGGGGCCGACCCGCTTCGACCTGCGGCTGCCCGCGCTGGTCGTCCTCCCGTCCCCGGCGCCCGCCGCCCCCCCCGGAGCGCCCGCCCTCGGCACCGACGACCACGCCGTACCCGCTGCTTGAAGCAGGCGGCATCCCGTGGGCCAAGCCCCCGGCGCTTGACCCACGGGGCGCCACCCGCGGGCTTTACCAATCCTCCTTCACACCTCCCCCCTCCTTGTCCCTGCCTGCCTCACGGTCCATTGGCGTGCCGGTATTCAACCGTGGCCGGACATGCGCGCGCTTCTGCCCTTGTTCCGTCTCCCGCTCGCAGCTATATCCCTCGTCCCGCCCCTGGACCGCTGTGGATGGTTCGCTCACCGGCACGGCGCCCGGACGGCACGAGGAGGTGCGGCAATGGAGGTCGAATACGTCCGGCCGGAGGCCACGCTGGCGGAACGGCTGGAGCGCGGCGAGGTTGTCAGTCACCCTCATTGCCCCTTCGCGCTGCCGGAGGGCGACGATCGCGCGTTCCTGCTCCGCCAGGCTCTCGGCGGCCGGACCCACAAGAACATCAGCTATGACCCGGCGACCGGCCGTGTCGCCGGCTTCCGCCGCGCGTCGGCGGGGCAGGCCGACAGGTTGCGCGACGTACTCGCCGCGTTCGCCGCGAGCGCGACGGCGTGGCTGGCATCGGCCCTACCCCGCTACGCGCGCCGCTGGCGCCCGGACCGCGCCACCTTCCGCCCGGAGGAGGAGGCGATCCGCCGCGTGCGCCCCAAGGCGCGCAACGACCTGCTCCACATCGACGCCTTCCCGACGCGCCCGAGCGGCGGGTGGCGCATCCTTCGCCTGTTCGTGAACGTCAACCCGAGCGAGCCGCGCGTCTGGGCCACGTCCGACACGTTCCCGGCCCTGCTGGAGCGCTACCGCGTGGCGGCCGGGGTGCAGGGTTTGGCCGGACGGCTGGGGCGACGGCTGCTCGGACTGTTTCAACCCGGACTGCGGGCGCGCAGCGAGTACGACGCCTTCATGCTGCGCCTGCATGATTTCCTGAAGGAGTGCGAGGAATTCCAGGAGCGGGGCCGCAAGCGGTTGTGGCGGTTCGCGCCGGGCTCCGCCTGGCTGGCGTTTACCGACACCGTCAGCCACGCCGAGCTGCGCGGCAGATATGCACTCGAGCACTCGTACTTCGTTTGTCCGGACACCCTCGCCCTGCCCGACGCCGCGCCGGCAGCGCTCCTGGCGCGGGCGTCCGCCGAGCCGCGCCGGCTGGCCGGCTAGGTGCCGGGACAGGCGACCTGGGGTGGCAGGGGCTCTGGCAAGCCCACGGGGCGCCACCCGTGGGCTTGCCAGGAACCCCTGCCACACCATCTGCCTTGCACCTGCGCTAGGCGCTGACGAGCTGCCGTCGGCGCGGGGCGCGGCGCGGCGTCGGGGCTCGGGACGACCCTCGGACGATGCGCAACGTCCGGTGAGCGGCTGCCTCCACCAGTCCCCGGAACAGCTGGATGTCCAGGCCCGAAGCGGTCGCCGCCGCCGGCTGCCACTGTACGCCCAGCGCAAACCACACCTCGTCCTCGGCCTCGATCGCCTCGATCACGTTGTCCAGCGCGCGGGCGCAGACCTTGAAGCCGCGCGCGACGCGGCACCCCGCCCGCCGATGTGCGCTGTTGACGACGATCTCGCCCTCGCCGTACAGCCCGGCCAGCCGGGACTTCCGCTCGACGTTGATCGCGTGGCGCAGTCCGGGCTCGGGCGGGTGGCGGTGCTGCAGCGCCTCCGGCACCTCGCGAGACAGGTCGAGGTAGTTGCCGCCGCCGAAGGTCGTGTTCAGCGTCAGCAGTCCCTGATCGACGGCAAGGACCGGCAGGCCGCGGTCGCGACACCAGTGCAGCAGGCTCGTCGCTCCGGCCGTTTGCGGCGCGCCCGCCCGGTCGCTCCCCGCCAGCACGACCCCATGCACGTCGTTCAGGACGTCGCCCCAGCGGTCCGTGCTGTTCGGGGGTAGGGAGACGGGGGCAGCGCCGGCGGCGGTCACGGCGGCGGGGTAGCCAACGGGCCAGATGCCCCAGGCACGCCCCGCACGCTCCGCCAGATCCTCCGAAGCGCAAATGCCGATACGGACGGTGAGGGTGGTGGTGGACATGGAGGACTCCTTTCCTCGATGAACGAAAAGGGGCAAAGCGACGTTACCCAGATGACCCGGAGGGGTCGTCACGTCTGTGGGGAATGGGTAACATTATACCCTGCGGTGGTGAGGAGGCAACCAGAAGTTGGGAAAAACCAACAACCGAGCCCCGCCTTCCCGGTGGGAGCGGCCGGAGCACAGGTGAGACGCCCGCGCCCGGGCAACGAGGCATGCCGCGCCGGAAGAGCCGGCGGTCAGCTCTGGGGCTCTTCCAGATACGTGTAGCCTTCCAGCCCCGACTCGTAGAAGCGCAGCATCTGCCGCGACTCGTTCAGCGAGATGCGCCCCGCCCGCACGGCCCGCTCGACGTCCTTGCGCATGCGGGTGATTAGCTCGTCGGCGGAATACTGGACATACGCGAGCACCTCGCGCACCGTGTCGCCCTTGATGACCTCGTCGAGGTTGATCTCGCCGTCGTCGTCGAGGCTGACGTGGACCGCGTTCGTGTCGCCGAACAGGTTGTGCAGGTCGCCGAGGATCTCCTGGTACGCGCCGAGCAGGAACGCGCCGAGGTAGTACGGCTCGCCGGTGAACGGGTGCAACTCGAGCGTGTTGCGCACGTCGCGCAGGTCGATGAACTGGTCGATCTTGCCGTCCGAGTCGCAGGTGATGTCGCCGAGCACCGCCCGCCGCGACGGCGCCTCGTTCAGCCGGTGAATCGGCATGATCGGGAATAGCTGCTTGACGGCCCAGCTGTCCGGCATCGACTGGAAGATCGAGAAGTTGCAGAAGTACGTGTCCGACAGCAGCGGCTGCAACCCCTGCAGTTCCTCCGGGACGTAGTCCATCTCGCGGACCATCTTGAGCACCTTGCCGCACACCGCCCAGAACAGCCGCTCGGCAAGGGCGCGCATCTCGATCGTCAGCTGGCCGAGGTTGAACAGCGACAGCGTCTCGTCCATCGTCTGGACGGCGTCGTGGTAGCTCTCCAGCAGGTTCTTCTTCGACAGGTCGCGGTACGTCCCCTGCAGCTCGACGACCTGCTGCGGGGCGTCGTCGGGGATCTCCGGCGGCACCTGGAAGCGGTCGAAGTTGGACACGCCGAGGACGTCGAACACCAGGACGCTGTGGTACGCGACGACCGCCCGGCCGGACTCGGAGATGATGTTCGGATGCGGGACGCCGGAGTCGTCGCAGACGCTCTTGATGCGGAAGACGACGTCGTTGGCGTACTCCTGCAGCGTGTAGTTGACGGACGACTCGAAGTCGGTCTGCGAGCCGTCGTAGTCGATGCCGAGGCCGCCGCCGACGTCGAGGTACTTCACGCCGGCACCGACACGGTGCAGCTCAACGTACACGCGGGCCGCCTCGGTCAGGGCGTTCTTGATGTTGCGGATGTTGGTGATCTGACTGCCGAGGTGGAAGTGGACCAGCTGGAGGGAGTCGGACAGGTCGCGTTCCTTGAGGTACTCGAACGCCTCCAGCGTTTCGGTCAGCGTCAGGCCGAACTTCGACCGGAAGCCCGCGCTGTACTTCCAGCGCCCCGCCCCGCGCGACGCGAGCTTGACGCGGATGCCGATCACCGGCTTGACGCGCAGCTCCTCGGCGTAGCGGACGATCGTCTCCAGCTCGGTGAACTTCTCGACCACCGGAATGATGTTCTTGCCGATCTTGCGGGCCAGGACGGTCATCTTGATGAATTCGTCGTCCTTGAACCCGTTGCAGATGATTGGCGTGTCCATGCCGTTGGACAGCGCGAGAACGGCGAGCAGTTCGGGCTTGGACCCCGCTTCGAGGCCGAACCCGTACGGCTTGCCGAAGTCGAGGAACTCCTCGACGACGTGGCGCTGCTGGTTGACCTTGATCGGATAGACGCAGGTGTACTCGCCCTGGTAGTCAAACTCGTTGATGGCCGCCTTGAAGGCGTCGTGAATCTCACCGACGCGGTGGCGCAGAATGTCGGTGAAGCGGAGCAGGATGGGCAACTGGATACCGCGCGTCTGCAGCTGATCGACCAGCTCCTTCAGGTCGATCACGCGGTCCGCCTTCTTGGTCGGCAGGACGGTGACGTGGCCCTGCCTGTTAATGGAGAAGTAACCTTTCCCCCACTGGCGGACGCGGTACGTTTCCAGGGAATCCTGGACCTTCCATTTATCCATCAATTCCATCAAGGGAGCCTTTCTCGCAGCGGTCAGCGGTCCGTGGTCAGGTGAAAGCCCA